>CAIQQR010000131.1 GCA_903874055.1 uncultured Bacteroidota bacterium | reverse complement strand
TTGTAAAAGCTTGCTTGTTATTTTCTCTATTTATTATTGGATATAGTGTAAACTCATTTTCCCAAAAGCAGTTTAAAGCCTTACTAGTTACCACAACCAAGGGTTGGCATCATGAATCAATTCATGCTGGGGTATTAGCCATTCAGCAATTGGGTGTAAAACATCAATTTCAGGTGGACTTATTGGAAGATAATAATGGCTTTAATGATAATACATTAGCTAATTATCAAGTAGTTATATTTTTAAATACTACTGGTGATATATTCAATGAGCAAGAGCAAAAATCTTTAGAGCGTTTTATTCAATCAGGAAAAGGATTTATGGGTATTCATAGTGCTTCAGACACCGAATATGATTGGGCTTGGTATACTAAGTTAGTAGGCAGAATGTTTGTTATACACCCTGCTATTCAATCTGCTCGATTAAATGTTTTAGATGCTTCTTTCCCAGGATTAGAAGGTTTTGCAAATAATAAACAATGGACTGATGAATGGTATGAGTTTGGCCCAGATAAAATTGAAGGGTTAAAAACTATTTTATCGGTTGATGAAAAAACATACAATCCAGTTGCAAATTGGGGCGCTAACGCAAATAGAGTGGCTGTATCTGGAAAAGGTATGGGTGTTTTTCATCCCATTGCTTGGTATCATAATTATGATGGAGGCCGCGCATTTTATACAAACCTAGGACATATGCCAACTGATTTTTCGGACCCCGCTTATTTAAGTCATATTGCAGCAGGGATTATTTGGTCAGCTACGGGTAAGAAGTAGTGAACATAATTAAAAGTAGGATATACTTGATATAATATTAATTAAAGAAAACCTCGTCTACAAAGATCCAGGCAGGTGTTCCTTTGCCAGGATGCCAAACAGGAAGTTGCTTTAAATTACGCAGGGTAAATTTGTAATAATTATAAGCTGGACATTTTGCTATTTTAATTTTGAAAGCTTGTGTTTGATTGATATTGGGCTCCTTGGTGTAAGCCTTTGAAATACTAGTAAAATCAGCATTTTGTAAGGTCTTAAATTGTTTCCCGTCATTACTTGCTTCTACCTGAATCGTTTGGATAGGGAATATATAACTACCAGTATTAATCAATGCATTAAATATAATTTCATTTAAGGCTGTTTGATTTTTAAACTTCATTACAAATTCCATATTTGATTTAGAATAACCTAACCATTTACCATTTCCAAAATTGAGCTCACCCAATTCTTGGTCAATGATAGTATGTCCTCCAGTACCCGCATATTTTGGATCTGGTTTAGTGATTAGCATTACAGTATCAGGTATAAGCGATGACTTATAAAAAGATTTTTGTACCAAATCACTTGCGAGCCATCCTTTTTTGAACACTTTTGTTTTTAGTGTTGTGTTTTTTGTAAGCACAATTGGCTTTTCGTAAGTAGGACTAGTTATGCTATCTGGCTCTGAATCATCAATGGTGTATTTTATAGTAACTCCTTTTAAGAAATGCTTTAACGGAACATTAATATGGTTGGTAATAATGGTACTGTCCTGTTCAATAAATGGTTTATTTAATTTCATAATAGAGTCATCCATATTATCTCCCACCACAAATTGTATATTAGGATATTTATCAATGATTGGGGCAATGTCTTTTTGCTTTAGTCCACTGGCCCATAATTGAATTTTATGTAAACGCGTTCCTTTTACGAACGTTTCTAATTTATTATTATCGATATTCATACCTGCTAAAGAAATGGAATTTAATTTCTTTAAGCCACTTAATGATTGAATATCTTGAATTTTAATTTTGGTATAATTTAGATTCAATTTTTCTAAATTGTCATATCCTGCAATAATATCAATATCCTTTTTTTGTAAAGGAATATTTTGCATGTTTAAAGTAACAATCTGCTCCTTAATTTTTTCAAGCTTTTGTAAGTACTCTGTTTTATAAAAAGCTCCTTGAAAAAAATTCACATTTATTTTATCACCACCATGATATGTATATTTAACTGAAACATAATTGCTATTGTATTCCGATAAATCTGGCTGCACTTTATTATTTCCAGTAACGGGAGCAATGTATTGTGAAGCTAACAAATACAAGCTATCTGTTTTAATTAAGTCCTTGAGTGCTTTGTTTAAATCGCCACCTAAATGCATCCAGTTTGTAATTATCGCTAATTCTTCCTTAGTTAGTTGCTTTTTTTCAGTAGGAGGCATATGCTTCTCATCTGTTAATGGCAAATGGATTCTTTCTAATAAAATATTACCGTGCTTACCTCCTTTTTTAATCAACTCAATACTTGTTAGTTGCAAATCACCTTTAATTTTATCACCACCATGACAACTTATACATTTATCTATAAGTATTGGGTGCACTGCTTTTTCATAAACAGTTAATAATGAATCGGGCTTTGTATTTTCTGATTCTTTAACTATTGATTGGGGTAATGATAGTGCTTCTTTCCCGTGCGTAAGTTGTCCTCCCTTATGTGTAAATAAAATAATAGCAATAATATACACAATACCTACAACGCTTCTTAATAATTTATTGGTTCTTAAAATATCTTTAGGAATTAATACCAAGGCCCATGCTAATAATGCAATAGTTAATCCTCCCCATTGGTGTATGGTTAAAATTGATTTATCATAATTGCCACCTACAGCAATTAATATTCCTAGCAATGCAACTATAGAAGCAAATAATGCATTTAAACTAAAAAGATAATTTTCTTGTGCTGCAGCAACTGTTGGTTTGAAATTAAATAAAATATATATCCCAATAAATAAACCTATTACAATGGGAAAGTGTAGTACTACCGGATGCCATTGTCCCAACCATGATAATAATAGGCCTGTATGTAACTGGTTGCTAAAAAAACATAACAGTATTAAACAAGGATTGATTAACCAAAGTAAATTTTCAATAATGGATAGTAGGCTTATCTTTTTCATCCTAACTTATTATATCTTTTACAACATTACCAGCAACATCGGTTAATCTGTATCTTCTGCCTAAATGCTTAAAAGTAAATTTTTCATGATCTACGCCCATTAAGTGCATAACGGTTGCATGAAAATCATGAACATGCACAGGAAGGGTATTGATATTATAACCAAATTCATCGGTCTCTCCATATACACCTGGCTTAGTACCACCACCTGCCATCCAAATAGTAAAACATCTTGGGTGATGATCTCTTCCATAATTATCTTTTGTCAATTTGCCTTGACAATAATTGGTTCTTCCAAACTCTCCACCCCATATTACTAAGGTCTCGTCTAATAAACCTCTTTGTTTTAAATCTTTTATTAATGCAGCTGATGGTTGGTCTACATCCTTACATTGACTCACTAGTTCATTGGGTAAATTGTTATGTCCGTCCCAACCTTGGTGGTATAATTGCACAAAACGAACACCGCTCTCTGACAATTTTCTTGCTAATAAACAATTGGCAGCATAAGTACCAGGTACTAAGCAATCAGGCCCATACATTTTTACAATAGACTCTGGTTCATTTTGTAATGATGTGACTTCAGGAACCTCCATTTGCATTCTATATGCCAATTCGTATTGTTGTATTTTGGTAACAATTTCCGGGTCACCTATTTCTTTATAAGATTGTTGATTTAAATCTTCAATCTCATCTAACATTTTTCTTTTATCTCCTCTATCTATAAACTCAGGATCACTTAAGTATTTAACGGGTTCTTCGCCGCTACTAAATTGTACCCCTTGATGTATAGAATCTAAAAAACCATTTGACCATAATTTTGAATAGACACCTTGACCATTACCCTTTCCTTTACTTAATAAAACAGTAAAGGCGGGTAGATTTTTATTTTCACTTCCTAAACCATAACTAATCCAGGAGCCCATACTAGGACGATTTCCAACTTGTGCACCTGTCTGAAAAAAAGTAAGTGCGGGATCATGATTAATAGCCTCGGTATATAAGGATCTAATAATACAAAGCTCTTCACTAATACTTGCAATATGCGGAATGGTTTCACTAAAATAAGCACCTGTATTTTTGTTCTGCGTAAAATTGAATTTAGTACCTGCTAAAGGAAATTTAGTTTGATTAGCAGTCATACCTGTTAATCTTTGCCCATTACGGATACTTTCAGGCAAGTCCTGTCCATGCATTTGTTGTAGCATGGGTTTATAATCAAATAAGTCCAATTGTGATGGAGCTCCATTTTGAAATAAATAAATTACCCGTTTTGCTTTGGGTGCAAAATGGGGGAGTACATTATTAAATAAATCTTCCTCATTTTTTGCATCAAATATCCCCGGAATCATTAAGGAACCTAAAGCTAAACCACCTAAACCTAAACTAAGCTTAGATAAAAACTTACGCCTATTTTGGTTCAATCCATGTTCTAAAAATTCATTCATGACACTATGATTTAGTAATGGTTTCTTCAAGGTTGTATAGTAATAAACAAAGTTTCATTAACGCAGCAGTCTCTTGCTGGTTATTATTGTTTACTGCATTTTTATATTCACCGGTTGATAATGTTTTTAGTGCTAAAACTTTATTTGCCTTAAAAAAAGCTTCTTGATTTTCATAATAACTTATAAGTTTACTTGCTTCCGATGATTTTGGTTTTCTTATCAGTATTAATTCAAAAGCTTTATTTATTTTTTCATCCACACTTATTTTTTCAGCACTTAATTTTTGTGCCAATACTCTAGAAGCTTCAAGCACTGTTGGATCGTTAAGCATATTCAAAGCTTGCAATGGCGTATTGGTAGCTGAACGCTTTGCTTCACATTGATCACGATTACTTGCATCAAACAACATCATACTAGGAGGAGGCGCTGTTAATTTTATAAATGTATACATGCCTCTACGATATAATGCTTCTCCGTGATCCTGTTTATATGCTGCTAATTGACCTCTGCCCGAAGTGGTGCTTTCCCACACTCCTTTGGGTTGATAGGGTTTTACACTTGGCCCACCAATTGTTGGATTTAATATACCACTCGTACTTAAAATCCAATCTCTAATAAGCTCTGCTTTTAAACGAATACGTGAAGATCTTGCGTAGTAATTATTTTCAGGATCTTTTTCTAAATGTTGTTTACTAATAATACCTGATTGCATATAAGTGGCACTTGACATTATTTTAGTAACTAAATATTTAATGTCCCAATTATGGCTCATAAAATCTACCGCTAACCAATCTAATAATTCAGGATGGGTAGGGAGTTCGCCTTGTAATCCAAAGTCGCCCGATGTTTTTACCAATCCTTTTCCAAAAATATCCTGCCAAATAAAGTTAACAAATACCCTTGCAGTTAAAGGGTTCTTTTTATTTATAGTCCATTTGGCAAGACCTAATCTATTGCGTTCATATTTTGTAGAATCGAATGGCATTATAGATTCAAGCGCTGTAGGTTGCACTAAGGTAGTAGGAGCGTCATACCTTCCACGACTCAATAAATAAGTAGGACGGTTGGTATCTCCCATCACCGATACTTCTAGTTTATTGGTATCCTTTGTGTTGATATACTTTAAAATATTTTGCCTATCCGCAACTGTAATAAATAATTTAGGGGTTTTTGCTGGCGTTGAAACACTTACATCTCCTTCGTATCCCTTTTCTTTACTTCGATTAAAGAAGCCATATAGTTGATAATAATCTTTAGCAGAGAAGGGATCGTATTTATGATCATGACATTGAGCACATTCAATAGTTACGCCCAAAATCGCTTTCCCATAGGTACGTGTTTTGTCAATATTATTAGTTACACGATACTCTTCTTCAATCACACCACCTTCCTCGGTGTATTTATGATTACGCCAAAACGCGGTTGCTAAAATGGTTTCTTTATTACTGTTTGGAATTAAATCACCTGCAATTTGTTGTGTTAAGAATTCATCATAATGCAAGTTCTTATTAAATGCATTAATTACCCAATCTCTCCATGGCCATTGAGTTCTGATATTATCATCCTGATATCCATAAGAATCGGAATACCTTGCAAGGTCCAACCATAAGATGGACATTTTTTCACCGTAAGCCGGTCGTTTTATTAATTGCTCCATTAATTGGCTATACCAATTTGGAGCATTGTTGTTTTTCCAATTCTGTAATTCAGCATAAGTAGGAGGGAGCCCATTTAAATCGATATAAGCTCTTTTAATTAATGTTTCCTTCTCCGCTATTTTATTGGGAGTAAGTCCTTTCTCTTCCATTTTTTCAGCTATGAAATAATCAATTTCATTTTTCGCCCAATCCTCATTTTCTATTTTTGGCAATGCTGTTTTTATAGGCGCTACAAAGGACCAATGCTTTTCATATTTTGCGCCTTCTTTAATCCATCTTTTAAAAATCTCAACTTCGGCAAGGGTTAATTTTGCTAAATGACTTTCGGGCTGTGGCATCACAACATGAGGATCATTTGATTCTATTCTTTTAATGAGTTCACTTTTTTCAGGGTTCCAAGGGACAATTGCATAGTGCCCTTTATTTTTTACCAATTCGGCAAATGCAACTTCTGGCTTATCTAATCGCAGTCCAGCTTTCATTTTATTTACATCAGGGCCATGACAAGAAAAGCATCGATCAGATAATAATGGTCGAATATCTTTATTGTAAGAAATGGGCTTTTCTTTTTTTACCTGCCCGTTTGTAAAATAATAAATACTTATACCTACTACTATGAGTAGCATTACAACAAGTGTATTTTTTTTATTTTGAATCAATTTCAACTTTATACTTTTGAAAATTTATAAGGATACACTTTGCCTGAAGCCCATTGTGCAACATAAATATTTCCATCATCATCAACACAAACATCATGCGGATGATTTAATATTTTATCAGTTTGTGACATGGGTTGTAACACGCCATTTACATAGGTTGGTTCACTGCCTCCCAAATTAGAAACTACTTTATTGTCTTTATCTAAAATGGTAATAAAACCAGAGTGTTCAGTATCTAAATTAGGTGAACGTAATACAGCAGCATATAAATAGTCACCTTTAATAACAGGACGACAAACACAAGCGCCTGGTAAATGAATTACTTCCATTAATTTACCATCCAAACTAAATCGTTTAAATGCATTACGGGTTCTATCGGTAATTAAAAGAGTAGGGCTTCCATTGCGCTTATCTAAACATATACCATGCGCATTATCAAAGTGTGCTTCACCTTCGCCTCTACCGCCAAAAACATTTTTTAAATTTCCTTTTTCATCGTAATGCATAATATGTTGTGCACCATATCCATCTGCGATATAAAATTCTCCATTTTCTAAAACAGTAGTTTCAGTAGGCACAAATGCTGCAGGTTTTGCATAAGCTGCAACATCTTTTGGAGCATCTATGGTGAAAATTATTTTTCCATCGATAGTAGTTTTGTACACTTGATGTTTATCGGTATCTGTAATAAATAAATAATCGTTTTTACCATCATGTTGCACGGTTAATCCATGGGCACCAGGAAATTCATGCCCAAATGTTTCCAATAACTTTCCACGCTTATCATAAACAATAACATTGTTTTTTGTTTCGTTTGTAAGTAAAACTATACGGCCTTTACCATCCTGTATCATTTCATGACAATCATTAACAGGTGTTTGATCTGCATTTAAAGTTCCCCACTTTGTATCTAGGGTATATTGCATATGGTTATGTCCATACACAGGCAATTTAGGATTCATATTAATTTGG
>CAIQQR010000130.1 GCA_903874055.1 uncultured Bacteroidota bacterium | reverse complement strand
ATAATATATTTTATTTTGTTTTTTAACAAAGACTTTGAAATATTACGAGTAATTTGCGACACTTTTAAAACCTAAATGTTTAGCCCCAAGCAGATGCAAAAATCTCTCCAATTTATTATAGGTATCTTTTTCATTGTTTTATTGACAAATACCGGCTTTGCACAGGTGACTCCTGCGCGCGACTCGGTGTCTCAAATTAATGTGAAATTAATGGGAATCTTTAATCAAAAGAATCCTACAAAATATAAGATCAGAAATATTAAAGTGGTTGGTAATCAAAATTTTGATGAAGCCCTTTTATTATCATTATCAACCCTTAATGTCGGTGATGAAGTTACCATTCCAGGTGGCGACAACTTTGCTAAAGTAATCCATAAATTAATGGATCAAAATTACTTTAGCGATGTGAGTGTTTATTTAACCGATGTGCAAGACAACTTTATTGATGTTGAAATTAATGTGGTAGAAAGACCAAGGTTATCCAAATTTAATTTTATAGGTATTCGTAAATCTGACCATGATGAATTATCTGGTAAAACAGGTTTATTGCCAAACAGGGTGGTAACTGAAAATATGAAAATTACTGCAGTAGAAGGAATCAAAAAGTACTACGCAGAAAAAGGATTTCAGGATGTAAAAGTGACCATCAAGGAAAGAAAAGATGCCACTAGAAAAAATAATTTATTGTTAGACTTCGTGGTTGATAAAGGACCGAAAGTAAGAATTAACAATATCAACTTTGGAGGGAATAATATCGAGGAAGGTAAATTAAAGAAAAGCCTTAAAGAGATTCACGAAAAATCAAGATTAACATTGTATCCTATCAATGACAAACCAGTCATTGTAAAAACGAATCCTTATACTTTAGAAGAGTATGTTAAAGAGCACGGTTATTTAACTTTCACTAAGACAAAAAAGATTTTAAACCCTTATGCAAGAATTACTTTCTCTTCTTCAAAATATGATCCAAAAAAATATGATGAGAGTAAGGATAATTTATTGAACTATTATAACTCATTAGGTTTTAGAGATGCTGTTATTGAAAAAGATACAGTATACCATAATCCAGCCGGCAACTTGAATATTGATATGCAGGTGAAAGAAGGCCACAAATATTATTTTGGTAATATTACTTGGAGAGGTAATACCAAATATCCTGATTCATTATTGTCTACCATTTTGAATATTAAAAAAGGAGCTACCTATAATAGAGAAGTTTTATATAATAAATTAGGTAAAACACAAACTGCAGAGGGCGGAGATATTAGTGGTTTATACCAAGATGATGGTTATTTGTTTTTTGCTGTTGATCCAATTGAAACAGCAGTTTATAATGACACCATTGATTATGAAATTAGATTAAGAGAAGGTCCGCAAGCAACGATTAAAACAGTGCGTATTACTGGAAACGAAAAAACAAAGGACTTTGTTATTCGAAGAGAAATTAGAACCATTCCAGGCGACAAATTTAGTCGTACTTTATTAATTCGTTCTCAACGTGAAATTGCGCAGTTAAACTTTTTTGATCAAGAAAAGATTAAACCAGAACCGGTTCCGAATCCTGAAGATGGAACGGTTGATATTAACTATAGTGTAGAAGAAAAATCAAGCGATCAATTAGAGTTGAGTGCTGGTTGGGGAGGATATATTGGGTTAACAGGAACTTTAGGAGTTACGTTTAATAACTTCTCTTCAAAGAACTTATTTAAGAAATCAGCATGGGATCCATTGCCAATGGGAGATGGACAAAAGTTAAGTGTGCGTGTTCAAAGTAATGGTAAAGCATTCCGTTCAATCAATACTTCATTTACTGAACCTTGGTTTGGAGGCGTGAAAAGAAATTCTTTAACGGTTAGTATTTTTAATACTAAATATGGACAAACTATTGATGCTGCCACTGGTCTTTATAATATCAATGCTGCAGACAACCAATACATTTCCACTACCGGAGCAACGGTTACTTTTGGTAAACAATTGGCATGGCCAGATGACTATTTCTCTTTTAGTTATGGTTTAAACTTTACACGTTACACTTTAAAGAATTATCCAATTGATCCATACAATTTACCAAATTTTAAAAATGGTAATGTAAATAATATCAATATCAAATTGGCTTTACAAAGAACATCAGTGGATCAACCATTGTTCCCAAGAACAGGTTCTACCTTTTTGTTAAGCGGTCAGTTTACACCACCTTATTCATTAATTGATCCAAGTATTAATACGGGAGAAAATAAATTTGAATTATTAGAATACCATAAATGGCGTTTTAATGGTGAGTGGTATATTCCTTTGGGTAAGCCAGCCGGCGAAGATCATAACAAACAATTTGTTTTACGTTTTGCAGCAAAGTATGGATTTGTTGGAAGGTATAATACCGACTTAAGTATTTCACCTTTTGAACGTTTCCAATTAGGAGATGCCGGATTAAGTAATCAGTTTGCATTATTAGGGTATGACATTATTGCACAAAGAGGTTATCCGGTTTACCAAAGCTCTAATCCAAAAGTGAATCCTGACCAACAAACTGCAACACAACACTTTACTATATTCAACAAGTATGCAATGGAAGTAAGATATCCATTAAGCTTGGCTGCAAGTAGCACCATTTATGCATTAGGATTTTTTGAAGCAGCCAATGGATGGTATAGCATGAAAGATTATAATCCATTTGAATTACGTCGTTCTGTGGGGATAGGTATGCGTTTTTACTTACCTATGTTTGGATTGTTAGGATTCGATTATGGTGTTGGTATTGATAGATTAAATGGAACCAATTCACTTAAAGATGCGGGTAGATTTACCTTCATGTTAGGATACGAACCAGAATAGAAAAATTTTTATTTTATGAAATCGAATAAATTTTATTTTCTCTTAGCATTTTGCATGTTTTTTGGACTATTTGCCAATGCGCAAACCAAATATGCGGTAATCAATACTAAATACATTTTGGAGAAAATTCCTGAATACAAGGAAGCAGATAAAAAATTAAAGGAATTGGGTGATCAATGGCAGCTAGAAATTGACGGCAAGCAAATGGCACTTGATAAAATGTATAAAAATTATGAAGCTGAACAGTTTATGCTTTCTGAGGAGTTAAAGAAAAAGAGAGAAGAAGAACTTTTTTTTAAAGAAAAAGAACTCAGAGATTTGCAAAAGAAGCGTTTTGGTTATGAGGGGGATTTATTTAAGGAACGTCAAAAATTAGTAAAACCAATCCAGGATAAAGTATATAATGCAGTACAAAAAATGGCAGTATCAAGGTCTTATGACTTCATTTTAGATAAAAGTGAAGAAATAACCATTATATTTGCTGACCCGAAATTGGATAAAAGCGACGAGATTTTAAGACAATTAGGTATCAATTAGTATAACACAAACACAAAAAATAGAGTATGAAAAAAGGTTTTTTATTCGCAGCCATTTTGTTAGTGGCAGCAACTTTCACAAACAGTGCATCTGCACAAGCTCCAATTAAAATCGGATATTTTGATGAGCAAAGTGTACTTGGTTTATTTCCAGGTATTCAAAAGGTGGATTCTTTAATGCAATCTTATGTTACTGATACTTTACAAGATGAGTACAAATACACAATTAAGCAATTGCAATTACAAGACAGCATTTTCAGAAAAGATTCTGCAGATTTGTCTAAAAGACCAAAAGCATTAGAGTTAGCAACTGCTGAGTTGAACAAATTAAAAGTTAAGTATTTTAACTGGCAACAATATCAACAAGAAGCGCAACAAGCAAAGCAAGACCAATTGTTATTGCCTTACAGACAAAAAATATTCGAAGCTTTAAAGCAAGTAATTGATGAGAATAAGTACACTTGGGTATTAAATCCAGCTGCAGTAACTTCTCCTTACTACCAACCACCATTGGAGCATAACTTAGCAATCAGAGTTGCTAAAAAATTGAATCTTCCTTTACCAAAAGAAATTGAAGAAGCATTTAGAGTAGCTACAGGTGGTGCACCAGCTAAAGCAGCCGCTGCTCCAGCTAAGGCTCCAGCAAAAAAATAATAGTATTTAAAAATATATTATCTAAGAACCTCGTTGTTATGCAACGAGGTTCTTAGTTTTACAACAAGTTTTAAATATATGTCAGCACCAATAGGCGTTTTTGATAGTGGTTACGGTGGGTTAACTATTTTAAAGGAATTGAAAAAACAATTGCCTCAATATGACTATATCTATCTAGGTGACAATGCAAGAGCGCCCTATGGCACTAGATCATTTGAAACAGTATATGAATATACTTTAGAAGCTGTACAATGGTTTTTTGATCAAGGTTGTTCCTTGGTTATTTTAGCTTGCAATACTGCATCAGCAAAAGCCCTTCGAAATATTCAGCAATTAGATTTACCTAAAATTGCTCCAGATAAACGTGTTTTAGGTGTTATCAGACCTTCCTCGGAGGTATTGGGTAATTATTCTACAACGGGTCATGTTGGCATTATGGCAACCGTAGGAACGGTTCAAAGTGATAGCTATATTATGGAAATGGCTAAGTTTTTTCCCAATGTCCAGGTGCATCAGCAAGCATGCCCAATGTGGGTTCCACTAATTGAAAATGGGGAGTATGATCAACCCGGGGCTGATTACTTTGTAAAGGAGTATTTAGACCAACTTTTTAGCCAATCTATGGACATTGATAGTATTTTATTAGCATGTACGCATTATCCTTTATTGGAGGCTAAAATCAAAGCTAATTTGCCTACTGGGGTTAAACTAATTTCTCAGGGGCATATTGTGTCAGAAAGTTTGGCGCAATACCTTGATAATCACCCAGAAATGGCTAGTCAATGTAGTCAAAATGGACAGCTGCAATTTTACACCACCGACAATGCCCAAACCTTTGAAAAACAGGCAAGTTCCTTTTTTGGACAAAAAATTGAAGCAAAACACACAGATTTAGCTTAAGATTTCAAAAAATACCCTATTTTTGCCGTCCTTTCACAGGTAGTGGTATGGTGACTGCTATTAAACGTGGAAACAATATTAGCGAACTAAGTAAGTAAAACAAAAAAGATGAAAAGAACCTTCCAACCTCATAAACGTCGTCGTAAATCAGTTCATGGTTTCCGTAAGCGTATGGAATCAGCTAATGGTCGTAAAGTATTAGCAAGCCGCCGTAAGAAAGGACGCAAGAAATTAACTGTATCTAGCGAGAAAGGATTAAAATAATTTAATCTCAATCCATAGAAATTGATATTTTTAAAGTCCTCTCGTTTTCGAGAGGACTTTTTTAATGCCTGCTTTTAAATACAACAATTGCCTAATTTATTTACATATCAAAAAATAGATAAACTTAAAAGTCGTAAACAAACACAACACTTGTTTGCGAAAGGTCAATCTATGAATGCATTTCCAATCAAATTAATTTATACGATTGAATTAGCAGAAGCATTAAGTGTGTTAGTACCTAGTCCTCCTTTTAATATTGAAGCAATTACATTAAAAGGGCAACTTCAAGCAGGAGTAGGAGCACCAAGTAGAACATTTCGAAAAGCGGTAATGCGCAATAGAGTCAAAAGATTATTACGTGAAGGGTATCGCTTAGAAAAGCCTGCATTCCTTGCTACGGCTAAATTACAGGGCAAGCGTGTTAATTTATTTTTCTTGTACACTGATGCAACTGTATTAACGCAGTCGCAAATTCAAGAAAAAATAAAGCAACTTTTAGAAAGACTTTCTGAAAAATTAAATTTGATCAATAAGACTACAACGGAAGATAAACTACAGGATAAATGAAAATGTTTAACAAAATAATTGCCTTTCCATTTATCTTATTGATTCGCTTTTATCAATATGCACTCTCTCCTTATTTGGGCGGTAGTAAATGTAGATACACGCCTACATGTTCTCAGTATACATTAGAGGCTATCAAAAAATTTGGCCCCATAAAAGGCATCTTTCTAGGAGCCAAACGTTTAAGTAAATGTCATCCGGGTGGAGGCCATGGATATGATCCCGTTCCTTAATTGAAAAGTAAACACATAAAAAAACCGCCCCTTTTCAGAGACGGTTTTGAATTTTATATAGTTGTATTATTATTTCGCAGCAGCAAATCTTTCAGCAACAACAGTCCAATTCACAACATGCCAAAATGCAGCTAAATAATCAGCTCTTCTGTTTTGGTATTTTAAATAGTAAGCATGTTCCCAAACATCGGCACCTAATAATGGAGTTCCTTTTACTTCAGCTACATCCATTAAAGGGTTGTCTTGGTTGGGTGTTGAGCTAACTTCTAACTTGCCATCTTTTACGATTAACCAAGCCCATCCACTTCCAAAACGAGTCATACCTGCTGCAGCAAATTTTTCTTTGAAGGCGTCGAAGCTTCCAAAAGCTGCAGTAATTGCGTCAGACAAAGCACCTGTTGGAGTGCCACCTGTATTTGGCGCTAAGCTAGCCCAGAAAAAAGAGTGATTCCAGTGACCACCACCGTTGTTTCTAACAGCAGGGCTAATAGTTCCAGCAACAGCAACCAATTCTTCCAAGCTTTTGCCTTCGTTTGGTGTGCCAGCAACTGCTTTGTTTAAATTGTCAACATATGCTTGGTGATGCTTACCATGGTGAATTTGCATGGTTAAAGTATCAAAATGAGGTTCTAATGCTTCGTGTGCGTAGGGTAACGCAGGTAAAGTAAATGACATATTTATTTATTTTATTGTTTCTTGAATGAGGTTCAAAATTACACCCCTTTCACTTGATTTAACCGAATCGCAACCATTTTTTTCCTATTTAGAAAGTTAAATATTGGAAGTAATGGAAAAGTAAGTAAATAGTTGAAAATATGCAATCTCGTAGCCGACTCCAGTTCCTGCTGCGGAGGCCTAGAGATTAGTATATTTTCAACTATTTTTCATTGAAACTAACGCTTTGCTTTAAAAAATGCCTGCATAAGTGATGCACATTCCTCTTGTAATATTCCACCTGTAATGGTGGTAGCCGGGTGGAAGGGATTTTTTTCTGTTACGCGGCGATAACTATTTTTTTCATCATAAGCACCAAAAACAATATGGCCTATCTTATTCCAATACAAAGCACCTGCACACATTAAGCAGGGCTCGAGTGTTACATACAAAGTGGCTTCGGGCAAATACTTCATTTGCAAACTTTCACAGGCAGTAGTAATGGCTAAAATTTCGGCATGTGCTGTAACGTCTTTTAGTAATTGTACCTGATTGTATGCCTTAGCTACAATTTTACCATGCATCACAACTACTGCACCCACAGGTACTTCATCAACGTCAAAGGCCCTCTGTGCTTGCACGAGGGCCTGACGCATAAATTGTTCATGTGTATTCGAAATAGAATCGATACTTGCCACTATAATTTTTGAATTTTTATATTTCTATAGGACACTTCGTTGCCATGGTCCTGTAAAGCGATATGCCCAGAAAATGTTTTTCCGAAATCTGGCATATCACCTCTTCCAAATTTTGATCTTCTGATTAATTCTTTCCAGCTATCATCACCTAAGTGTGTTTTGATAACAGTTACATCATTCATTACTAATTCCAAAACACCTTTGTTCGCAATAATATCTACTTTGTTCCATTCGCCATAAGGCTTAACATGCCCTTCGTTTCCAACAATTAAATCATAAAGATTTCCAGCACGGTGACTGATAATTTTTGCATCAGGATGACCATCATTATCTAACACTTGGAATTCAGGTCCTGTGTAAAATGTATAATCATATTTTTTTGGGTCATCTTGAACAAAAAACAAAATACCACTATTACCATTTTTAGAAATCTTCCATTCTAATTGCAAATGAAAATCGCTATAACTTTCATCCGTTACTAAATCACCACCACCTTTGCCATTTGTTTTAGCAGATGGATCAAATGTAATGGCGCCGTCTGCTATTTTCCAAGCTACACCTGCCGTTTTTTCACCGTAACTATGCCAGCCATTGGTGGTCTTTCCATCCAATAAGGAAGTCCATTTTTCTTGTGCATTTACTTGCGCAAAAGCAAGCATAGTAAGTAATGCAAGTGCAATTTTTTTCATAAGCAATCGTTGGTTTTAAAAATCTATTTTTTTAATAATAAAACATATTTAGCCAAAGCCTCTGCATCTTCTTGGGATAATGCAGGATGCGGAGTCATTGGAATGGCACCCCAGTTGCCGCTTCCGCCTTTGATAATTTTTTCAGCAAGCATTTTTACATTCGCATCTGTATTTTCATATTTCGCTGCAACATCTTTATATGCAGGTCCAATATTTTTTTCATTTACTTTATGACAAGTTAAACAATCACTCTTGCCCACTAATGCTACTCCTTTTTGATAGTCAGGATTATCAGATAATGAACTCGTTGACGTGCTAGCTGTAGCAGCACCATCTGCTGTTTTGTTTTCCTTATTTCCACCACATGCCATAATAGCAACTACTACCACAATTGTACCTAGAACCTTTTTCATACTTTAATTTTTATAGTTTATGATTTGATTATTGAATTCCTAATATTTTTTTATTGAATGCTTCGTCAGATCCTGTACTTGCAAAGTCATCAAAAGCTTTTTCAGTTACTTTAATAATATTTTTTTGAATAAATATTGCTCCTTCTGCAGCACCTACCTCAGGATGTTTTAAACAACATTCCCATTCCATAACAGCCCATCCTTTGTAATTGTATGCAGCAAGCTTGCTAAAGATACTTTTAAAATCTACTTGACCATCACCTAAAGATCTAAATCTTCCAGCACGGTCAATCCAATTTTGATAGCCTCCGTAAACTCCCTGTTTTGCAGAAGGGTTAAACTCAGCATCTTTTACATGGAACATTTTAATACGCTCATGAAATGCGTCAATGTATCCTAAATAATCCATGCATTGTAAAACAAAGTGGGATGGATCATATAATAAACAAGCTCTTGGATGTTGATTTACTTTATCTAAAAACATTTCATAAGAAACGCCATCATGTAAATCTTCACCAGGATGAATTTCATAACATAAGTCAACACCTACTTTATCATATTCATTTAAGATAGGGGTCCATCTTTTTGCCAATTCTGTAAATCCTGTTTCCACTAGGCCTGCAGGGCGTTGTGGCCAAGGATAAACCGTATGCCATAACAAAGCACCGCTAAAAGTAGCTGAAGCATTTAAGCCTAAATTTTGTGAGGCTTTTGCAGCATATTTTAATTGTTGTACCGCCCATTCTGTTCTCGCTTTTGCATTACCACGCACTTCCACTGGAGCGAATCCATCAAACTGTGCATCGTATGCTGGGTGTACGGCAACCAATTGTCCTTGTAAATGGGTGGATAGTTCTGTGATTTCTAAACCGGCTGCATTTACAATACCTTTAATTTCATCGGCATAAGTTTTGCTTTCTGCTGCTTTTTGTAAATCAATACAGCGTCCATCCCAACTTGGAATTTGCACTCCTTTGAAACCCAAACCAGCAGCCCATTTACAAATACTTTCTAGCGTATTAAATGGTGCCACATCGCCCATAAATTGAGCTAAAAATATGCCTGGTCCTTTTACTGTTGTCATTTTTTTAATTTAATAGCGTAATTGACTTACTTCATTTTTGAATACACTTACAAAACGTAAGGAGTCCATTTTTTATCTGAATGTGCGGACGCAACAACATTATCTATAAATGCCATTCCTCTTAATCCGTCTTCAATGCCTGGGAAATCAAGCATTTCAGAGGTAGGAGTGGTGCCATCTATTTTACAACCTAGGGTCAATGCAAAATTTCGATAAATATTTGCAAATGCTTCCAAGTATCCTTCAGGGTGACCTGCAGGTGTACGACAATTATGACTTGCTGCTTTATATAAGTGTGCACTTCCTGCTCTTAATATTTGTGCTGGAGCTTCCAACCATTTTACGATTAAAGAATTGGGTTCATGTTGAAACCATTCAACGCCTCCTTTTTCACCATACACTCTAATTTTTAAAGCATTTTCTTCACCAGCTGCAACCTGTGATGCCATTAAAACACCTTTAGCACCATTGTCAAATTTTAACATCACTGCACCGTCATCATCCATTACACGACCTTCCACCAAAGTATTTAATTCGGCACAAATTTCAGTAATCTTTGAACCTGTAATGTATTCGGATAAATGTGCTGCATGCGTTCCAATATCGCCCATCACTGAGCTCTTACCTGATTTTTTTGGATCCGTTCTCCAAGCTGCTTGCGCATTGCCCTCACGCTCGGAAAGCTTGCTTAGCCAGCCTTGTGGGTATTCCACCCATACTTTACGGATCTTTCCTAGTTCACCATTTGCAATCATTGCTTTGGCTTGTTTCACCATTGGATATCCCGAATAAGTATGTGTCAAGCAAAGGGTTAAACCTGTTTCGTCTAATTTCTTTTTTAATTGTTTTGCTTCGTCCAAGGAAAAAGTAATTGGTTTTTCAATTACTACATGGAATCCATAATCCAATGCCATCATCGCAGGAGCAAAATGCGCAAAATTGGGAGTAACAATGGTTACAAAATCCATGCGCTCATTAGCTGGTAAAGCAGCTTCTGCTTTTATCATTTCTTCATAAGTAAGATAGGTTCTTGATGTTGGCAAGAACAATGCTTTACCCGAAGCCACAGCAATTTCAGGGTTAATACTTAATGCCCCACAACACAATTCAACTAATCCGTCCATGTTGGCAGCTAAGCGGTGAATGGCACCAATAAAGGCATCTTGGCCACCACCGACCATGCCCATGCGCAATTTTCTATTCATTTTTTAAGTAGTTTTTAAACTTAACAATCGTTTTATTGTGTCATGATAACACTTTCAAAAGAACACATTAGCAATTTCCCTCTATTTTCTCAAAAAACCCCATTTTTTCATCAAAAATATTTTAAAAGATTCCAAATAAAATTTACATTTATCAAATCATTGATTGCGTATAAACCAACGATTTATTGCCATGGCTTCAAATGTAAACAGAAGAAACTTATTAAAACAAGTTTTAACGGGCTCCGCTGCGCTTGCCGCTGGAGCGGTATTACCTACTTCGGTTTTGGCATCGGTAAATGAAAAATACACAGCCGATAAATTAAAGGGAAACATTAATCATTCCGTTTGTAGATGGTGTTATAGCGATATGCCACTTGAAAATTTATGTAAAGTGGTGAATGAAATAGGATTTGGTGCGATTGATTTATTAAAACCTAATGAATGGCCTACTGCAAAGAAATATGGATTAGACGTTTCCATGTGCTATACCGCAGGAGAAACAAGCCTGACAAAGGGTTGGAACGATTTAAAAAACCATGATTGGTTAATTAAAGATTATTTAGATGGCATTCAATTAGTGGCAGAAGCTGGGTATAAAAATTTAATTTGTTTTGCAGGAAACAGAAATGGAATGGATGATGAGACTGGATTAAAAAACTGTGTGACCGGTTTAAAGCAAATTATGCCATTGGCTGAAAAATTAGGGGTAACCATTCAAATTGAATTATTCAATTCAAGAATTGATCACAAGGATTATATGGGCGATAAGTCTGCTTGGGGTATTGAATTATGCAAGCAATTAGGGTCTCCTAACTTTAAAATTCTCTTTGATATTTATCATATGCAAATTGACGAAGGAGATATTATTCGTTCTATTCAAGACAACCATCAATACTTTGGACACTACCATACAGCGGGGGTTCCAGGCCGACACGAAATTGATGAGCGTCAAGAATTATATTATCCAGCGATCATGCGTGCGATAGTTGCAACTGGTTATAAAGGATATGTTGCACAAGAATTTATGCCAAAGGATGCCGATCATATAGCTTCTTTAAAAACAGCAATAAAAATTTGTGATGTTTAAAAAATAACAATTCAAACAATTTCAATACAAACTTAAAATTTAAAAAATGGCGGAACAACAGTATGACGCAATTGTCGTAGGATCGGGTATCAGCGGCGGTTGGGCAGCAAAAGAACTTACCGAGAAAGGATTAAAAGTATTGATGCTTGAGCGTGGTAGAAATATCGAACACATCAAGGATTATGTAAATGCTAATAAAGAGGCGTGGGATCATCCGCATCGTGGTGGTAGAACTCAACAAATGATTCAGGATTATCCAGTATTAAAAAGAGACTATCCTTTAAATGAAACCAACCTTGATTATTGGTGTGTTGATAAAGAAAGTCCATATACTGAAACAAAACGTTTTGACTGGTTTAGAGGATACCATGTAGGTGGTCGTTCTTTAATGTGGGGTCGTCAATCATATCGTTGGTCTGACTTGGATTTTGAAGCCAACGGAAAAGAAGGGGTTGGTGTGGATTGGCCAGTGCGTTACAAGGACATTGAACCTTGGTATGATTATGTAGAAAAATTTGCAGGTATCTCAGGTAACCGCGATGGTTTGGCAGTTTTACCTGATGGTCAATTCTTGCCTCCAATGGATTTAACCTGTGTGGAGAAAGATGTAGCAGAAAGAATCAAAAAAGAATTTAAAGGGGAGCGTCATTTAATTATAGGACGTACTGCAAATATTACGGTACCTCATGGTGGCCGTCCTGGTTGTCAGTTCCGTAATAAATGTTGGTTAGGCTGTCCATTTGGTGGATACTTTAGTACGCAGTCTTCTACTTTACCAGCAGCAATGGCTACAGGTAATTTAACTTTAAGACCTTGGAGTATTGTAACTGAAATTAAATACGATAAAGATAAAAAACGTGCAACAGGGGTAACTGTTTTAGATGCTGAAACAAATAAAACAATTGAATACAAAGCGAAAATTATTTTTGTAAACGCTTCTACTTTAAACAGTACCTGGTTGTTGATGAATTCAGCGACTGATGTTTGGGAAGGTGGTTTAGGAAGTAGTTCAAATGCTTTAGGTAAAAACTTAATGGATCACCATTTAGGTATTGGTGCTGGTGGTTTGGTAGAAGGTTACGAAGATCAATATACATTTGGTCGTCGTGCAAACGGCTTCTACATTCCAAGATTCCGTAATGTTGGTAAAGATAAACGTGATTATTTACGTGGATTTGGTTACCAAGGTGGTGGTACAAGACAAGGCTGGCAGCATGAGGTTGCTGAATTTAGTATTGGTGCTGACTTTAAGGAAGCATTGACTGAGCCAGGTGTTTGGACAATTGGTATGGGTGGATTTGGTGAAATGTTACCTGATCCAACTAACAAAGTAACATTAGATAAAACAGTTAAAGATAAGTGGGGCTTAAATGTATTGAACATTGATTGTGAGTTAAAAGAAAACGAACATAAAATGCGTAAAGACATTTTAGCGGATGCACAAGAAATGCTAGAAAAAGCAGGTGTTAAAAATGTACAAGCACACGAAGGTGATGGAACTCCAGGACGTGGTATTCATGAAATGGGTACAGCACGTATGGGTAAAGATCCAAAAACTTCGGTGTTAAATGGTAACAACCAAGTTTGGGACGCACCAAACGTATTTGTTACTGATGGAGCATTTATGGCAAGTGCATCTTGTGTAAACCCTTCTTTAACTTATATGGCTTTCACAGCACGTGCTGTTGATTTTGCTGTAAGTGAATTAAAGAAAGGAAACTTATAATTTAATTAATTTTTTAAAAAATAATTTTATGATGAATCGAAGAGAAGCCTTATCAAGAGTTGCCATCTTAACTGGTGGTGCGGTATTGGGCGCTGAAGCTTTTTTATCTGGTTGCAAAACCAATACTAAAGGCATTTCACTTTCTAAAGATGATGTTGCATTTTTAGATGAAGTTGCTGAAACGATTATTCCAAAAACGGCTACTCCTGGTGCAAAAGATGCAAAAGTGGGTGAGTTTATGAAAGTAATGGTGAATGATTGTTATGAAGCAAAAGACCAAACTATTTTCATTGAGGGTATTAAAAAATTAGACGAAGCGTCTAAGAAATTAAATAGCAAAGGCTTCATGGAGTCTACTCCAGAACAACGTAAAGCATTGTTAGTGTCTTTAGATAAAGAAGCGAAGGAGTATCAAAAAACAGCTAAACCTGAAGATCCTAAGCATTACTTCACAATGTTTAAACAATTGACATTGTCTGGATTCTTTACTTCAGAAGTGGGTGCAACAAAAGCATTACGTTATGTTGCAGTACCAGGAAAATTTGTAGGATCTTATCCATATAAAAAAGGAGACAAGGCTTGGGCAACTAGCTAATTAAACCTTAAATGTAAAAGGCGAGTGCTGTAAAAAGTGTCTCGCCTTTTATTTTTTATTTTATTCAAACGATTGCAAAAACTATATTATGAATCATTCAAGAAGATCATTTATCCACAACTCTACTTTTGTTGGGTTAGGTTTATTAATTCCATTCAAAAATGAATTAATGGCATTGGCGCCTGCTACAAATTCTTTTGGTATTCAGTTATGGACAGTAAAAGAGGCTTTAGCTAAGGATCCTATAGCAGTATTAAAACATTTGTCTCAATCTGGTTATAAAAAAATTGAAAGCTTTGAAGGAGAGAAAGGAATTTTTTGGGGTATGAAAAATACTGAGTTCAAAAAACATATGGACGAGTTGGGAATGAATTTAGTATCTGCACATTGCGACAATACTAACAATTTTGATCGTAAAGCTGCAGAAGCTGCTGAGATTGGAATGAAATATTTAATTTGTCCATACAAGGGCCCACAAAAATCTTTAGATAATTTTAAAAAGTTTGCAGACGAATTTAATGCATGCGGAGACATTGCTAAAAAGCATGGTATTCGTTTTGCTTATCATAATCACGACTATTCTTTTAAAGCAATGGACGGGGTAGTACCTCAGGATTTAATGATGAACAATACCAACCCTGCAACAGTTGATTTTGAAATGGATATGTATTGGACAGTTGCAGCAGGGGTGGATCCTATTGCCTATATGGACAAACATCCAAATCGTTTTAAACTAGTGCACGTAAAAGATTTAGTAAAAACAAATACGCCGGAAGGACATGAGTCTTGTATTATTGGAAAAGGAACGATTGATTATAAATCGCTTTTACCAAAAGTAGCTAAACGTGGTGTTCAACATATGATTGTTGAACAAGAAGCGTATACAGGTACAACCGAATTAGATGCAGCTAAAGCAGATGCAACTTATTTGAAAACATTGAAATGGTAATTCGCTTTACGCTATAAAAAAAGGCGCTCAAATATTGAGCGCCTTTTTTTATTTTTTCACTTGTATTAAATCCGTCGTTTTTATTATGGTTGTTAATGCATTGTGCAATGCTTCCAAATCTTGCTTTGTATTAAAAGCATTTATTGAGTAGCGCATATAAATATCATCTCCTTGACGCATGATAGGAATTTCAATGTTAAATTCTTTAAATAGCTTTCTTTGTAACACTTCTGGCTCCTTTGTATGCATTGGAATACTGATCATTTGACCAATCCATTCATTATTTAATGGGCTGATTGGTTGAGTGCCTAATAATTCGTAAAATAAAGGAGCATTGGAAAGTACGGTTTCGCGACATTGTTTAGCCACTTCAGTCCAATTATTTTCCTTCATGAATTCGATACTTTTTGGTACTGATAAAAATGCTGAAAAGTCTCTTGTACCAATCATTTGGTGATAATCTAAAAAAGTAGAGTGGGAGGGCTTTAAAGCTTTATAGCCCCAACTTACTACCAACGGTTCGCAGATATGTTGTACACTTTTGTGCGCATATAAAAAGCTGGCTCCTTTTGGCGCCATCATCCATTTGTGACATGCAGCTACATAAAAATCAACTGCCAATTCATTTATTTTTAAATCAATATGTGCTGGCGCATGTGCTCCATCCACAATAGTGATTAAACCTTTTGACTTAGCTATTTCACAAATTTCTTTTACTGGAAATATGAGTGCTGTTGCACTTGTGATATGACTAATAAAAATTGCTTTTGTTTTGGGAGTAAGTCCTTTAAAAAAGTCTTCAATAAATTGTTCCTTAGTTGTAATGGGTAAACTAATTTTTTGTCGCTTGTAAATTGCTTTCTTTTGTGCGCAATAATAATCCCATGTTCTGTCACAAGCCCCGTACTCAATATCTGTAGCTAAAATTTCATCCCCTGCTTCTAAAGGAAATGACTTTGCAATAATATTTATTGCAAAGCTTGGGTTGGTAATATATACTAAGTCATCTTTATCATCAACATGTACAAATTTGGCTAAAGCAGCACGAGACTCCTCTAAGTAGGCTACTCCATCAAACGCAATGAATTGAACGGGTTCGGCTTCTAATACTTTTTGCCAATTTTGATAGTCATCAAAAATAGGTTTTGGCGTTGCACCAAATGAACCAAAGTTTAAAAAATGGATATCTTTTCTTAATAAAAATAGATCACTTACATTATTACTCATTACGCTTATTTTTAAATTAGTGTTTTGCTCTTTTAGCTTTAGTAGCAATTTACCTTTCGAAGTTAAACAAAAAAAATCCTCTCGAAACTTCGAGAGGATTTTGAAATGTATTTGAGGATTAATATTAAACGCCCAAGCTCCAACCTGCACGATAAGTTCGCTTAACAAACTGATTTGCTGGTTCAAAGTTGGTAATTTTCATATTTGGTCCATCCCAAGTTAATTGAATATTGCGGCCAGGATAAGTGGTTAATCCTTTCTTGTCTGTTCCTTTATAGTCGTAACTTCTGATAGCTAGGTTACCCATTAAAACAGATTCAGTTAATGGACCTGCAATATCAAAATGAGAACTTAAAGTTTTTGCTTCCTTGCTACCTGTACCTGCGATACATGCTTCAACCCATGCAGAGTAGTGTCCTTCAGCACCGCCTTTCACACGATCAACTGTTTGAGGAACTTTGGTTTGAGCAGTTAAGTTAGTAGGTAATAATTGAGGATTAACACCATATGTACCCGCCATCATTTTTCCTTTAGTACCTTCAAAAATAACGCCATTACCACCATCGCCCATTACTTCATTAGGTCCTAATTCTGCTGGACGCTCCGGTTGAATACCACCATCCATCCAATGTAATTTAATATCTGGCTTACCATTTTGACCTTTGAAAGTTAAAATGATATGAGAAGATGCTGGCGGACTATCTGGTGAGTAAACTCTTTGCCATGGAGCAGTATAACGTGTAGCAACACTACATTCAGCAGCCACTGGATATCCTAATCCTAAAACAGCAAATGCAGGCGCCATAATATGACAAGCCATATCACCTAATGCACCGGTTCCGTAATCCCACCAACCTCTCCAGTTAAATGGTAATAAGTCGGTGAAATAACTTTTTTCAGGTGCAGTTCCTAACCACAAATTAAAGTCTAATTCTTTTGGAATTTCATTTGCAGTCGCAGGGCGAATGACACCTTGTGGCCAAACCGGTCTATCAGTATAACAATAAATAGTATGTACATCTCCAATTAATCCAGCATTGTACCAATCTTGTAGCATACGCACACCATCACCTGATGAACCTTGGTTACCCATTTGAGTGACTACATTATAATCATGAGCAGCCTTAGTCATCATTCTTGCTTCATAAATGTCATGTGCCATTGGCTTTTGAACATAAACATGTTTGTGCAATTGCATAGCTGCCATTGCTTGTACTGCGTGCATATGGTCTGGAGTAGAAACCGAACAAGCATCAATATACTTATGTTCTTTTTCTAACATCTCTCTATAATCCTTATATACTTTTGCTTTAGGATAACGCTTGCGGCTTAATGCTGTTTGACGTTCATCCACATCACATAAAAAGGCGATATCTGCTTTTCCACTATTATAAAATGAGAACAAATCTCCTTCTCCTTTTCCGCCAGCACCAATTCCAGCAATTTGTAATTTATCACTTGGAGCAGTAAATCCTTTACCGCCTAATACGTGTCTTGGCATAATATAAAATCCGCCAAGTGCTAAAGCTGAATTTCGTATGAAATCCCTTCTCGAGTTATCTGATTTTTTTTTCGACATAGCAATCTTTGTTGTGTGGTTTACAATCGGTTTAAATAATCGTCCCGTTAAATTATTAAAAATTCTCGAAAAAAGAGAATTATTTTGATGAGTGAACAAATCCCTCATTCCTTTCGTTATTAAAGCTTAAATTGTAGTTTATAATTCTGTTTTTTATGCAAGTATCTATCGAAAATCTACGCGCTTATTTTTTATCTGGAGCTACTCAATCCTATGATTTTAGGTTAAATCAGCTTAAAAGGCTTAAAAAAGTGGTATTGGAGTCCGAAAAAGAACTTTATCAGGCACTTTATGCTGATTTGAAAAAAACAGACGAGGACGCATGGGCTACAGAAATTGGCTTTTTCCTGAGTGAACTGAATGATACCATTGAGCATTTAAAATCTTGGATGCAGCCTAATACAGTTGCAACTAATTTGGTGAATCAACCTTCTACGAGTTATACTGTTCAAGAACCATTGGGTGTAGTATGTATTATTGCTCCATGGAATTATCCTTTCCAGTTATTATTTACGCCATTAATTGGTGCCATCGCAGGAGGTAATTGTGCAGTATTAAAACCGAGTGAATTTGCGCCAGCAACTGCAAAAGTGATGGGCAAAATTATTGATGCTTTATTTCCTAATAATTATATTTTGTATTTAGAAGGAGAGGGTGCAACGGTGTTACCTCCATTGTTAACTGAAAATAGATTTGATCATATTTTTTATACAGGAAGTACAGCTGTAGGTAAAATTATTTACAAGAATGCTGCTGAACAATTAGTGCCCGTAACTTTAGAGTTAGGTGGTAAAAGCCCTGCTGTGATTACTTCTGATGCCAATTTAAGAGTGGCAGCACGACGTTTAGCGAGTCCAAAATTCTCAAATGCTGGACAAATGTGTATCGCTCCCGATTATGTATTAGTACCAACTGAACTAAAAGAAGCGTTCGTAAAAGAATTAATAAAAGCAATTCAACAATTTTATGGCGAGGATGCTGCTGCGTCCGAACATTATGGTAAAATTATTAATGAAAGACAATGGACGCGTTTAGCATCCTATTTATCTGAAGGAGAGATTTTATATGGTGGTAAATCGGACAAAGCAACCTTGTTTATTGAACCCACTATTATGACCGGCATTCATGAAAATGCGAATATCATGAAAGACGAAATTTTTGGTCCAATCCTTCCTATTATAACGTATCAATCAAATGAAGAAGCGTTGGCTGTAATTCAGAAAAATCCAAATCCTTTAGCATTTTATGTATTTACTGAAAATAAAGCAGACGAAGCTTATTGGTTAACCAATGTTCCTTCGGGTGGTGCTTGTATTAATAATGCAACCATGCATATCACTAACCACAATTTACCTTTTGGAGGAAGAGGCTTTAGTGGTACAGGTGCTTATCATGGAAAATCTAGTTTTAATACCTTTACGCATACCAAGTCGGTATTAAAAACGCCTACTTTTATTGATCCTAGTTTCAAATACCCACCATATAAAGGTAAAAGCTGGTTGTTAAAAAGATTAATAGGATAATACAGGCGCTCAAAATATAAATATTGGATCTGGTTTGAAAAATAAAAAAACAATCATGATAAAAATTGCCATCGCCCTAGGTGTTTTGGTTACTGCCACATTGCTTATGAAAAAAACGGGCATGTCGTACAGGCAATCTATTTTAAAAACAATGTACCCTGCAATAATGTGGTCGAGTAAAGCTGCTGGAAAAAAACAAATCCAATCCAATAAAGAAAATGTGGCACCACTAGTATCTTTTTACACTTTACATATGAAAGATATTAATGGCAATGATTTTAATTTTGAAAACTTAAAAGGGAAAAAAGTGTTGATTGTTAACACAGCAAGTAATTGTGGATTTACTGCACAATATGAAGCCTTGGAGAAATTGTCTATTCAGTATAGAGACAAATTAGTCATACTTGGCTTTCCATCCAATGATTTTAAAGAACAGGAAGCAGGGGACAATCAAAACATTGTGAATTTTTGTAAAAAAAATTATGGAGTTAGTTTTCCATTAATGGAAAAATCAAGTGTTATTAAAGGGCATAATCAAAATGATGTGCATAAATGGTTGTCGGATATGACCATTAATGGATGGTGTCATCAAGAACCTGCGTGGAATTTTTGTAAATATTTAGTAAATGAAAATGGGATACTTACGCATTATTTCCCAATGATAGTGGATCCTTTAGCGCCTGAAGTAATTGCTGCTATTGATTCAAAATAAAAATTAATTAATTGGGCAATGCTCGTGGTAATTTTCCAAAACAATTTTACCAGACTCAATCACCATACCTTTGTATTGTTCTTTAATTTCATCTAACACTGCTTCAATTTCAACAGGGTCTGTGATGCGTACTAATTTGGCACGATAATCTTTTATGCTAGGAAGTCCTTTTAAATAGTTTGCATAGTGTCTTCTCATTTCATTAATTCCCGCAATAGGACCTTTCCACGCTAATGATTTTTGCAAATGTTTTCTTGCCACTTCTACGCGCTCTTCAATAGTAGGATCTGCACGCTTGGTACCTGTTTCAATAAAGTGTTTTATTTCTCTAAAAATCCAAGGATATCCAATAGCAGCTCGACCAATCATAATTCCATCTACCCCATACTTATTTTTATACTCCACTGCTTTTTCGGGAGAATTAATATCACCGTTCCCAAAAATTGGAATCGTAATACGCGGATCATTTTTTACCTCCCCAATCAAAGTCCAATCTGCTTCGCCCTTATACATTTGCATACGTGTACGCCCATGAATTGCTAAGGCTTTTATGCCTACATCTTGTAAGCGAACTGCAACCTCTCTAATATTTTTACTATTGTCATCCCAGCCCAATCTTGTTTTAACGGTCACTGGCAAATTGGTACTCTTTACTACGGCTTCTGTTAAACGTACCATTAAATCTAAATCTTTTAAAACACCAGCCCCAGCCCCTTTCATGGCCACTTTTTTAACAGGACATCCAAAATTGATATCAATTAAATCGGGGTTAACCGTATCTACAATTTTTGTACAAAGCGCCAATGCTTCCTCATCACCACCAAATATTTGAATGCCAATTGGGCGTTCATAATCGTAGATATCTAATTTTTGTTTGCTTTTAATAGCATCTCTAATAAGTCCTTCACTACTAATAAATTCCGTGTACATTAAATCGGCCCCATTGTCTTTGCACACTGCTCTAAATGGGGGATCACTTACATCCTCCATAGGAGCGAGTAATAATGGAAAATCGGGTAATTGTATATTGCCTATAGAAACCATATGAATTCATTATCTTGCATCTAATTGATGCTGGTGCAAATGTACCAATAAATTTTATTTAGATGAGATCTGAAGATAGAAGTATATACCATATGAGTCCACCTGTCCTATTTTTCCTTTTATTGGGCATTACGGCAATAAGTTTAATCATTGGTGGCCTTATTACTTTTTCAATTGTAGCGGGTTATTTACACATAAGCTTTGCCGAAACTCAACTAGCCTTATTGGATGCGAAAAATGCACATATTGCCCTATTTGCAAATGCTTTTGCCTCTTTAATTGCTTTTTTAGTGCCAAGTTTCGCTGTAGCATTCTTCACCAATGGACGCATTGCTAAAAACATGGGCTTTAAATGTATAAAGTCAATTAGATTAGTGTATTTGGTTTTATTACTTTCATTTGTGGGCCTTTTATTAAGCGGTTCAGCAGCTAGCTTAACTGAAAAAATTCCAGTACCTACCAACTTTAAAGCTTGGGCAACCGGTTTAGAAAATACCTATAAGCAAGCAATGTTGGCGATGACTAAAATGAATTCAATTGGTGACTTACTTTTTAATATTGTTGCTGTTGCATTGATACCAGCATTAGTGGAGGAATTATTTTTTAGAGGTGCTTTACAAAAAACAATCAAAAATTGGTCTGGTCATGCAGTAATATCTATTGTGATTACAGCAATTATATTTAGTGCCTTTCACTTTTCTTATTTTGGATTTTTATCAAGAATGTTATTAGGTATTTTGCTAGGATTTATATTTGAGTATTCAGGTTCTATCTGGTTGTCCATGTTAATGCATTTTATAAATAATGCAATTGCAATTATTACTTTATATACAGTAAGAGGCAATCAAGCGCAAGTGGAAAAGGCAATGGACGAAAGCATACCCATGTACTGGGGAATTTTTGCTATTGGTCTTGTGATTTATTTATTAAAACAAATTAAAAAAGAGGCAAACTATGAAGGACTGGAAAAAAATATACGCGAGTAGTCAGTTGGCACTAGCCTCTATGATTGTTGATGTTTTAAATCAACATGAGGTTCCTGCAAAATTGCTAGATCGTAAAGATTCGGCGTATGTTTTTTTAGGAGAGGCCGAAGTGTATGTTCCTGCTGAGTTTGTGGCAGTTGCTACCGAAATATTGAAATCATTAGAATTAGACACATTGGAAGCTTAGTTGTATATTGAATAAAATTTAAATTAATTATGTCATTTAATTTTTCTGTTTTTAGAGTAAGAGCCTTATCTGCAATTGCTTTTGTTATTGTGATGGTAGCTGGATTAATTTGGAATAATTGGTCATTTTTTTCCTTATTTGTTATTATTGCAACAGGGTGCTTATATGAATTTCAAAAATTATTAGAACTCATTTCTCCTGACTATAAAAATAAATCTGCAATTCATAAATGGGGATTGCTTTTATTAGGTGCTGCTTTAATGTTTACACTTTCTAAAAGAATTATCATTTTAGATGTGCATATTTTTAAAATTGTTGGATTATATGTGGTGCCAGGCATTGCCTTGATTATGGTGTTGGCAGATTTGTTCTTCAAGAAATTTAGTTTACAAAACATGGCAATTAGTATGGTAGGATTAATTTATATACCAATGGGATTGTCTCTATTTTATCAAATAAGAAGTTTGCCTACCTCTACTTATTATCAAAATGCCAATTTGTATATCCCACTTTTAATTATTGTTTCCGTTTGGGTGAATGATACCATGGCTTATTTAGTAGGCTCTGTAATTGGAAGACATCCTTTATCCACTATTTCTCCGAATAAAACATGGGAAGGCACTATTGGCGGTGTGCTATTAGCAGTAATGCTGGTTACAAAAGTGACACAATTTTATTTACCTGATTTAAGTACAAGTTTTGTATTTATGGTTTCTTTAATTGCAGCTATTGCAGGTAATTATGGCGATTTGATGGAAAGTAAATTAAAAAGATTGGCTGGGGTAAAGGATAGTGGTTCAATGATGCCAGGTCATGGTGGTTTTTTAGACCGATTTGACTCCATTTTATTAGCCACTCCATTTGTTTGGTTATTACTTCAGATTTTCTATTAGATAGATTACCTTTGCGTTTTAAATTTATAGTATGACAATACACAAGGAAGGTACTGCCACCATCGCATTAACAGCATTAGTAGTGGGCGCATTAAATATCGCTAACTTCTCTTATCTGTTTCCTATAAGTGCTATTGCAGCTTGGGTAGTATTTGTGGTTACATTAGGGCTATTTCTTTTTATCGTTTCTTTTTTTAGAATGCCTAGCCGAAATTGGACAAAGGATGCTTCAGCAATTGTTTCACCAGCTGATGGTAAAGTAGTGGTAATTGAAGAAGTAGCGCCCGATGAATACTATAAAGAAAGAAGAATTCAAGTGAGTGTATTTATGAGTCCTGCCAATGTACATGTGAATCGAACACCTATTGCCGGAAATATTATTTACAATCAATATCATCCTGGTAAATTTTTAGTTGCATGGCACCCAAAATCTTCTACCGACAATGAGCGTTGGTCGGTCGTGATTGAAAATGAAAAGGGAAGTATTTTATTAAAACAAATTGCGGGTGCATTAGCGCGTCGAATTTGTAATTATGCTTCAGTAGGAACACAATTTGATCAAACTGCTGAATACGGGTTTATTAAATTTGGAAGTAGAGTGGATTTATTACTTCCATTAGATGCGAAAATTAATTGTAAAATTGGAGATGTAGTAAAAGGAGGAATTACAGTTTTAGCAAATTGGTAAAATGGAATATAATTAGGTTATTCTATAAAATGTTTTCCAATTCTTTTAAATGCGTAATAGTGTAAGTGGCTGGAACCGTTGGCACAGCATTGATGTGGTTTACGAATACCGAGTCCATTCCAATATTAATGGCACCTTGAATGTCTGCAGCTTCATTGTCACCAATCATGATACTTTCATCAATGGTTGCTTTTGCTTTATCTAATGCGTATTCAAAAATTTCTTTGTGCGGTTTAAGGCTATTACTAGCTTCCGAAGTGATTACTTCAATAAAGTAGTTTGCTATCTTAGAATTTTCAATCTTTTTAAATTGAACTGATTCAAATCCATTGGTGATTAAATGCATTTGATAACCCTTTGCCTTTAAGTAGTCAAGAATTTCAATAGTATAAGGGAATAGATTTGTTTTATTAGGTAGAATGTCTAAATAATCAACAGACATTGCTCTTGACAAGGTTTCATCTGCGATTTTAAAATCTAATAAACTTAAATAAATACGCTTCCACCTTAGCTCTTCTTGTTTGATAAATCCCTTGGTGTATCGATCCCATAATCTGTGATTATGAACACTATAATGATCGTAAAAAGTATCAAAATTATCAATGCCTTTTTCAGCTAAATGAAACTTTTGGTGTAAGTCCCATAATGTTTCTTTTGAATTCATTTCAAAATCCCAAATGGTATGATCTAAATCAAAAAAGAGGTGTTGGTAAGGCATATTGATGTTGATGCTAATTGATATTGAGCGAAAATACAATATTGCTTCCTATCTTTATTGCATATTATTATTGATTTTTATGAATATCATCATTACCGGCGCTTCAAAGGGAATTGGGTATGCAATTGCAGAAATTTTTGCTGCCAATGGCCATAATTTATATTTAACAAGTAAAACTGCAAGTTCATTACAAGAAGCAGCTGCATCTTTACAACAACAATATCCGTTAGTAGTGATTGATTCTTTTCCTGCCGACTTATCTTTAAAATCGGAGGTTGCCAATTTTTCAAAATGGTGTCTGGGAAAAACAACTCCTCATATCTTAGTGAACAATGCTGGAAATTTTGTGCCAGGCAAATTACAAGATGAAGCAGATGGCCAATTAGAGCAACAATTAAACACTAATTTATTTTCAGCGTATCATTTAACGCGTGATTTACTACCTGCCATGTTTGCAACGGGTGCTGGTCATATTTTTAATATTTGTTCTATCGCATCTTTAGCTGCCTATGAAAATGGAGGGGCTTATAGCATAAGTAAATTTGCATTATTAGGATTTTCTAAAAATCTAAGATTGGAGTTAAAAGATAGTGGAATTAAAGTGACTGCTGTTTGCCCTGGTGCAGTATTTACCAATAGTTGGGCAGGCTCGGGTGTAGATCCAAAACGAATTATGGAAGCAAATGATATAGCAAAAATGATTTATGCTGCAACACAATTAAGTGCACAAGCGGTGGTGGAAGATATTGTGATGCGTCCGCAATTAGGGGATTTGTAATTTTCTTATAATCTTTCTTCGTTATCATCAATCCTTGGAGTGGTATTAAAACTTTCCCTCGCTTTTTTAGTAGCTGCTAAACGATCTAAAATTACCTGTGCTATTAATTTTCCAGCATCTTCATTTGGATTGCTATTTAAAATATTTTTTAGCTTAGCTTCTGATACATCAATGCGATAAAGTATTTGAACCAACTTTGAAAAATCATTTTTGATCAATTCATTGATGGCATTATCCAAACTGGGCCTGTCTAATTTTTCGAGCGATTGTAAATTAATTTCCATAAAATATTATATTCATTTGCAAAAGCTTACATAAATTTTTCAGTAACACCCAAACTAAATAAAGCAAAGTCATATTTAACTGGATCTGTTCTATCTAAAGTTCGGCAATATTCGGTTAATTCCAATGCGGTGAGCCAATCGGTTTGAAGTCTTTTTAAAATTCCCAAAGTTCTTGAAACCCTTGCCACATGTACATCTATTGGCATGATTAATTCAGATGGCTTGATCGTATTCCAAATTCCAAAATCAACTCCTTGCTGGTCCTTGCGTACCATCCATCTTAAAAACATGTTTAATCTTTTGCAAGTTGAACCAGATACAGGACTTGAGACATGTTTTTGAGTGCGCCTTGGTGCATCTTCCAAAGACATAAAATAGGATTGAAAATGTGTTAGTGCAGCTTGGACATTTTTTATACTTACCTTGGTAATTTGATTTTGAAAAAATGCAGATTCTAAGCTTGGATTTTTTGAAAAATGGTACTTAAAAAATTCAATACAATACAGAGCGTCAGTATCATTGAAAGTGCGATGCACGAATCCGATTATTTTTTTTAAATCTTTTGGGGAATGGCTCATACAAAAATCATAAGGTGCATGGTCCATACGGGCCAATAAATCTTTACTCTTATTTATGATGGTGGAACGATTGCCCCATGCAAATATGGCTGCAAAAAAAGCAGCAATCTCAATATCCTGCTGCTTTTTGTAATGATGTGGAATACAAATGGGATCCTTTTCTATAAATTCAAGCCGATTGTATTGCTTAACTTTTTGGTTTAATATTTTTTGAATCTCGGCTTGCTTACTCACTTGATTAATTTTCCTTTTTCTTTTCCTTTTTTCTTTATTTCGTGCTTATCCAATGGCTTGTGCTAGGTCTGCAATAATATCATCCACATCTTCAATACCAACACTCAATCGAATTAATCCATCAGTTAATCCATTGGCAATTCTAATATCTCTTGGGATGGAAGCATGGGTCATACTTGCAGGATGGTTAATTAAGGATTCAACACCACCTAAACTTTCAGCCAATGAAAATATTTTTGTACTTGATAAAACTTTCGTTGCTGCTTCAATGCTGTCATCTTTTAAAGTAAAGCTCATCATTCCTCCAAAACCACGCATTTGTTTTTTAGCAACAGCGTGATTCGGATGATCCTCAAATCCACACCAATATACTTTTGACACTTTTGGGTGTTGGCGTAAATAAGCTGCCACTTTAATCCCATTTTCACAATGCCTTTGCATTCTTACATGCAATGTTTTAATGCCTCTTAATACCAAAAAACAATCCTGAGGACCAGGGACAGCTCCAGTGCTTTTTTGTATAAAATACAATTGATCTCTTAATTCGGAATCATTCATTACTAAACAACCTTGTATCACATCACTATGCCCACCTAAATATTTGGTAGCAGAGTGCATCACAATAGTTGCACCATCATCCAAAGGATTTTGTAAATAGGGGGAAGCAAAAGTATTATCAACACATACTATGCAATTGTGCATTTTCCCAATGGCTGCCACTGCAGCGATATCTGTGATATTCATTAAAGGATTGGTTGGCGTCTCAATCCAAATGAGTTTTGTTTTAGGTGTAATGGCATTGGCAACATGCTCAGCATTAGAAGTGTCTACATAACGAAATGTAATATTCATTTTCTCGTACACTTTTGAAAATAAACGATAAGTGCCTCCATACATATCATGTGCTGCAATGACTTCATCTCCTGGCACTAGCAGACGCATCACTGCATCTGTTGCAGCAACTCCACTTGCAAAAGCCAACCCATATTTTCCATTTTCAATTACTGCAAAAGCTTCCTCCAATGCAAAGCGTGTAGGGTTCTGGCTTCTAGCGTATTCGTATCCTTGGTGTACACCAGGAGCAGACTGAACAAAAGTAGAAGTTTGAAATATTGGGGTCATGATGGCTCCTGTACTTGGATCAGGATGCGCACCAGCATGAATATACTTAGTCCCTAAATTTTTATTATTGCTCATGCAGAAAATTTTTAAAGTTGGTTCCCTCTTTTAAACATACGATATGAAAATACAGTGGGGATAATCACCATAATGAATGTGCTAGCAATAAATACAATAAATGCGGCAACGCTAGGTAATATTAAAGTGCCAATTGCTTGAACAATGCCTCCGTATATCCAAATTTTACCCGCCACTTTATGCGTTTCATTCCAGTTGTCTACATTTTCTAATGTCCATGGTAGTTTAAATCCAGCAAAATAATTTTGATGGATTTTAGGCATATACCAACCCATAATAGCAAATGAAATTCCCAATAATGGTAATAATAAATTGGTAATATTAAATTTTGGCGAAGTAGCAGTATAGGTAATAAGGAGCCCTAGCAAACTTAAAAAACCCACTAAAAAAAGGGCTAATTTTTTAAACATCCCTTCGTCCTCTTTTTTGAATTTTTTTGGATCGAAATTCTTAATATTGGAAAGCAAGAAAAACGTAAATAATCCTACACCTGATAAAATGCCAGGACCTAGAAAAACAGTACTTCTTTCTCCAAAACCGTCTGCTTCTCCCTTCATATTAAAGTGGGTTGGAATGGTTTGTGGTAAGGTTGGATAAATATAAGCAGCATAGGCAAAAGGGACTGCCAATATCACTAGGGCCGTTAACAGGTTGGGAGTTGACTTTTTCATTGTTGATATGATTTTAATCCTGAAACTTGATTCGTTACACAAGTTACTATTTATGCCTAAAAAAAATTACTTTTGCATCAAATCGAAAAATAATGAGCAAAGGACCTGTTTCCCAATTTATTGAACACCAGTATAGGCATTTTAATGCTGCTGCTTTAGTAGATGCTGCTAAAGGATATGAAACCCATTTATTAGATGGAGGTAAAATGCTAGTAAGTTTAGCAGGTGCTATGAGTACTGCCGAACTTGGTATTAGCTTGGCCGAAATGATTCGTCAAGATAAAATTGCTATAATTAGCTGTACCGGTGCTAATTTGGAAGAAGATGTAATGAATCTAGTTGCACATAGTAAATATAAAAGAGTACCTAACTATCGTGATTTAACTCCACAAGATGAGTGGGATTTATTAGAGAACCATTATAATCGTGTAACAGATACTTGTATTCCTGAAGAAGAAGCATTCCGTCGTTTACAAAAGCCATTAGAAAAAGTTTGGAAGGATGCTGAGGCTGCTGGTGAAAGATATTTCCCACATGAATTTTTATTCAAAGTGGTGTTAAGTGGTGTGTTGGAAGAGTTTTATGAAATTGATCCAAAAGACAGCTGGATTGTTGCGGCTGCTAAAAAGAATATTCCAATTATTGTTCCAGGTTGGGAGGATAGCACTACCGGAAATATTTTCGCGAGCTATGTAATTAAGAATGAATTAAAAGCGAGTACCGTAAAAAATGGTATTGAATATATGGTGATGTTGACGGAGTGGTACCGTGCAAATAGTGGTGGTAAAGGAGTAGGATTTTTCCAAGTGGGTGGTGGTATTGCTGGTGACTTCCCAATTTGCGTGGTTCCAATGATGTACCAGGACTTAGAATGGCATGACGTTCCTTTTTGGAGTTATTTCTGTCAAGTAAGTGATAGCACAACTTCCTATGGTTCATATTCTGGAGCAGTTCCAAATGAAAAAATTACCTGGGGTAAATTAGATATCCATACTCCTAAGTTTATTGTGGAAAGTGATGCTACCATTGTAGTACCATTGATCTTCGCATACATATTAGGTCAGTAGCAATAAAAACCCCCTTAAGAAAATGTAAGGGGGTTTTTATTTTAGTCTTATGATTTTTTCGATGCCACCCATAAACGGCGGCATCGATTTTTTATACACCTTTTGGTCTATCTAGATGGCATATTTAAAGGAATATCTCTCTTTAACATTTCATCCCTATTCGCAATTTCACATGCAGTGAAATAAACCATTTTAGTTCTCTTTTGCATTAAGTCAAAATTGATTTTCTCAATGGTATCAGATGGTTGGTGATAATCAGCCAATAACATTCCATCGTAGAAAAATAAAATAGGGACCCCTTTTCTAGCAAAGTTATAATGGTCGCTTCGGTAGTAAATCATGTTTTTATCATTTGGATCATCATACTTATAATCCAAAGTAATATTGCTTGATTTTTTGTTAGCCGCTTCATTAATAACGGGCAAATCAGAACTTAATTTATCATGTCCAATTACATAAACATAATTTAGGCTATCTCCTGATGTACGCTCAGTGTCAACACGACCAATCATGTCGGTATTTAAATCAGCAGTTGTTTTTTCCAATGGAAATAAAGGATGTTCTGAATAATATTGTGAACCCCATAATCCTTTCTCTTCACCACTTACTGTCATAAATACAATTGTTCTTCTTGGTTTGTTACCTGCTTTTGCAGCAGCAGAAAATGCTTCAGCCATTTGCATTACACCCACTGTACCAGAACCATCGTCATCTGCACCATACCAAATTACATTTCCTCTTTTTCCTAAATGATCATAGTGACCAGTTAAAAATAAATATTCTTCTTTTTTATCAGTACCTGGTAAATAAGCAATCACGTTGCTACTTTCTAAATTCTCGGTGGTCTTGGTTGCAACTAATGAAACCGCAGCAGTATAATTGCCTTTGTTTGCAGCAGCTAAATCATTAATATTGGTAACAGTTTTTCCTAAGATAGCATTCGCAATTGAAGATGAAATGCTAGCCATTAAGAAGCCGGCAGCATCATTCTTTTTTAAATACATATTTCCTTTTGTTTCAGCAGGCACTTTACGTGGAAAGTTAGCTGTAACCGTTAATAAGCCAGCAGCACCTTTAGCAACTGCAGCACGCATTTTAGACATTGGGGAAGCAGGATTCGCATTAAATGCTCTATTGCCACCTTGACCCATGGTAGGAACACCAGTAGTTGAACCTTCTAATACTACTACTAACTTACCTTTAACATCAAGGTTCGCATAATCATTAACACCTTTACTATCGTCTACGATACCATATCCTGCGAAAACAACATCTTTATAATCCCATTTTCCAGTAGTAATAGTTTGTAGTGAAAAGGAGAAATCATTATCCCATTGAAATGATTTACCATTTACAGATAAACTCTTTTCAGTCAAGTTATCCTGAAATACAGGATAGGTTTGCTGATAGCTATTTCCGTTTCCTGGAAGCAATCCCATTCTTTTAAATTCTGATTCGATATAAGCTGCAGCTCTTTTTTGACCAGGGCTAGCTGTTTCTCTTCCTTCCATTTCGGCACTTGCAATAACAGATAATTTAGCTTTTAAAGCTTCGGCTGTTATAACGCTACTAAACTTAGTTAGTGCTTCGCCTTTTTGTGCAACTGCCATTGTACTAATGAATGGCAATAAGATCCAGATTATTTTTTTCATTGAGTTGATTTGAAAAAAGGGTGATTAATTATTTTTCTAAATTTTTAACAAGCAATTTTATTGACTCTGTTTTGATGTCTACCACCTTCAAATGCGGTAGTCATAAATTTTTCGATCATTTCTTTAGCTGCATCTAAGCTTACAAAACGAGCAGGAATACAAATCATATTAGCATCATTGTGTAAACGAGTTAATTCAGCAACTTCGGTAAGCCAACATAAGCCTGCTCTAATGCCCTCGTGTTTATTTGCAGTCATCGCAACGCCATTTGCGCTTCCACAAAATAAAATTCCAAAACTTGCCTCACCCGTTTCAACACTACTTGCAGTTGGGTGTGCAAAGTCGGGATAGTCAACAGAATCGGTATTGTAGGTGCCAAAATCTTTTACTGTATATCCTTTTTCTTCCAACCATTGCTTTACTTCTTTTTTATAATCTACACCAGCATGGTCGGATCCCATTGCAATAGGCTTTGAACTATCAAATACAAATGACATAATGAATTGTTTTATTAAAATAAATAATGGGAATACTAATTTTTTGTTGACTTTAAAGTTAAGGGTTTTAGTGCATTTTCACTTTCACTTTTTCAATTCTCGTGTCACTAACAGCAAGTATTTCAGCGTCAAAATGATCCAAATGAATCACCGTTTTAACCTTTGGAATAGTTTCGTGAAAATGAATTAAGTAGCCGCTTAGGGTTTCGGAATTTTCGGCCCCAAAATCTACCCCGTATTTTTCGGTCAAGTAGTCTAATTCTAGACGACCACTAAATACAAATTCTTTGTCTGAAATCTTTTTTTCAACAAACTCTTGTTCGTCATATTCATCATCAATTTCTCCAAATAATTCCTCTAAAACGTCCTCCATGGTTACAATACCCGCTGTTCCACCAAATTCATCTACTACCCAAGCAATACTCTTTCTTTTTTTAGAGAATAAATTTATTAAGTCAGCCGCACTCATGCTTTCAGGAACCAGTAAAATAGGATGAATGACGGCAGCAATATTTGATGGCTTTTGAAATAGGTCTAATTGATGTACATAACCAACAATGGTATCCAATGTATCATCATATACAATGAGTTTACTCAATTTAGTTTCAACAAATAAAGCAGTCAGCTCGTCAATAGATGTATTTAATTCTACTCCAATAATTTCAGTTCTTGGTACAAGACATTCTCTTATTTTAATTTCCGGTAAACTCAAAGCGTTTTCAAATAAATCTGTATTTAATTCCTGTTGCGCTGGATGCTCAATATTTTGTTGAATAAAATGCGCCAAATCAATTTTAGAAAAAGCCTCTTTTTTATTTACGAATTTCACTTGGAACAAAAAGCGAACTACCCATTGTGCGATACTTACAAGTACTTTGGTAAACGGGCGAAATATAATATGAAAAACATTTGCTAATACTGCAAATTTAGAAATCATCGAACTTGCTCTTGCTTTAAATATTGCTTTAGGAACTAGTTCTCCAATTATTAATATGACTAATGTTGACAAAACAGTATTGCCCAATAAAATGCTATAACTATCTAATTGATATCGATTCCATAGATGCTCTTTTAATAGTTCTTCAAATTGAATTCCAAAAACAACCAATGATATGTTTAATCCTACTAAACAGGTACCAATAAATTCAGTAGGGGCTTGCAAAAAGCGCGCGATGATAAGTCCTGATTTATTTCCGTTCTTTTTTTTCAATTCTAGGCTTAATCGATTGGCGCTAACAAATCCAATTTCATATCCCGAAAAGAATCCAATTAAAATAAGTGAGGCAATTATGGCGAAAATCATAGCTTAAAGATATTCATAAATTAGGATTAATTAATACCGCTGCTATCCGAAATAATGGCAAAGCTGTTGGATTGGGGCTTTATAATCTTAATGTCGGTTAAATCTTGATTAGCTTCAAAACCTAATCCATATATTTTTGAAATAGGGTTATGTTGTTTAATGACTACTTCTTTGTCGGTATGAAATTTACTAATTGCTTGATCCCAATACATTTCCTTACACCATAATGTGTCACCCTTTACATTAAAAATGACTACATCTCCTTTTAAGAAAAACTTATTTTGCTCTTGAATATAGTTTGCATAATTAGCGCGCAGCTTGCTCTCTATTTTAGTACTGTCTTTGTAAAAATCCACTTTAATTGAGTTGGGAAATTCAATCATTTTGCCACTATCCTGAAGATATTTTTTCATGATGGGTGCAGTTAATTTCGCATTCATTTTCCCTCCCTCACTCATGTATATAGCAACGTCCTTTCCAATATCAATCCCACCTGTATTGGCGCTTAATGCTTTTACATCATTGATATTATTTTCACATGATACTATAAAAAAGCAGCTACTTAAAAAAGTAACTGCCGTGATAAGTTTTATACTAATGATTCTACTAATCATATTTTCGTTTATTAAACCAAATATCACTTAAGCTATAGCCTACAGTGAATTGGAAAAAACTTTCTTGATAGCTATTTGAATTACTTCCTCTTTTCCCAAATTGCATTGCTAAATTAAGTACTGAAAATTGGTAATCATAGGAGCGATACTTTCTAATGGGTAAGCCAAATCCTAAAGAAATGGCAGAAACATCTAATCCTTTTTGATCAATATTTATGTAATCTTTTCCAAAATTAAAACCTGCGCGATAAGTAACAGTTGACCAGTAATTCTCAAAATCTAATGCATTAGGAGTATATTGAAAACCTACTCTTGTCATATACGCATTTGAAACCAAGTCTGGCTGACCGTAAAAGCTATATTTATCTTTCCAGTTGGACTTGTCAAACTCAATACCAACTACCAATTGGTCAAAAGTTCCGTTATTGCTTACTTCTTTTTTGTGAAATGCGATACCTGCAGTTAATGAAGAAGGAATTTTGATGGCCCCAAAATTATTTGCAGATAAAGAAACAGTATCAATTGGAGTTTCAGCATCAGTTGTAAAAGTACCTGTTTGTCTTAAAATGTCTTGCTTCCCATTTAAACTTTGATCTAAAGTGAATGTACCGCCATAGCTCAAACTATATTCTGTTTTATCAGAGGCAACTTTATGACCTACTGTTTTTAAATTAAATTCACCTAACACACCCAATTGAAAAAATAATCCACCAAACAAGGTATTTGTACTTGCTTGTGATTGATAAAAATGCGTTGAATCGGCATTGTATTGAAATGACTTAATGTTTTCAATCTTCTTTTTTCCAAAATTATAACCTGTGTTAAAACCAATGCTAATATTTTTCCATGACTTACCAAAACCAATGTAGGCTTGGTTTAATCCTCCCTGTCCAATATAGTTATTGTATAAAGAATCACCTGTAGGTAACACTTTTAATTCATCTAATGAATAGTTAATTTGTGTAAGCGGTCTTAATCCAAAAGCCATCCCAATTTTTTTAGCCTTATCAATTGGCATACCGATGGATAAATAATTTGGAACAAAATAAGCCGAGTTGAATCTTGATACTGGATTATTTCCTTTTAAAGTATTACTTGTATAATCCATTCCTAAATCGAAAGTAGTCATGTAAAGACTACCATAGGATGCTGGGTTGTTAAAATTCACACTCTGTCCAAAATTTCCATTCATGCTGTTTGTGTAGGCAGCTGTAAAACCACCCATGCCTTGGCTGGTGGTGTTTTGACTATTGAAAACTTCGTTTCCCAATCCATATCTTGAAAACGGGGAGTTGATTTGTGCATTTATCCTGGTTATTGAACTAACAAAAACGATCAAGAGTAGGGGTCTAATTATTTTTTTCGCAAATAGCATAAAGTCCTTTAAATATTAAATTTGGGTCGGCAAATATCCTCTTTTTTAAGTGAGGTACAAAATAACAAATATCTCCACCGGTTAACAGCACGTTAAAGTTGGCATATTTTGCCTCATATGCAGCAATTATTCCGTCAATTTCGGCTGCAATCCCCAAAATTACCCCACTTAAGAGGTTGGTTTTGGTGTCATAGCCTACCAATGTGAACTCAGAAGAAGGTGTGATGAGGGGTAAAAGGGCTGTTTGCTCATGCATGGCCCTAAAACGCATTTGAGTGCCTGGAGAAATGCTACCTCCTAAAAATTCATGTGCATTGTTCACAAAATTGTAGGTAATGCAGGTACCTAGCGATATAATTAGGTTATGTTGGTTGGGATAGAGGTCAACAGCTGCCGAAACCAAGGCTAAACGATCGGCGCCAATGGTTTCTGGCTTGCCAACCGGGGTTGTAAAGTTAATTTTGGTATTGGGCCCTAGAAGGTGAAATTGAGTTTGAGCAGCAAGTAACTCTTCAATTTGGCTATTATGATGAATTACGGAGGATAAAATGGTTTTTTCGGGCGCCCATTTGTCCAAAATGGAACTTATTTCAGCAGTATCACCATTTTGCAAAACTGCCACTTCTAATAATTCACCAGCTTTAAAAATGCCTGCCTTTAATCTTGTATTTCCGAAATCAAAACAAATACTTGTTGACATATACTTACTTGTAGTTCAAAATTAGCCCCTTTGGAGCAAAGTTTACCTAAAACTATAGGCAAGTTGCAAAAGATTTCGGTTATTTGATGAACAATTGAAAAGGATATGAAGATTGCAGGATTTACGATTATAAAAAACGCGGTGATAAATGATTTTCCAATAGTGGAAGCAATTAAATCTATTTTGCCAGTGGTGGATGAAATGATTGTGTTAATTGGAGATTCTACCGATGAAACAATTGCTTTAATTGAATCAATTGGAGACCCAAAAATTAAAATACATCATTCGGTTTGGGATAAAAATTTGAGAAAAGGAGGAACCGTGTTAGCGGTTGAAACCAATAAAGCATTTGAATTGATTGATGATTCCTTTACTTGGGCTTTTTATATACAAGGTGACGAAGTAGTACATGAAAAATATCACCCAGCCATTTTAGCAGCCTGCAACGAATATGCGGATGATAATGCAGTGCAGGGTTTGTTATTTAAGTACAAGCATTTTTTTGGTACTTATGATTATGTTGGGGATAGCCGAAAGTGGTATGCCCATGAAACTAGAATTATTAGAAATAATAAAGCAATAAGTGCTTACAAGGATGCGCAAGGATTTAGAATTGCGAAGTCTAAATTGCCCGTTGCTTCAATTGAGGCAAGTATTTATCATTATGGATGGGTAAAGAGTCCTGAGCAAATGCGTAAAAAGCAAAAAGAGAGTGCTACATTTTGGAATGATGATACCAAGATGTCCGCAATAATTTCAAGCCCAGATTATTATGATTTTTCAGGTTTCGATTCTTTGGAAAAATTTACTGGCACACATCCAAATGTGATGTTAGATCGTATAAAAAGAAAAAATTGGATGATTGATTTAGATATTTCAAAAAAGAACTTTAGTTTTAAAAACAGAGTACTTTACTATTTTGAAAAGTGGACAGGCATAAGACCTTTTGATTTTAGGAACCATAATATAATTCGTCCTTAATGCAATTTGCAATTTCATCCATCATTGAGGAGGTTAAAGAGTCCAATTTTCTTAATCTTTCAAAATGTATTTCTTTCTTAGAAAATCAACAAGAAGGGAGTGCCGATTTTGTAGCTGCATTACATCCTAATAATATTCCAGTTATTGGTATTACGGGTCCGCCTGGTGCAGGAAAAAGTACATTAATTACATCCCTTATTGGACAGTTGGTGAATGAAGGGAAAAAAGTAGCGGTATTATCTGTGGATCCAAGTTCGATATTGCATAATGGAGCCTTGCTAGGAGACAGGGTAAGAATGAGAGAATGGTATTTACATCCCATGGTGTATATCAGATCCTTAGCAAGTAGAGGACATTTGGGAGGTTTGATAAAACAAATTGAATGGATTGTTGATTTAATTAAATCGGTTGGATTTGATTATGTGATCTTAGAAACAGTAGGAGTAGGACAATCTGAAGTGCAAGTAGTTCAAGTTGCTTCACCAACTATTTTAGTGTTGGTGCCTGAAGCGGGGGATGACATACAAATGATGAAATCAGGATTATTTGAAGTAGCCAATATTTTTGTAGTGAATAAATCGGATAGACCCGAAGCACAAAAATTTGTAAATCATTTAAGGCAAGCATTATCTGAGCGGGTAGGGGTTAAAACGGATATTGTTGAAACTATTGCCAATACTGGTTTTGGTGTTGAGGAGTTAGTAGATGTAATAAAAAAATACCATGAACATTAAGTCAATAGGTAATCAATTAATTAACAATAATAAAATTGTTGCAAGCATTTGGTTTGGGCTAGTAGTATTAGCATTAGTGAATGCCTATAACAGCCATGCTTATAATAATTTCCTCATTTTTAGACAATCCTTTTTTCATTTACAAAATGAAACTAATTTATACCTTGAATATGTAAATCAATATTGGGATCATTATTATTACAGTCCAAGTTTTGCTGCATTAGTAGTGCCTTTTACATTATTGCCTGTAGCTTTTTCGATGTTTGCTTGGGGCATTTTTGATGCCGGAATTTTATACTATGCAATAAGGCAATTACCCATAAATAATAAAAAACAAAATTTCATTTTATTATTATCTGCAAATGAAATGATGAATGCAAGTTCTAATTTGCAGAGCAATGGGATTATGGCAGCAACCATTATTTTATCATTTGTTTATATCATTAAGCAGAAAGAATCCAGATCATCTCTTATGATGCTATTGGGCTTTTTTGTAAAATTGTATAGTATTACTGGACTTGCATTTTTCTTTTTCAGTTCAAATAAAAAGCGCTTCTTAGTATCATTTATTTTTTGGTTGTTCTTGCTTTTATTGTGTCCTTTAATTTTTACGAGTCCTGTATTTTTAATACAGTGCTATAAAGATTGGGTGGCTGCCTTGTCTTTAAAATCTAATTTTGATATTACAGTTTCCATGTATCACAATATGGTGGACATTACTTTGCAAGGGATGATCAAACGTATTTTTAATTTGCCGGCACTCAATAAGTGGTTTATTATTTTGCCAGCTTTAATAGTATTTGGAGCACAATATCTTTTTTACAAATATTTTAGCAATCCTATTTATAGATTGTATATTTTATGTTCAGTTTTACTATTTATCATTGTATTTAACACAGGCACCGAATCACCTACTTATATTATTGGGGTACCTGCTATTTGTTTATGGTATGTTTTACAAGAGAAAACCAAATGGAATAATATATTATTTATTGTAGCAATCTTTTTCTCCAGCTTCTCTTATTCTGATATTTTTACGCCCTGGGTAAGAACCCATATTATGATGCCTTATGCATTAAAAGCATTGGGTTGTTTTATTATTTGGGTAGTGATTGCGGTTCAAATTTTTACCAGACAATTTTTAAAAATACAGTTGGAAGAATAATTCAATTCAACCCAGTTAGCTTAGGCTTGGTTGTCGCTTTTCCACCATCTAAAAGCGATATAGCCAATAATGGCAAAAGGCATGGCTGCAAGATAAATAACCCCGAAATTAAAGCCCTTACCAGCGTCTTCACCCATTTGGCTCGCTGTTTTGGTACAAATAGCGCACTGCGCAAAAGTAGCGGCTGTAATGACCTGTAATGCAATAATAATAAGTAAACGCTTCATGATTTGCAAAATTACTATAAAAAAACCCGAACATACGGGGTAAGTTCGGGGAATCTTATAAATTAGCTAGAATGGCTTATGCGCTTGCTTTTGTAGCTTTTCTGCCTCTAGTTGTCTTATGTGGTCTGCTTTTGCCATAAGAACCTAAAAATCTTTTTCCTTTAGCTGTTTTTTTATCTCCTCTACCCATGATATTGTGTTTTATTTAGTGATTGGACAGCAAAAATAAAAAAACCCCCTGATATTAGGGGGTTTTTATTGAAATAAATTTCAATTATAATTTTCCGCTTAATTCTTTACCAGCTTTAAATTTAGCCACTTTTTTAGCTTTGATTTTGATAGTAGCACCAGTTTTTGGGTTACGACCAGTTCTAGCTGCACGCTTAGATACTGAGAAAGTACCGAAACCAACTAAAGTTACTTTACCACCTTTCTTTAAAGATTTAGTTACTGCATCGATAAATGCATCTAAAGCTGCATTAGCTGATGTTTTTGTAAGTTCTGCGTGATCCGCGATGTGCGCGATTAATTCTGCTTTGTTCATAGATGTGTTTTTTATAGTTTTAAACGATAAGACAAATTTATTAGCTTTTGTGAAACGAAAAAATATTTTGCCAATTATTTTTAAACTTATTTTTCCACCAAAACCTTTAAATAGCAAGGTTTTTATGACAAAATACCCTTAAATGTTTAAAATCATTTTTTTATAAAAATGGATGTAACCCTTTGTATCATTGGTTTTTAGACAATAAATGAGCTGAAATATAGGCCTATATTGAATTGTAGCCGTATAAACTATCCACAATCAATTCACAATGCTCATATTGGTAATAAAGTGAAAACATTGATCTCCCCAGGTACTTGAAAGCTCATCCATGATGGCTGGGGATAGTGTTTCTTTAAATTGAACTAGTAAATCCTGATTTGCTGCAAATAGTTGCAGTGTATAGGTTGGCGCTTGATCCTCGTCTACCATTAATTCATACAATTTGTGCTCATCAAAACATTGCGTAGCTACTATCATTGGTATGAATTTACTTTTCATCCATTCCAACCATTGTGCTTGTAGTGTGGGTGCAATTTGAAAACTTATATTAATTACATGCATAAATAAAAACGTTTTTTATGAAAAGCTTATTTAATTTCTACAACTATTGGACAGTGATCACTATGCTTTACCATGGGTAAAATTTCGGCACCTAAAATTGATTTTTCAAGTGCGGAACTAGTACATAAATAATCAATTCTCCATCCTTTATTATTAAGCCTCACCGATGGGAAACGTTGACTCCACCAGCTATATGCACCCACTGCTGTAGGGTTAATATGTCTAAAACTGTCAATCCATCCTGCAGCAACAAATTGATCCATCCATGCTTTTTCTTCAGGTAAAAACCCAGATGATTTTTTATTTCCTTTTGGATCGTGTATATCAATATCGGTATGTGCAATATTGTAATCTCCCGCAATAATAATTTTTGGCCTTTCTTTTTTTAGTGCTTCTACCCATGCATAAAATTCTTTCAGCCATTGGTATTTATAAGTTTGTCTTTCATCTCCACTTGTGCCAGAGGGGAAGTAGGCATTAATTATAGTAATATCTCCAATGTCCACTCTTATAACACGTCCTTCAAAGTCGCTCATTTCATGACCAGTGCCATATATAATTTGAGTAGGCTTTTTCTTACTAAACACAGCCACCCCACTGTATCCCTTTTTTTGAGCAGGGTACCAAGCAATATGATAACCCAATTCTGTAAATAAGGATACATCAATATCATTTGGTGTTGCTTTAGTCTCTTGCACACATAAAATATCAATTGGATATGCTTTAAGCCATTCAATCAACCCTTTTTTGATGGCTGCACGAATGCCATTTACATTATAACTAACAATACGCATGGTATAAATATATATTAATTTGGGCTTTGAAATAACTCACCGTATGCAATTAAGATAAGTAAGTTTCTAAACGACTCATCAAGACTATTGGGTAAGACAACCATTTGTCTTGGTTTATTGAACCCATCAATTATCATTACCTCTTTGTCATCCACTAGAATTGTTTTCAAGGATTGATCGTTGTCAAATAGTATCTTGAATTTATGGTTGTATAATTTCCCGGTTATCACCTTTGAATGTGTTATTTGCATAGGTTTATTATAGGCTTGCACATTATATTGTTTGGAAGAATCATAGCCGTTATAAACTTTATTTGGGTAATAGAATTTTGTATTTTCTACTTCCATTTCTTTTATCTGAAATTTTCCAATCGTGTCATTGCCGCTAAATATATAATTACCTAAGCCGTCTAAAAAATTCAAAGCCTGAGTACCATTGTTTCTTTCATCGATATTATGGTCAGGATCGAATTCTAAATAAGCTAAAATTGAATAATCTTTGTTTTCATGAACATCTCTTAGCGCCTGTGTTACTTGATAATATTCGTTGCTATTTACATTTTTACGGGTATTCTTTATATCAGTAATGATATTTTTAAATAGGTAATTTGGTGTTTTATTTTTGAAGTCAAGTTTTATCAAATTGGCTGGAGGAATTCTCAATAATTGTAACCCCTTTTTGCTTGCAAAATTTATAAATTGTTTACTTGTATCAAAACTTACTCTAGGTTGATTGTGAATTAGAGGCATCCAATAGTTGTCTGTAAAAAATGCTTCTGGTGTTTTAGCATCAATCAAATCAAAGTTTTCTATTTCATTATTAATAAAACCCACACTTTTTGATATGGCTTGATATATGTTGTTTGGGGTAGTTGGTAAAAATTCAGCAACAAGTCCAATACCCACATTTTGTATTGGCATAAGCCCTAACAAAATAGATTTTTGAAATATTTTTTCGTGCTGCAAATTGAAAATGGATACTGAAATTGCCCAAACAGATTGAATGCTGTCTTTTTTCTGTTGACTAATTTGAATTTCTTTTTTAAGGTTTAGCGAGGCAAGGTCCAATTCATATAATTCCAAATAGGCGTGGTAAGGAATACTTCTGGTATTTTCCCAATTAATTTCAATTTTCCCAACCTGGCTTTGCTTGGTTAAAGTCTTAATAATTGGTTTAAATTGCCTGGTACGATCTAGCATAAATTCTTTGAAAATACCACTATCCAAGTTTTGTTCAATTAAGCTAATGTCCTTTGGTAATTGCCAATAGTTAGCATTTGGTTGTATGGTTGAATAAACTTGAATTTGCTCCAATACTACTTTTTCTTGACTATAATTTTTGTTATAGATAAAAACAAGACTTAATAAAATAGAAATTTTCAGTATTGATTGCATTGATGAAAATAAGTAGTTCAAATTTAATTAATTTAATGATTATATGGTGATTATTTATTTTAACTTCATGTACATAATTAATCAAAGATTTACTACAAAAGATGAAACAAAATTCAAAAAGAATTATCCCTTCTACCAATGAATACTATCACTTAGATGGCCCAAAGCCAAGAATGAATGAATTAGGCTTCGCTTTTAAAATTTTTATTCAATTCATAAAAGGATTTAGAACATTACATTTTATTGGTCCTTGTATAACTGTCTTTGGATCTGCGCGATTTAAAGAGCATCATCCCTATTATATTAAATCAAGAGAGGTTGGAAAAAGAATTGCAGCATTAGGTTTAACCACTATGACAGGAGGTGGCCCAGGTGTAATGGAAGCAGCCAATAGAGGCGCATTTGAAGCAGGTGGAAAGTCGGTAGGATGTAATATTAAATTACCTTTTGAACAAACCCCCAATCCCTACACAAACGTTTCAATTACGTTTAACTATTTTTTTATAAGAAAAGTGTTGATGGTTAAATACTCTTATGGTTTTATTATTATGCCGGGTGGTTTTGGTACCATGGATGAATTTTTTGAAACCCTTACTTTAGCTCAAACCAAAGTAATTAATGATTTTCCAATTGTTGTAATGGGGAAAGAGTATTATGCACCGTTTAATAAATGGGTAGAAAAAATGATTGCAGAAGGTACTATTTCCGAAGAAGATAAAAAATTTATGTTGTTTACAGACAACGAAGATGAAGCTGTTGAACATATTGCAAAATATGTCAATACAAATTATAAAGTTAAACCAAGAAAACGCTTGTGGTGGTTATTTGAAAAAGTATAAACCCCTCTTTTAAATATAGTTAGTTTGTCTATTCAATAACTGGTTGCAGCCATCTGGTAATATACTCTAAAGTTTGTTGCTTACGTTTTGCATAATCCTCTACTTGGTCTTGTTGAATTTTACCTAAACCAAAATACTGACTTTGTGGATTTGCAAAATACCAGCCACATACACTTGATGCTGGATACATGGCCAAGCTTTCAGTTAAGGTAATGCCAGTATGCTTTTCAGCGTCTAACAAATTAAACAAAGTGTATTTTTCAGTATGATCTGGACAGGCAGGGTAGCCAGGTGCAGGACGAATGCCCACATAGTTTTCTTTAATCAATTCATCATTACCTAATTGCTCATCTTTTGCATAGCCCCAAATTTCTCTTCGTGTTTTCGCGTGTAAATATTCTGCAAATGCTTCTGCTAAACGGTCCGCTAAAGCTTGTAAGATAATTTTGTTGTAATCATCTTGATTATCTTCAAATGCTTTGATATGCTTTTCAATTCCATGGATAGTTACTGCAAATGCACCTAGATAATCTTTTTTATTTTCTGTTGATGGACAAATAAAATCAGCTAATGAAAAGTTAGGTTGACCTGCTGCTTTTTTAGCTTGTTGTCTTAAGAAATGCAATTCTGTTTTTTCGCCAACATGATTTATGATAACATCGTCACCCATTGAACTTGCCTCCCAGAAACCTACTGCACCTTTTGCAGTCAGCCATTTTTCTTTGATAATGGTAGTTAACAAAGCATTGGCGTCGGCATATAATTTACTAGCGACTTCGCCTACTTTTTCATCAGTTAAGATTGCAGGGAAATTACCATGCAATTCCCATGCAATAAAGAAGGGCTTCCAGTCAATATAATCCACCAATACCGATAAGTCATTAATTTCTATACCCTGATTCCCAGTAAAACTAGGCGTAGTTGCATTAAAACTAGACCAATCAATGGACATTTTATTTTGTAAAGCTTCTGCATAAGGAGTGGATTGCTTTACGGTTTTCTTATTATCAAAATCTGATTTAAGCTGAGTATATTCTTTTTCTAAATTACTTAAGAAGCCTACTTTTTGTTCTTTGTTTAAAAGAGCGCCTGCAACAGTAACGCTGCGAGATGCATCTAAAACATGTATTACACCATCACCATATTCAGGTGCAATTTTTACGGCAGTATGCATACGTGAAGTGGTCGCACCACCAATCATTAATGGGATATTCATTCCACGTCGCTTCATTTCTTTAGCGATATATACCATTTCATCTAAGGAAGGTGTAATTAATCCGCTTAGTCCAATAATATCTACATCCTGTTTCACTGCTTCAGATAAAATTTTATCTGCTGGCACCATTACTCCAATATCAATAATTTCATAGCCATTACAACCCAATACAACGCCCACAATGTTTTTACCAATATCGTGTACGTCTCCTTTTACGGTAGCTAATAATATTTTAGCAGGTCCCTTGGTTTGCCCATTAGGATTAGCAGATGCATTTTTTAATCTTTCCTTTTCTGCTTCAATATATGGTGTCAATACCGCTACACTTTTTTTCATTACCCTTGCGCTTTTCACCACCTGTGGTAAAAACATCTTGCCCGCACCAAATAAATCACCTACAATATTCATGCCTGCCATTAAAGGGCCTTCAATCACTTCCAATGGCGCACTGTATTTTTGTCTTGCTTCCTCGGTATCTTCTTCAATAAAATCAGTAATACCATTAATTAAAGAATGCGCTAAACGCTTCTCCACCGTATCGTTTCTCCATGCTAATTTTAATTTGTTTGCTTCCTCGGAGGATTGTCCTGCATTTTCTCCGCTAGCTTTTATATTGTCTGCAAATTGAATTAATGCTTCAGTGGCTTGGTTGTTATCATTGTTTTTATTCAAAATAACATCCTCACATAAATTTCTTAGTACAGGATCAATTTCATCATACACTGCCAATTGTCCTGCATTTACAATACCCATATCCATACCAGCCTTAATAGCATGGTATAAAAACACAGCATGTATTGCTTCACGCACTGCTTCATTTCCTCTAAAAGAAAAAGAAACATTCGAAACACCACCACTCACTTTTGCTAATGGCATTTTTTGTTTAATTACTCGTGTAGCTTCAATAAAATCTACCGCATAATTATTATGTTCTTCAATACCTGTTGCAACAGCAAAAATGTTGGGGTCAAAAATGATATCCTGTGGATCAAATCCAACCTGCTCCACTAATATTTTATAAGCACGCTCACAAATTTCTATTTTCCTTTCTTTGGTATCTGCTTGTCCTACTTCATCAAAAGCCATTACAATTACCGCAGCACCATAAGCTTTACAAATATGTGCCTGTTCGATAAACTTGGCTTCTCCTTCCTTCATGGAAATAGAGTTCACAATACATTTTCCTTGCACACATTTTAAGCCTGCTTCAATAATTTCAAACTTCGAGCTATCAATCATTACAGGAATACGTGCAATATCTGGCTCACTTTGAAGTAAGTTCAAATAAGTTGTCATTGCTTTGACGCCTTCTAATAAAGCATCATCCATGTTTACATCAATAATTTGTGCACCACTTTCTACTTGTTGACGTGCAACCGATAATGCCTCTTCGTATTTATTTTCCTTAATTAAACGCGCGAATTTTTTGGAACCAGTTACATTGGTTCTTTCTCCTACGTTTACAAAATTAGTTTCTGGACGAATCACTAAAGGTTCTAATCCAGCTAATCTTAGATAAGGCTTAATATGTATTTGCTCACTCATAATTTTCTCTGTTGTTTTAATTCCAATGAATTTTATTCAATGTCATTAAATATTCGTATCCACAATTGGTAAAGGTCTTGGTGTTAGGTTTCTTACATTGTCTGCCATTTGTTTAATATGGTCTGGTGTAGTTCCACAACATCCACCCACAATATTTACAAATTGATTCTTTGCCCACTCTTCAATAAAATGTCCGGTTTGGTGAGGCGATTCGTCATATTGACCCATTGCATTTGGTAAACCTGCATTGGGGTATGCCGAAGTATAGCAAGAAGCAATCTGTGAAAGCTCTTCGATATGTGATCGCATTTCCTGTGCACCTAATGCGCAGTTTAAGCCTACGCTTAATGGTTTTGCATGTGCTACCGAAGTGTAAAAAGCTTCTAAGGTTTGTCCACTTAAAGTTCTACCAGAGGCATCGGTAATGGTACCGCTAATCATGATAGGTAGTGCTGGTTTACCTATTTTTCTAAAGTATTCCTTTATCGCAAATATCGCTGCCTTCGCATTTAAAGTATCAAAAATAGTTTCTACTAATAAAACATCTACACCTCCATCAACCAATCCTTTAATTTGTTCGGTATATGCTTCAACCACTTCGTCAAAAGTAACCGCACGAAATCCTGGATTGTTTACATCCGGAGATAAACTCAATGTTTTATTTAAAGGCCCAATGGAACCTGCAATATATTTTTCGGAGGTATTAGGATGTTTTGATTTGTATTGATCAATGGCATCGCGTACACATTTTGCTGCAGCAATATTTAATTCATAAGCAAATTCCTGCATGTCGTAATCGGCCATTGCAATGGAAGTACTACTAAAAGTATTGGTTTCAATAATATCAGCACCCGCTTCTAAATATTGCAAATGAATGCCAGTAATGATAGCAGGTTGTGTAATGCACAATAAGTCATTGTTGCCTTTAACATCACAATGCCAATTTGCAAATCGAGCACCTCTATAATCTTCTTCGGTAAGTTTATGGCGCTGAATCATGGTACCCATGGCACCATCAATTACTAAAATTCTTTTTTTAAGCGTCTCTTGTATTGACATAAATATTTTTTTATGCAACATCCAAAAGGAGCTAAATTCAACTAATAATTTGGGGAGCGATATGGATATCGTTTATTAGTTCCATTTTTCCTCACGGATGGGCAGGTTGAACAATAAACAAATCCACCTGCAATGCGTGGCAAAATTAGGATACTATTAGCTTGTAGCCAAATTAATAAAGGCTCAAAGTTTGTTTACTGATAAGTGGCGTTTACTTCCACATCAATCTTATTAGCCACCATTTTAATTAAGATACCACCTATACCAAAGTCTTTCAAAGAAACAGTAAACTTTGAATTAGCGGAGATGATGCCATTTTTTACTTCAACAATACCATTTGCTTGAATGGCTTTATTTACACCGTGTACCTGCATGGCACCTGTAATGGTTACAGGATATTTGCCATCCTTTTTAAATTCTACTGTTTTAATATTGGTAATTTGTCCGTTAAAAAAGGCGCGTGGAAATTTATTGCTCTCTACATATTCTTCATTAAAATGCTCTTCCATTTTGCCCATATCAAAGTGAAATCCTTTCATTAGCATGGTGAAACTCAACTTGCCATTGGGTTCTAAGCGACTCACTGCCTCCTTATTGACTGCATCAATATCTTTATCGTCTACTGCAATAAAGCGAACCTGTGCAGTTTTGGTTTCCCAAATTTTTTGTGCTGAAACTTGTGCATTTGTAACTATGCTGCTTACCATCGCAAGGATGATGAATCCAAATTTTTTTTTCATAAAGTAAAAGTTTACTTATTCAATGTTTGAACATCGAAATTAGAATTAATTATTGAAATAACCTATTTTATATATTGACCAATGGGTTGACGATTAGAAATACTTTTTCCAAGGGTCATTTCGTCGGCATATTCTAATTCCCCTCCAAAAGCAATGCCACGAGCAATGGTCGTGATCCTACAATTAAGTGAAGCCAACTTTTTTTGAATATAGTAGATAGTTGTATCTCCTTGAATAGTAGGGTTTAATGCAAAAACAAGTTCAGTTACTTTGTCTTTATGTACTCTTTCAACAAGGGATTCAATGGTCAACTGTTCGGGGCCAATGCCATCCAAAGGTGAAATGATACCCCCTAATACATGATAAGTTCCATGGTATTGTTGGGTGTTTTCAATGGCAATTACATCTCTAATATTTTCAACTACACAAATAGTATCTTTTTGTCTTCCTGAATTAGCACAAATAGAACAAATGGTACCATCACTAATATTATAACATTTTTGACAGAACTGAATTTCATTCCGCATTTTTTGTAACGTATCCCCAAAAAGAGTAGTCACTCCTTTTTCTTGTTTTAATAAATGCAATACCAAACGCAAAGCAGTCTTTTTACCAATACCAGGTAGTTTGGCAAATTCTGCTACTGCATTTTCTAATAGGGAGGAAGGTAATTGCATCATGTTGTGAAAGTGTAAAATTACTTATTAATAGTAATATTCAATTCATTTTCCCAATCTGCTCTAATATTCAATTTATAGGGGAGTATCCAAACTTTTTCTGGTTGTTTGGGAGCATTACCAAATCCATATTTTCCAGTATCCCAGCTTCCATTATTATTAGCATCCTCCAAAATTTTTAATTGAAATTCGCCAGGGGGTAATTGCGCAATATTCAATAAGTTTTGTTGTATGTTAAATTTGAATTTCACTTTGTCTTCCTGTGTAAATAGTAGCATTGGATTTTTAAAATTTTCATATCCGTTGATTCTTATTAAACAGGATCCATAAGCCGTGTTGGGTTTGGTTATAAAGGATAAAGTATCTGCTTTAGTAAGGAAATTTTGTAAGCTATCGTTCACTGCATGTTGTGGTACAATCAAATGAAATGGTGTGCTTGCCACCCAAGGATATTCAATAGAGACTGTATTTGCATTAGCTGAATCAATTCTTACAATAAAGTGGTTGACAGGTTTATTAAAGGTATCTGTAAGTAAAATTGGGAAGCTATCATTTAAATGTACAGGCAAATCAAAAACAAATTGTAAAGGGTGTAATAAATCTTGTTCCTTACCATCTAAATTTCTTAAGAATTTTAAAATGGGTGCATTTCTTTTTGCTTGTTTGTTATTTGTAGTTCTTTTCTTTTCACCTTTTGGATAGGCTTGAAAAGCATATAACCTAATGGAGTCTTGATTTCTAGCTACAGTAACGGGTGTTTCTCCAAATGCAAAGTACTTTGTACTGTCGTCGTACTTTTTATTGTAGTCATTAGGAATAACAAAAATATTAAACTGTTTGAAAGGTAAAAAATCAAAAGCAAATTTCCCTTTGCTATTTAATTTAGCATAGTATAAAGGTTTGTTTTTAAAAATTGCTGAATCATTTTCTTTGGGTTGCAAAACAACAATCAAAGTACTGTCCACCCTTCCTGTTTCAGCCAATTTAACGGTACCTTGTAATTTTCCTGAATCAATTTGATTTCCTGTGCTAAAAACGTAGGAAAAATCCTGAGCAATATTTCCTTCATTCACATCTCTTATTGCTGTACCAAATTGTATTCGATAAGTGGTATTGGCACTTAAGGAATCACTTAATCGAATACGAACAGTATTTAATTTAGATTCAATTAATGGAGTATTTTTAATAGAAGGATTTACCACTAAATTCTCTTGAATATTGGTAGTAGCTATATATTCATTAAATGCAATAATGATTTCTTTTGGTTGAATATTTGTTGCAGAATCTTTAGGTCTTGCGAAAATTCGATAAGGAGGAATGCTATCTCTAGGACCGCCACTTGGAGGAACAATATTTGCACATGATACCAATGCTTGAATCATGTAAAGAGCAAATATAACTTTGCACAAATTAGGGAGTCTTAAGAGGCTTCTCATCATATTTGCAAACTTAGTCAGATTATTTCAATTCCCCACTTTCTTAGATTTAGGCACAACTTAATTGCAAATTCGTTGTTATATGGATATGTCAAAAGTATATAGCCTCCACACCGTTCAAAATTTACCCATTAGCTTGGATCAAGCCTGGGATTTTTTTAGTAGTCCAGCAAACCTTGCAAAAATCACTCCTCAACACATGGGGTTTAATATTATTAGTAAGCATCATGGTGAAAAAATGTATGCAGGGCAGATTATTGAATATACGGTGAGTCCTTTATTGGGCATCCCAATGTATTGGATGACAGAAATTACTCATGTGGAAGACGGGAAGTATTTTGTAGATGAACAAAGATTTGGACCTTATAGCCTTTGGCATCATCAACACCATTTTAAGGCAATTCCGGGTGGAGTTTGTATGGAGGATATTGTACATTATAAAATTTCATTGGGTTTTTTAGGGGACATTGCTCAAGTAATTTTAGTCAAAAAACAACTTCAGGGAATTTTTGATTTTCGATTCCAAGCAGTAGAAAAGATGTTTGGTACTTACAAGCCTTAGTTTTTGGGAAAATGAGTAGGGTAAATATTTTATAAAAAACTTATAAAATATTTACCAAGTAGACACTTTGTTTATATAATTTTTATAAACTTTGTCTTCCAATCAAAAACCTTCATGGCACATACAACTAGTGGGCATGCCCACAAACTTTCTGTAGCAGGATTAATCGTTACATTAGGAATTATTTATGGAGATATCGGAACTTCTCCTTTATATGTTTTCAAATCCATTATCAATCATAAAGTAATTACAGAACAATTGGTGTATGGCGCTATCTCTTGTGTGTTTTGGACTTTAACTTTACAAACTACTTTTAAATATGTTTTCTTAACATTAAGAGCAGACAATAGAGGAGAGGGAGGAATATTCTCTCTTTTTGCTTTAATAAGAAGATATGTAAAATGGGTTTATGTGCCCGCAATCATTGGTGCAGCAATGCTTTTGGCCGATGGTATGATTACGCCACCAATTTCTGTTGCATCTGCGGTGGAAGGTTTGGGTGGTGTTCGTGGATTGGAAAATATTATCGTACCCGGTAACAATTTAACGGTGGGTATTGTAATGGCCATCATTTCATTATTGTTTTTCTTTCAACGTTTTGGCACTAAAATCGTAGGATTTGCATTTGGTCCTATTATGTTGATTTGGTTTTCCATGATTTTGATATTAGGATTTTTGCAGGTAATACATCATGCTGAAATTTTAAAATCCTTGAACCCTTATTATGCGTATGACTTGTTGGTGCATTACCCAAATGGCTTTTGGTTATTAGGAGCAGTTTTCCTTTGCACTACGGGAGCGGAGGCATTGTACAGTGATTTAGGCCACTGTGGTCGTCAAAACATTCAAGTAAGTTGGATGTTCGTCAAAACAGCGCTAGTAATTAATTATATGGGTCAAGGTGCTTGGTTAATTGCTCATATCGGTCAACCAATGGAAGGGTTGAATCCTTTTTATGAATTAATGCCACATTGGTTTTTATTGGCTGGTATTTGTATTGCTACAGTTGCTGCCATTATTGCTAGCCAAGCCTTGATTAGTGGTTCATTTACCTTAATCTCTGAAGCAATCAGCTTAAACTTTTGGCCACGTGTAACCATTAAATTTCCTACAGATCAAAAAGGGCAAATCTATATCCCAAGTTTAAATTTATTATTATGGGCGGGTTGTATTACTATGTTATTCTTTTTTAGAAAGAGTGAACATATGGAAGCAGCTTACGGTTTCTCCATTATCATTACTATGATCATGACCACCATTTTGATGAATTTTTATATGTTGAATGTGAAAAGATGGAGTCAATCGGTTGTTGCTATTATCATTTTAATATTTAGCGTAGTAGAGATTTCATTTTTCATTGCCAATATTATTAAAGTAAAAGAAAGCTATATCACATTTGTGTTTTCATTAAGTATGATTTTTGTAATGATGATTTGGCATCGCGCGCGAAAAATTGCCAATCGTTATTTAGACTTTGTCAAAATCAAAGATCATTTAGACGCTATGGTTGAATTAAGTGCAGATAAGGATATTCCCAAATATGCTACTCATTTAGTGTATTTGACCAAGGCAAATAATCATCGTGAAATGGAGCACCGAATTATTGATTCCATTTTGAATCGTAAACCTAAGCGCGCAGATATTTATTGGTTCATTCATATTGATCGTACAGACTCACCTTATGGAATGGAATATTCAGTTAGAGAATTGGTGGATGATAAAGTAATGCGTGTTGATTTTAAATTAGGTTTCAGAATTCAACCAAGAGTGAATGTGTTATTTAAGAAGGTAATGCAAGAGTTAAATGAGACACATGAATTAGGTATCTACAGTAAATATGAATCTTTAAAAAGTAAAGATTTCCATGCAGATATCACGTATGTAATTATCGAAAGCTTCTTTAGTATCGAAAATGAACTTTCCATAAGAGAAGACTTTATTATGGATACTTACTTTAATATCAAACATTTTTCACAAAGCGATCAAAAAGCATTCGGATTGGATAATGACATGACCATTGTAGAGCATGTGCCATTAATTATTAAAGCGAATGAGAACCTGCCTTTGAGAAGGGTATTTGATAATTAGCAATAAATTTAATTTCTAATTATTCTTATAAAGCAACTAGTTTGCTTAATTGATTTTGCATTCCAACTGCGACTAACCAATATTGGGTATTTGCTTGCTTTTCTATACCCAATGCATTTAAGTTAACAAACTTTGTATCACCAGGAATGATGGCTTCAACTGCATACTCTTTATTACTAAGACTTAAAATGGCTAATTGCTTAACTTTTTTATTATCGATATTTTCGATCTGATAGTTTTTTTCAGATTTTTTATTTACAATAGGGGTAGTAACTTCATATTGTACTAACCATGGCATAGTAGGCTGCAAAGCTGGTTTTTTGTAATAATGATTTTGCAAACTATCACTCCAATGGTTTGGATTGTTTTTAAAGTTTACGCTGCTAAAATAAGCGCTACCTCTAGTATTTTTTAAAGTTCTTAATTGCTTAATCTGATAGGGAATCTCTGATCCATTTCTCCAAGCAGGGCTACTGCCTGCTCGATAAACTCCATGACCAATATACAAGTTACGATTGTAATTATGTTGATTCCACCAATTTACCAATTCATCATAGTCCGCAAGAGGGTGACCGTGTTCCCAATACAATTGTGGAATCACATAATCAATCCATCCTTTTTGTAACCATAACATAATATCAGCATATAAATCATCGTAATTAGTTACTCCTGCTTTTGTATTACTTCCACTCGGGTCTTTTGATTTATTTCTCCAAACTCCAAATGGACTAATTCCAAATTGTACTCCAGGTTTAATATTATGAATGGTTGCAGATATTTGTTTGATGATGGTATCACAATTACTTCTTCTCCAATCATCTTTATTTAATCCACGATTATATTTTTTATAAGTGGCTTCGTCATTAAATTCTTTTCCTGGTACTTTATAAGGATAAAAATAATCGTCTAAATGAACTGCATCTATATCATATCTTGAAATAAGGTCTCTTACTACTCGGTTGGTATGTTGCCATACTTCTGGAAGCCCTGGGTTAAATATTTTTTTGTTATCGTATTCAACAAACCAGTTTGGGTGCGTTTTAGTAAGATGATTAGGTGCAACACTTGATTTCTTGGTATTAAAAACAGCTCGATAAGGATTTATCCAAGCATGAAATTCCATGCCTCGTTTATGTGTTTCCGTAATCATAAACATAAGCGGATCATAAAAAGGGGAAGGAGGTAATCCTTGTTTACCTGTCAAATATTCGCTCCAAGGTTCCAAGGTGGAAGGGTAAAGCGCATCTCCTGCAGGTCGCACTTGCATGATAATAGCGTTCATGCCATTCTTTTGGTGCATTTCAAGTAAATCAATAAACTCTTTTTTTTGTAAATCATTGCTTAGCCCTGCTTTGCTTGGCCAATCAATATTAACAACAGTAGCCACCCATACTCCTCTAAATTCAAAAACATTTTTATTCGTTAACGAAGGTTGGGCTGTTAAATTTAAATAACATATTAGTCCAAGCAAGCTTAAGATAAAACGCATTATACTTTAATTATTTTATTTATTTTTTTTCGACACTGGAGCGAAGCTTATCCAAAATTTCATTGATGGTTTTAGCTTCGTTTTCTGTGACACCTTTTAATAGTCCATCAATTTGATCATTTAGTTGATCTAATTTTTCAACCAACGCATAACCTTTAATAGTAAGCGTTATGTCCACCAGTCTTTTATCGGTAGGGCAGGTAGATTTTGCAACTAATTCTTTAATAATTAAACGATCAACAATTCTACTTGTATCACTCATTTTGTCTAACATGCGTTCTCTAATTTGCAAGGTGCTCAATGGTACTTCGCTTCCACGCAAAATTCTTAAGATATTATATTGTTGCTGAGTGATTTCCTCCTGTTCTAAAAATTTGCCAATATTCTCATTCAACCAATTGGCTGTATACAACAAGTTAATACCCATTTTTTGGTATTCATTTCTAAAATTTGGTTGTTGTATATCTTTTTCTATTCCCATTAATTATGAATGCTTCCTAAGGATTTTTTTATTAAGCCAGTTGAATAAAGGCAAAGCAAGTATTGCTCCCACTGCATCTGCAACCATATCATTTACTTCAAAGCCTCTGGTTGGAACAAAATATTTTTGATAAAATTCCATACCTATTCCGTAAACAATACAAAAAATTAACACAATTGCTTTTGCCCTTACTGTTTTTAATTGTCTGTAATTGGTTCTTTCAAAATGAAAGAAAAACGAAAAGGACAATGATCCAAACAAGCAAACGTGCACTAGTTTGTCTATAGGGAAATTGCCAAACCATTTGGATTGTGTATGAAAACTGTTTCCTGGTAAACTCAATAAAATGAATACAATTACAATTTCTGCTACAACCCAAATAAATGTTTTTATTGACATTTAAATTAGTGTACTAAGCTTGCGTATGCTTCGCTATTCATTAATCCTTCAAAATCAGCTGCATTGTTAACAGTTACCTTCACCATCCAACCTGCGCCGTATGGATCTGAATTCACTAATTCAGGATTTGAGGTAAGTGCTGGGTTTACTTCCAAGATGGTTCCTGCCATTGGCAAAAATAAATCACTCACCGTTTTAACTGCTTCTACAGTTCCAAATACAGCTTCTGCTGCTAAACTTTTTCCAACAGTGTTAATGTCTAAATAAACGATATCTCCTAACTCGCTTTGTGCAAAATCAGTAATACCAATGGTAGCAGTTGTACCATCTAATTTAATCCACTCATGATCTTTTGTGTAACGTAATTCGGCAGGGAATTGCATAGGTGCTGTTTTTATTATTGCAAATATCCATTAAAAACGCTAAAAAACCAATCTGCTAATACCTAATATTATCAAAATACAGCAAAATATGCTCTTTTAGGAGAACCTCTTGCTCCATCAAATTCATCACAGGAAGTTGTTTTAGTTGTTTAAAATGAGGCCAGCCCTCATCATCCTTTCCTTCCAGCAAATAATAACCACTTGGAGACAGAATGCTACAAATAGCAATATGCATTAGGTCCTGTTTTTGCTCTTTGGTTATTTTTTCTCTTATAAAACCAGTCTCTTGTAATCCAATGAGGAATAAAACCGCTTCGGTATCAGGCTTTTTCCCAAATTGGTCCATCAATTTCTTCTCCAAATTCCACCATCTTGTCTGTAAATCGTCTTGTATATTGGCCATTTTATTATGTCAAATTTTCAGCAAAGGTAGGGGATATATAGGCGTAGTAGGATGGTTTGATTATCTTTGCCAAAATTTGCATTTATGTTACAGGTAAACTTCTTGCGTCAAAATACCGATTTGGCAAAAAAGAAATTGGCAATCAAGCACTTTGCTAATGTTGATTTAGTGGACGAAGTGATTGCAGTAGATGATCAAAGAAAGCAATTACAAGCAGCTTTTGATGAACTTCAATCCAAAGTAAATGCGGCTTCCAAGGAAATTGGTGGGTTCATGGCTAAGGGTGAAAAGGATAAAGCCGAGGCTTTGAAAAATGAGGTTGCGGATTGGAAAAAACAATTGGAACCTTTAAAAGAAAAGATGGCCGAAGTAGAAGCCAATCTCCAATTATTAATTGTGCAGTTCCCTAACCTGCCTCATGATTTAGTACCACTGGGAAAAACACCCGAAGAAAATGAAGTAGTAAGACAAGGTGGAAGCACGCCAACACTTCCAAATGGAGCAGAAGCGCATTGGGATTTAATTAAAAAATACAATTTAGTAGATTTTGAAACCGGGGCTAAAATAACAGGAAGCGGCTTCCCTTTATATATTGGCAAAGGCGCTAAATTCCAAAGAGTATTGACTCAATATTTTTTAGATTTTAATACAGCTGCCGGATATACTGAATATCTTCCTCCTTTTATGGTGAATGCAGCTTCGGCATTTGCTACTGGTCAATTACCAGACAAAGAGGGTCAAATGTACCATGCTACCGAGGATGATTTTTATTTAATCCCTACTGCCGAAGTGCCTGTTACTAATGTGTTTCGTGATACTGTTTTAAAGGAAGCAGATTTGCCAATTCAAATGACTGCCTACTCTCCATGTTTTAGAAGAGAGGCGGGAAGTTTTGGGAAAGATGTTCGCGGGTTGAACAGAGTGCATCAATTTGAGAAGGTAGAAATCATTCAAATAGTACATCCAGATAAAAGCGACCTTGTATTAGACGAGATGGTAGCGCATGTTGAAAAATTATTAATCAGTCTAGGCTTACAATATCGTATCCTAAGATTATGTGGTGGAGACATGGGATTTGCATCTGCTATTACTTATGATTTTGAAGTATATAGCGCTGCGCAGGAAAGATGGTTAGAAGTAAGTAGTGTAAGTAATTTCCAAGCGTATCAAACTTACAGAATGAAGTGTCGATTTAAAGATGCAGATGGAAAAATTCAATTCGCACACTCTTTAAATGGAAGTTCATTGGCCTTGCCAAGAATTTTTGCAGCCATCGTTGAAAACTATCAAACCGAGGCTGGCATTGCTTTGCCTAAAGTATTGCAACCTTATTTTGGAAACGAAAATTTAATTTAATATTTCATTTCATAGAATTAAAAAAGCCCTTCCATCGAAGGGCTTTTTTAATAGCGCATCTATCAAGTAGTTAACAAGTAGTTAAAAAATTTCATTAGAACTTACTAAATCTTATCCCAATGGCGAAGGGGGCCATATCAAAACTGGTCAATTTTTTATCAAATAAGTTAGTTAAACTGTAAGACCCATATAATCGAATCCCGCCAACTCCTAATTCGCCAATGGTGGCTAATTTGGTATTGTTTAAATCAAAATTCCCATTCACTTTTCTTTTACCTCGCTCTTCACTTATTTGTTTAGTATGTGATTGAACTAAATAACCCGCACTAAGCCCTAAACTTGCGTAAAAACTTTTTTTATTTTCAGGGTTAGATTGAAAATTTAATTGTACCGGCACTGTCAAATATTCTACAAATAATTTATTCTTACTAAAATTTACGTTATCAAAATATACATAGTTACCAGGGGTATTGCTAAAACTAATGGGTTGTTCAAATCTGAAATTATACATCTCAATACCAATGCCATATTTTAAATTCCATTGGTGTTGTGATAAATTTATTTTTTGTTGTACAATCCAAATATTTACATTGCTTGATTTAGCATTATTCAACTTTAAGTTTGCTGAACTTGGTGCAGCAGGCAACATAGATTGATATGGTAAGAAGGCAGGGGAGTACATTAATGGAGCAGTATTGTCTACTAAATTGGCAAAACCTAAATCAAAAATCCACCAATTAGTACTTATGTTTTGCAATTTTTTTGGCGCTTTTTCAATCGTAATTTTTGTCTTTTTAAAATCACCTTGAAGTAAGGAAGCTAAATCCTTTTGACCGTAGCCTGAAGTGCCTTCTTGTTTATTAATAATGCGTATTCTTCCCACTTTTACAGTATCATCAATTATCGATACTAAAGTGTCATTACCTATATTAATACTAACATCATCGTTATTTCGTTTATCAGATTTATCCATTTTACCATTTACAATCACCATATTTCCAACGCGAATGGTATCCGCTTTTTTAGCAACTGCACTATCATTTTGAGCAATTGCATTGCTCGCAATTAAAACCCCTAAGACTACAATTATCTTTTTCATATTATTTATTTTTCTTTTTCTGTTTTATTTCTTTTTATAAATGCACCAATACGTCTGGTGAAGCCTCTTAATTTATCGCCGTCAATTTCCATATTCGCGATGTAAATAATTCTATCTGGGTTGTCAGTATTTATATTTTCAAATTCTTCTTTAGATTCGGCCAAAACACTTACTTCGCTGCTGACTATTTTTTCGTTAACTGTGGCAATAGCAACCGTGTTATTTATAATTGGCACTGTTTTTATTGCATTATCGTTCGTTACAAAATGATTGGATGAAGTAGCTATAGATTGAATAATGCCTGCTTGTTGAGCGTAATTATTTTTCTCTGTAGAGATGGATATTAATGTATTTAATCGGTGAGTGCTACTGTCATTGTCTTGTATTATTACGTTAGCATTCTGCTTTTTTTTATAATCTTCCATGTGCTCAACTTGCTTATGGCCACTATTAGCAGTGTTACTTAAATAAGATTGTGCATCATTTTTTACGACGCGCTCATTGTTTGAGAGCCCCTTAAGGTTATTTTGTTTTACAGGAATAGTTGGTATTAAATTATAACCAATAATTAATAAAAATAAAGCAGCTACAGCCGCAATACTGCGTATTAATTTTCTGTTGAAAAACCCTTCCATCAATTTTGCTTCCTCTCGGTATAAGCCTTGCTTAATGGAGATAGGTAAACTCGCTTCCAATTCTTCTAGTCGATACAAAAAAACTTTATCCTCAAATAAAATATTTTCAGGGGCAAGAACGGATTGTTGTATTAAGGTAAATTCTTTTTTATATACCGGATTTTCTTCCATGAAATTTTCAACTGCTACTTTTTGTTCATCAGAAAGTTCATTGTCGATATACAACAAAAAGCACTCCTCGTAATTGGTGGTATTTATTTTCATTACGCACGCATTTTTTCAAGGTGAACTAATTTTTCTTTCAATAGTAAACGTGCTCTATGTAAATATACTTTTACTTTACTTTCAGATAAATCCATGATTTCCCCAATTTCTTGGTAACTATATCCTTCATAATCTTTAAGTAAAACCAAACTTCTTTGGGTAGGGTTTAGTTCATTGATTGCTTTAAGTAGAATTTGTTTTAATTCGGTATCACCTTCCTGGTGTATACTGATTTTTACTTCGTCAAAATTATCCGTGGTATTGTTTCGCTTATCCTTGCGAATATGATCAATCATTTGATGATAAGCAACTGTAAACAAATAAGATTTTGACTTATCTGTTTCAACTTTTGTACGATTTACCCATAACTTCTCAAATGCTGTTTGTACAATATCCTGTGCATCTGCTTCATGACCAATATTTTTGATAATAAAGCGATAGACCCCATCTGAGTATGCATCTACGCAATTATTGAAATCTTTATCAGTCATCTTTCTTCCTTCGTTTTGCTGTTATGTAAAGGTATAACGAAGGGGGAACCCAAAAAGTTACAAAGGACTGTTAATAATTTACAATTTGTTCTTGGATATCAGCTGGAAGTTCGCGCCATTCGTATTGTTGGTTGCGCAATTGTGGTTCAAATCCTGCTTCTTTAATTGCTTCTTGGATTGTTTTATAGGTAAAACGATGAGGAGCACCAGCGGCGCTTACCACGTTTTCTTCCAACATAATACTTCCAAAATCATTAGCGCCTGCTTCTAAACAAACCTGTGCTGTTGCCTTTCCAACAGTTAACCAACTAGCTTGAATGTTTTTGATATTAGGTAACATGATGCGGCTAATTGCAATCATTCTAATATACTCCTCGGTAGTGGTTAAATTATGTACTCCTCTAATTTTAGTTAAAAGAGTATCTACATCTTGGAAAGTCCATGGAATAAATGCTAAGAAACCTTTTGCATTAGCTGGTTTTCTATCCTGTGTTTCACGAATGCGTACTAAGTGAATAAATCTTTCCTCCAAAGTTTCCACGTGACCAAACATCATCGTAGCACTTGTAGTTATATTTAATTGGTGTGCAGCAGCCATTACTTCTAACCACTCATCTGCTCCACATTTTCCATTAGAAACTAATTTACGCACTCGATCAACTAATATCTCAGCTCCTGCTCCTGGTAAGGAATCCATGCCTGCAGCTTGCAATGCTTTTAATACTTCGGTATGGGTCATGCCTTCCAACTTTGCGATATGCGCAATCTCTGGGGGTCCCAAAGTGTGCAACTTAATGGTTGGGAATTCATTTTTAATTTGACTAAAAATATCTACATAAAATTGCAATCCTAATTCAGGGTGATGTCCTCCTTGTAATAATAATTGATCTCCACCCCAAGCTAAGGTTTCTTTAATTTTTACACGATAGGTATCCATATCGGTGATATAGGCTTCAGGGTGACCAGGAATTCTATAAAAATTACAAAACTTACAGTTTGCAATACATACATTGGTGGTATTTACATTTCGGTCAATCTGCCAAGTTACTTTACCATGCGGCACCTGCTTTTTTCTCAATTCATTAGCAACATAGCTAATCTCATTTAAGGGCGCATGTTCAAACAAAAACATACCTTCTTCCTTGGTTAAGTACTCAAAATTCAGGGCTTTCTTATATAATTCTTCTAATTGCATATGCTCGTTTTAAGTGTAACAAAGTTAAGGGGTAAAGGGTTTGCTTCATAGCCCTATTTATTTTATCTATATTCGCAAATTGACTCTTGTTTAAAAGGAGTAATTTTACCCTTTATTATGATACAATTTGACCGATTTCAATTAGATAATGGCCTTAAAGTGTTGGTCCATCAGGATACTACAACACCCATGGCCGTAGTGAATATATTGTACAATGTAGGTGCTAAAGATGAAAACCCTGAAAAAACGGGGTTCGCTCACTTATTTGAACATTTAATGTTTGGGGGGAGTATTAATATTCCTGAATATGATGAGCCTTTGCAAAGAGCTGGTGGGGAGAACAATGCCTACACTACCAATGATCTTACCAATTATTATTGTCAGCTTCCTGCTGAAAATATTGAAACTGCTTTTTGGTTGGAGAGTGATAGAATGTTATCCCTAGCGTTTAGTCCTAAAAGTTTGGAAGTACAACGAAAAGTAGTGTGTGAAGAGTTTAAGGAGCACTATATTAATAAGCCTTATGGGGATGCTTGGCATAAAATGCGCACCCTTGCTTATACTAAACATCCCTATCGCTGGATGACCATTGGCGCTTCCCTTGCTCATGTGGAGCAAGCAAAGATGGAAGAAGTAAAAGATTTTTTCTTTCAATTTTATCGTCCCAATAATGCCATTTTGGTAGTTACTGGAAATATAAAAACAGAAGACATAAAAGTATTGGCGGAGAAATGGTTTGCCCCCATTCCTGCAGGCAAACCTTATGAAAGAAATTTACCACAGGAGCCTAAACAAGAAAAGCATCGAAGCTTGGATGTGCGTGCTGATGTACCAATGGATATGTTGATGATGACTTGGCATATGGGAGGACGTTTTGATGCATCTTATCATGCAACCGATTTATTGACCGAAGTTTTAGGTGGAGGTGCATCCTCTCGTTTATATGAGCAACTTATTAAGGTAAGACAATTGTTTTCTTCTATTTCTTGTTATCACTTTGGAACCATTGATCCAGGCTTATTTGTGATTACAGGCAAATTGGTAAAAGGCATAAGTATGTCGGTTGCTGAAAAAGCAGTGCTGGAAGAAGTAGAAAAAATGAAGCAAGTAATTTTAGATACTAAGGAAGTGCAAAAAGTAATTAATAAAACAGAGAGTATGATTTGTTTTGAAGATATGAGTATTATGAATCGCGCGCAAAGCCTTGCATTTTATGAATTATTAGGGGACGCCGCTTTAATGAATGATGAGCTTGCAAAGTATCAGGCAGTGACTCCTGAACATATTCAAGCTACTGCAAAAACCATCTTTGAAGACAACAATAGAAACACATTATACTACTATAGCAAAACTGCTTAATCCCATTTGTATAAACACTCAAGAAAAATAAATTCGCATAATAACCATCCTATGTCATTAGATAGAACCATCGCTCCCAATATAAAAGACGCAGTTGATTTTGATATTCAATTAAAGCCTTGTCAAAAATACACTTTAGACAATGGCGTAGAAGTTTATGCATTTGAAGGAGGCGCACAAGAAGTGATGTTAATGGAATTGGTATTTTTTGCAGGCAATAGTTTTGAAACAAAAAATTGGGTAGCGCCTGCAACAAATTATTTATTAAAAAATGGTACTAGCAGTAAATCGGCATTTGAGGTAAATGATGCTTTTGAATTTTATGGGGCCTATTTAAATAGATCCTGCTATAATGAAACGGCCACCATTAGTTTACATAGTTTAACAAAGCATTTTCAAGAAGTGATTCCTGTAGTGAGTGAATTGGTTGGGGATGCGGTGTTTCCTGAAAACGAATTAGAAATTTACAAGAAGAATCAAATTCAACAACTCACTTTAAATTTAAAAAAAGGAGATTTTATTGCCAATAGATTTATTGATGAATATTTATTTGGGATTGATCATCCTTATGGAAAGTACTCAAGTGAAGCTGCATACAATCAATTAACGCGTGAGGACTTAGTTGCTTTTTACAATAAATATTATAAGGAAGGAAAGTGTATTGTATTTATGGCCGGCAAGTTTCCTGCAGATATTGAATCTACATTGAATAAATATATTGGTTCATTGCCTTTAAACAAGCATATTATTGAAACACCTGAACATGCAATTGTTGCTGCTGATGAAAAAAAATACAATGTGGTAAACGATCCAAGTTCCGTGCAAGGATCTATTAGAATAGCAAGACATTTTCCTAATAGACATCATCCAGATTTTGCACCAGTGCAAGTATTGAATAATATTTTTGGTGGATTTTTTGGCTCTCGTTTAATGAGTAATATTAGAGAGGACAAAGGGTATACGTATGGCATTCATAGTTATTTACAAAACCATATTCAACAAAGCGCATGGTTAATTAGTACAGATGCTGGTAAGGATGTTTGCAGAGCTACTATTGACGAAGTGTATAAAGAGATGGCTATTTTAAAAAATGAATTAGTGGAAATGGATGAATTAAATTTAGTCAAAAACTATATGTTAGGTTCTTTATTGGGAGACGTTGATGGACCATTTCAAATTATTGGTCGTTGGAAATCTTATATTTTAAATGGCTTAACCGAGGAGTATTTTTACAATACCATTAAAACGGTACGCGCTATTCAGCCTCAACAATTACAAGACTTGGCCAACAAGTATTTAAACGAGGAGGATTTTTACGAATTAGTAGTTTTTTAGTTCGTAAATAGGGGGCTTTAAACCCAATTTTATCACCGATTGTCCATATTTATTTGCCATTCATAATTATTGTAAAATCATATTATATTGTAAATCAATTAATTATGTAAAAATTATGATTTTATTTAGTACTATGTGATGCATAGTACTAAATGTTCTCTTAGCTTTGTGTTCTAAAGTTATTATCATGGATATACAAAACACACAAAGTCAGATGCGCAAGGGCGTATTGGAGTTTTGCATATTGTCCATCATTCAAAAAGGCGAAGTGTATCCAAGTGATATCGTCGAGCAAATGAAAGCGGCCAATCTGCATATACTTGAAGGAACTTTGTATCCTTTATTGACAAGATTAAAAAATGCAGGCCTTTTAAATTATAGATGGGTGGAAAGTGTAAGTGGCCCCCCAAGAAAATATTTTGTGTTAACCGAGGAAGGTAATCATGCCTACGAAGTTTTATTAACAACCTGGAAGGAAATGACAGGAGCAGTTAATCAACTTACACAGAACAATAATGATAACAATGAAGCAATTGTTGCTTAGTAACATTCATCAAATATTAAAAAGCTTTTTATGAACAAAGTAATCAATATCAATTTTCAAGGTCGTATTCTACCAATCGAAGAACAGGCCTATGAATTATTAAAAGAATATATCCAATCATTGCGTATCTATTTTGCTAATGAAGAAGGCCGCGATGAAATTATCAATGACATTGAGTGTCGTGTTGCAGAATTGTGTGATGACAAATTAAAGAAAGGAGAGGTTTGTATCAATGAATCAATAATTCAATTAATCATTGCAAGCATTGGCCGCCCTGCTGATTTTGAAGCACAGGATGGATTTGAGCACGCAGGTGCATCCAATAATGCACAAAACAATTTTGGCAATAATAATCAAGCTGGATGGGAATCTATAAGACCCAAGCGTTTGTATCGCGATGAACAAAACAAAGTATTGGGTGGCGTTTGTAGTGGTATTGCAAATTATTTTAACGTTGAACCATTAGTGATTCGAATTTTATGGATATTCTTAATTGGTGTAAATATTTTGGCTTATTTAATTTTATGGATTGCAGTACCAAGTTCTTCAGTGAAAGAAGTAGGTGGCGTGCGTAAAAGATTATTTAGAGATATTGAAAATAAAATAATTGGTGGTGTTTGTGCAGGACTTTCAAAATACTTTGGAATAAGAGTTGGAATTGTAAGATTATTATTTTTGATTCCTTTTATTCGTTTCATCATTAATTTTAAACATTTACATTTATTTCAATTTTGGGATAGTATTGACTTTCCTAATATTTTAGATATCACATTTAGTCCAGGTGCTGTTTTTGTATATATTATTCTTTGGTTGGTATTGCCAGAAGCTAAAACAAGTGCAGACAAATTAGAGATGGTGGGGGAAAAAGTGGATTTGAATAGTATAAAAAATACCATTCAAAATGATATGGAAGGCTTTAGCAAAAGAGCACAAAGTTGGGGCAGTGATTTTTATAAAAAAGATAAAGCAAGCAATACAAGTACCTCATCTCATTCAACTCCTCAAACAAGTTTGGAAGCCGGTGAAGATCAACCCAATGTAGCTACTTCAAATAGTAAGGGGCTGTTACATTTTATAGGCCGTGTTATTACGATTGCTATAAAAGTGTTTGTATACTTTATTTTAGGCGTAGTTGGCTTTGGTGTGTTGGCTGCTTTATTTGGCTTAGGTGTTGCTGGAACTAGTTTATTGCCATTGAAGGGATTTCTTTTGGAAGATGGTTTACAATCAGGGGCCTTTATTGGTGCTATCTTGTTTTTTGTTTGGGTACCTATTATTGCTATTGTTACATCCATCATCAGAAAAATTGCAGGATTTAAGAAAGCCAATAAATGGGTAAGAACTGGTTTTATTAGTTTATGGGTATTGGGTTGGGTTTGTATATTTTATTTTTTCAGTAGTTTAGGAAATAGCTTTTCGAAACATAATATTCCTAGCGAGGAAAAAGTACAACTAACCAATGCTAAAGTAGATTTACTAGAATTAACTGCTTCCCCTAAAATGAGATATTATGAAGACAAATGGTTTCAAATAACACCGTTTAGTGATTTGACCGATGATGATACCGTATTTGTAAGAAATTTACGTGTAAGAATCGTGCAATCTAAATCGGATAGTTTTGAAGTGAAAATGGTAAAATTAAGCAATGGTAAAACTATTCAAGAAGCCAATGCTCTTGCACAAAAAATAAATCTAAGCTTAACGCAACAAGATAGTGTGTTGCTTTTGGATAGAGGGATTGCCATTAATAAAATTGATAAGTTTAGAAATCAACATATTATTTTAACAATTGCTGTTCCTATTGGTAAACGCATATTAATTACGAATAAAGGATGGTCTCAAACCAATGTCCGCGTTAATGGTCATGGAATTCAAACAGAAACTTTAAACGGAATTAGCGATGGTTGGTATGATGAGTGGAATGAAAAATGGGATAATGATTCTTATGCTTATGAGCAAGGAGTAGAATATAGAATGACCAGTTCCGGTCTTGAAAAAACAAAAAGAATAAATGAATCAATCTCTAATGACAAGGATGATAAAGATCCAGCCGATATTGATGATAAAATTGAGAAGTTAAAGGAAGAGCGTTTGCAATTAGAAAAATCGAAGTCTGAAAAATTAAATGAGGATAGAAAAGACAAAAAAGCAGACGCAGGTACTTCAAGGGAATTAAAGAAAGTATCTAATGCTGCCGGTAAATTGACAGATATCCATTGGGTATTGGAACGTTTCTCCTATTAACTTTTATTTATGTAATTGGTTAAAGTTGAATGATTGAGTATTCATTGGATGGATAGGATTGATTTTTGGTATAACGCCCTTTCTATTACAGAAGGGGTGTTTTATTTGGCACCCTTTTTTGATTATATTTGTACAAATAATACCATTCATGAGCGAAGTTTTAAATACCCCATTTACAGATAAACATATTGCATTAGGTGCTAAAATGGCTCCATTTGCGGGTTATAATATGCCAATTAGTTATTCTGGCATCAATGATGAACATGCTGCAGTGCGTAATAATGCCGGTGTATTTGATGTAAGTCATATGGGTGAGTTTATTTTAAGAGGACCAGATGCTTTGGATTTAATACAACGCGTTACAAGTAATGACGCTTCTGTTTTAGTGGATGGTAAAGCACATTACAGTTGTTTGCCAAATAACACAGGAGGTATTGTAGATGACTTATTGGTGTATTGTGTGGAGAAAAATAAAGTGTACATGCTGGTGGTGAATGCTTCAAACATTGAAAAAGATTGGAATTGGATTTGCAGTCATAATACTAAAAATGTAGAAATGCATAATATAAGTCCAAAGACTGCATTGCTAGCGGTACAAGGGCCTAATGCTACTAAGATTGTTCAGACGTTGACCGAAATGGACTTGTTAAATTTGCCATATTATAGTTTTGTAAAAGGTAAATTATTGGATATAGACAATGTGGTAATTAGTGCAACTGGTTATACAGGAGCGGGTGGTGTTGAAATATATTTTGAAGATGAAAACAACAATGCTACCAAAGTTTGGGAAGCATTATTTAAAGCAGGTGCCGCTTATGGTTTACAACCAATTGGTTTGGGCGCAAGGGATACATTAAGATTAGAGATGGGATTTTGTTTATATGGGAATGACATTGATGACACCACTAGTCCATTAGAAGCAGGATTAGGGTGGATTACAAAATTCACAAAAGATTTTACAAATAGTGCTGCATTAAAAGCACAAAAGGAAAGTGGGGTTGCTAAAAAATTAGTGGGCTTTGAAATGATTGATCGCGGTATTCCTCGTCATTACTATATTATTAAAGATGCTCAAGGAAATGAGATAGGTTCCGTAACTTCAGGAACACAAGCACCAAGCTTAGGAAAAGCAATAGGAATGGGCTATGTAGCCATGGAGCATGCTAAAATTGGCACTGAAATTTTTATTGATATTCGCAATACGCTCGTAAAAGCCAAAGTAGTTAAGTTTCCGTTTAAGTAGTATAAATACTTGATTCTTGTATTGAGTTGATTTGCATTTTTGTCTTTCATAAAAAAATACAAAATGAAAGCTATTAAAAACAAAGTGCAACTCGTTGGCCGATTGGGTGCCGATCCTGAAATCAAAATGTATGGAGAAGATAAAAAATTAGCCAATCTGCGTTTAGCAGTAAATGATCGTTACAAAAATGTAAAGGGGGAGTGGATGGACGAAACCCAATGGTTTAGTTTAATTGCTTGGTCTAAATTAGCTGTCTATGTAGAGAAGCATTTAGCCAAAGGTGCCGAAGTGGCTGTTGAAGGAAGATTGGTCAATAAATCTTTTACTGATAAAGCCGGTGTAAAAAGAACAAGTACTGAAGTGGTATTAAATGAAATTCTTATTTTATCTAAACAAAAGGAATTGCCTTTGAAAAATTAATGGGTTTAGTATCTTTGCAGTATGAGTAATGAAAATTTAGTGAAGCCGAGCTTACATACCGTATTAACCCCAGAGCTATTAGATTTATATGAAATAAAAGATAGTATTGTTGTCATTATTGATGTTTTTAGAGCAACGTCAACAATGGCAACAGCACTATATAATGGGGCATTTAAAATTATTCCAGTGGATAGCGCCGAAGCTTGTATTGAAATGGGAAAAGCCACTGGTGGTATTACTGCTGGAGAGCGAGATGGTAAAATTATACCAGGATTATCTTATGGAAATTCACCTTCTGAATACCCGCGTTCCTTTATAGAAAACAAAACCCTTGTAATTACTACTACCAATGGAACCAAATTATTACATATGGCATTGCGTAAAGGAGCTAAAGAAATTATAACTGGCTCTTTTCCAAATTTGTCCAATGTGGTTGCTTATTTAAAACAGCAAAATGCACCAGTTGTTTTGGGCTGTTCAGGTTGGAAAAACAGATTTAATATTGAAGATACTTTGTTTGCAGGTGCAGTAATTGAGGAAATTAAAGAACATTTCACCATTCATTGCGACAGTAGTTTTATGGCTAACCAGTTGTATAATCAACAAAAGGATAATTTGCCAGCATACATTAAAACTTTAACACATTGGCATCGTTTGGCCGCTTATGGATTAGAAGCGGATATGCAATATTGTGTTTCCAAGGATGTAGCGCCTTGTCTACCTATATTTAAGGATGGAGCGCTAATAAATGGTCTATAAGAATAACGAAAAATAGCCTGTAATTTCGTACATTTGCAAATTGCCCTTTTCAAAGGGGCGATTTTTATAATTTATGGCATTACCCTACTTAGTAAAACACATATATAGCTACGGAACCGAAGAGGTAATTAGGCGCGGGAAAAAAATATTCGCACTAAAAAATATCGAATTGGTAAAATTTGATCCTTTATTAGGTAGTATTCACTGCCGCGTTAAGGACGATGGTTATAGCACTTATTATAAAGTAACTATTGAAAATTTTAAAAGCCCTTCTACACTTTCTCTAAGATGTGGATGTCCTTATAATTTGTCAGAAGTTTGTAGACACAAAGCAGCTGCTTTATTTTTTGTACAAGACTTATTAGATAAGAATCTGCTTGATTATAAACAAACTTCTTATAATACTACCCACACTCAACTGCGTACAAAGAATTTAGATTTGAAAATGATTCGAATGCTATGTTCTAAAAGTACTTTTGAGCGTGCTGAAACCATTTTAAAGTCTAACAGGCCTCATATCATAGAGAGTGCGAACGAAAAAGTAGTTGCTGAAGTAGAAGAGCATGGGAAAATATTTCACATTATAGTCCAGAAAAATGAAGAAAGATTTTTTGATACCTCCTGTGATTGTTTGAGTGAAACGGAGTACCCATTATGTATCCATAAAACCATTTTATTATTGCAGTTGTTCCAGTTAAAAGGAGCTGATTACTTTGAAACTATTAGAAACTGGGATAGAGAAAAGAATAAATTATTGGCTTTATATGGTTATTCGTTAGATGACTATATCGAAGATAAATTTGAGTTTACGTATCAAGATGGGAAGCCTTATTTGAAAGTATTAGATGATAGAATTCAGAAAGTAAATGCAGCACCCACAACTACCATTCGAAAAATTCCAAGATCCAATGATTGGGATATTGAGGAAGAGCAGGGGGCGAGTAGCACTGTCGCCAAAACAGTTGAGCGTTATGGTTTGGTGATACAACAATCCGATAATGAGTACCCCTATTTATTGTTCAATGTTATTAAGGGGGAGGTGAATGAGGAGGGCAATGCATTTGTGAGTAAGGTTGAAAAAATCGAGTTACCTAAATTTATAATACCTCAAGAAATAAATGAGGAGGACAAGAATTTAATTCAATTAGTAAGAAAATTACAATCAAACGAACTTATAAAGTATCTGGATAAAAATTCACCATTCATGGGAATTTGGGATACTATTTTAGGTGGAGAGGAGGAAGGATTGCCCAATGAAACAAGAGAGTTGATTCAGGAATATATTCATCCTAAGTTGGAAAAACTATGGAGAGATATTTCGGAACATCCTTTCCATTTTCATTTACCAGCTAGTAAAACCTTTACTACGGCTAACTTGCAGAAGGCTGAATTAATTTTTAATCCTATACAGCCAAGTTTTAAAGTTGAGAAAAAGACAGATAAATATATTATTCATGCGCAAGTAAATTTACCAACTGGTAAAATTTCAATTGCAGATAATCATGCTAAAACACATTATCTATTTCAAGTTGAAAATCAATTTTATAGTTGGAAAAACAGAGAAGATTTAAAATGGGTAGAGCAGTTTATGCCTACAGGCAGCAATGAAATTGATTTGGAAGATTGGCCGGTGTATTTACAATCAGTTTTATTACCATTGTCTAAATTGTATCAAGTTGAATTAGGAAATGTAAAGCAAGAAAAGCTAAAAGGTTTGAAGCCTCAGTTGCAAATTATTCTTAAAGAAGATAGAGATTATTTATTATTCGAACCCATCTATACCTATAAAGACATTGTAGTGACTGCGGATGACGGACCTTCTGTTATCCAACAGCAAGGTGATAAAATTGTAATTCTTGAAAGAGATTTAGCAGAGGAACGTAATTTGATGAATGTTATAGAACAACTACACTCAGGTTTTGTTCGTTTTGAAAAAGGAAATGTCTTGGCATTGAAAGGGGCAGAGGTATTAAAAAATAATTGGTTCTTTTTATTTATAGATTTATTAAAGGAAAAACAAATTCCTTTATTTGGCTCTGAAAACTTGAAACAATTCAGATTCAATACTGCAAAGCCTTCTACCAAAATGTATATTAGTAGCAATACAGATTGGTTTGATGCTAAAGTAGAAATTTCTTTTGGAGAACAAAAGGTTTCGGTACAGGATATTAAAAATATGCTTGCAAATAAGCAACAATTTGTACCATTAAAAGATGGAAGTTTGGGCGTGTTACCAGAAAAATGGTTGAATAAATATTCCTTGTTATTTAAAGTAGGTGAGGGAAGTCAACAAAATTTAAAATTAAGCAAGTATCACTTTTCTATTTTAGATGAATTATATGAACAAAGGGACGAGGAAGAATTAATATTTCAATTAGAAGGCAAATATGAAAAGATTAGAGAAAAGTATTCCATCGCAGATGTGCCTCCCCCTGAACATTTAACACCGATACTCAGACCTTATCAAGTAAGTGGTTTTCAATGGTTGAATTATTTACATGATGTACAGTGGGGTGGTATCTTGGCGGATGATATGGGATTAGGTAAAACCATTCAAACACTTTCTTTTTTACAACACTTGAAAGAAAAGAATGGCTCATTAACTGCATTAGTGGTATGTCCTACCACGCTTTTGTTCAACTGGCAAAATGAGTTAAAAAAATTCACACCAAGTTTAAGTTTCCGAATTCATCATGGTGGAACTAGAATAAAAAATCAATTGTTTAAAGAACCCGTGGAAGTAATCATTACTACATATGGTACTTTAAGAAGTGATATTAAAATGTTTACGGAAGTAAAATTTGATTATGTGATTTTAGACGAAAGTCAGGCGATAAAAAATCCAACAAGTAAGGTTACCAAAGCAGCCTGCTTATTACAAGCAACTAATAAATTGTGTTTAAGTGGTACGCCATTGCAAAACAACACATTTGATATTTATGCGCAAATGAATTTCTTAAATCCAGGTATGCTTGGAACAGTAGAATATTTTAAGCATAACTTCTCCATGCCAATTGACAAGTTTGATGAAAAAGAACAAAAAGAACATTTAAGAAAGTTTGTTTTTCCTTTCATCTTGCGTCGAACAAAAGAACAGGTAGCTAAGGATCTTCCTGAAAAACAAGAAATGGTATTGTACTGCGAAATGGGTACAGCACAAAGAAAAATTTATGATGCTTATCGAAATGATTATCGCGATAAGTTACTTGGAATGGTTGAGGAAAAAGGAATACAAAAAACGCAATTATCCATATTACAAGGATTAATGAAGCTTCGTCAAATTTGCGATAGCCCTGCCATTATAAAAGATGAAAACTATCCAAATGAATCGGTAAAACTTACAGAGCTTACGCGTGAAATAGCTGAAAACATTGGTGATCACAAGGCCTTGGTATTTTCTCAGTTTCTAGGAATGTTGGGATTAATTAAGGAAGAATTAACTAAGTTGGGGATTGATTATGAATATTTTGATGGCGGAAGTACAATTCAAGAAAGAGAAAAAGCAATTGAGCGTTTTCAAAATGATTCAAATTGCAGGGTATTTTTAATTTCCTTAAAAGCCGGCGGCGTAGGATTAAATTTAACTGCTGCAGATTATGTTTACATTGTTGATCCTTGGTGGAATCCAGCAGTGGAACAACAAGCAATTGATAGAACGCATCGTATTGGGCAAACAAAAAATATATTCGCGTATCGAATGATATGTAATGATACAGTCGAAGATAAAATATTAAAGTTGCAGGATAGAAAAAGATCTTTGGCCAAGGAGTTAATTTCTGACGAAGAAGGATTTGTGAAGTCCTTGACCAAAGATGATATTGCTTACTTATTTAGTTAGTCACTAGTAGGTAAAAAAAATTTATTTTAATTCAGCCGCTGCTAATCCCGCTTTAGGATTTTTCAGGAATTCTGCTTTGCATTCTGCTGAGCAAAAACCTAACACATGTCCATCGTAATGAGCGGTATCTCCAATTCCAGCGGTAACAGGCATTCCACAGGTTGGGTCTTTCTTATTATCAACCAAACTCACCGCATAAGTTTTAGTGGAAGCGGTATCAGTTGACATTGAAGTTGCAGTATCTTTAGTTGCTTCTGCCTTTTCATTTTGCCGTGATCCACATGCTGCAAAAAAGCTAGCAGTAACAACTAGGCTCAATCCAATTATTCTTTTCATTTGGTTCATTTTGATTTTTGAAATCCAAAAATAAGAAGAGTATTGGGCAAAATAAAACTAACAACTATTATTTTAGGCCCTATAATTGGGTTTTAGGACGTTTTAGGTTAAATTATAAGCTCCATTGGGACCTATTTGTTTAATTATTCTATATTTTTACATCCTAATTCCTATCAAAGGATACTTTTATGAATCAAGGACAATTACATACTATTTCAATGAGTGCATTTTTTGCACCGGTCCTTGTATTGAACAGCCCCATCAGGTTGCCGCTCTTGGAACGATTATCTCCCCGACGTGGATTCTGATAGGACGAGCAGTTGGCAATTGCCCCTATCAGTGGAAAAAACCCCGAAATTTTCTAGAAACGCCAGAAGTGTCATTTCCTTAAATTTTAAGATCATTGGAACAGCAAATTATAGTACGTGTAGCCCATAGTGGCGATGTTCATTATTCCATTTCAATCACAGACGAGATGGCTTCCTCTGCAAAAGCGCGTGGAACAGGAATTGCTAAACGTAGTCCTGAATATGTTGCTAAAAAAATTGAAGAAGGGAAATCGGTGATCGCACATACACAGGATGGAACTTGGGTGGGCTTTTGTTATATCGAAGCTTGGCAACATGGCCAATTTGTGGCCAATAGTGGTCTGATTGTTTCTCCTGTATTTAGGAAAAGCGGTATTGCTAAAAAAATTAAGCAAACCATTTTTCAATTGTCAAGAGAAAAATATCCAAATGCAAAATTGTTTGGGTTAACAACTGGCTTGGCGGTGATGAAAATTAATAGCGAACTGGGATACGAGCCAGTGACCTATAGTGAATTGACGGATGATGAAGAGTTTTGGGCTGGTTGCAAAAGCTGTGTGAACTATGAAATATTAATGAGCAAGGATCGCAAAAATTGTATGTGTACCGCCATGTTATATGAACCAAAATTGTCTACAACTGCTAAAGAAAATACAACACAAAGCTCAAATGGGTTGGCAAGCAAATTATTAAACTGGTTTAGAAAAAAATAAGCATATGGAAAAAGTAGTATTGGGATTTAGTGGTGGATTAGATACCACATTTTGTGTAAAATACTTGACGGAGGATAAGGGCTTAGAAGTACATAGTGTCATTGTAAACACAGGTGGCTTTACCGATGAGGAGTTAAAAAAAGTAGAAGCACATGCATATGCTTTAGGAGTAAAGTCGCACACCACTGTGAATGCAGTGAAAGGGTATTATGATAGCATCATTAAATATTTAGTTTATGGTAATGTATTAAAAAATAATACCTATCCATTAAGTGTAAGTGCCGAGCGTTTAAGCCAAGCATTGCATATTGCAGAGCATGTAAAAAAAATGGGTGCTAAATTAGTTGCTCATGGAAGTACGGGCGCAGGTAATGATCAAGTGCGTTTTGACATGATTTTTCAAATTATGATTCCTGGCATTGAAATATTAACTCCAATTCGTGATTTGCAATTAAGTAGAGAAGCGGAAATTGAATATTTAAAAGGGAAGGGTGTTCAAATGAATTTTGAAAAAGCAGCTTACTCTATTAATAAAGGATTGTGGGGAACAAGCGTAGGGGGGAAAGAAACTTTAAATTCAAAAGGCATGTTACCTGAGAGTGCATGGCCAACTCAAATGACCAAGGAAGGTGCTACGGAGGAATTGGTGATTCGTTTTGATAAAGGAGAAATTACGCATGTAAACGGAAAATCATTTGCGCATCCAACTGAAGCGATACAATATATTCAATCTATCGTTGGTGCTTATGGTATTGGAAGGGATATTCATGTAGGAGATACGATTATTGGAATTAAAGGTCGCGTAGGTTTTGAAGCGGCAGCGCCGATGGTCATTTTAAAAGCACACCACGCTTTAGAAAAACATGTATTAACAAAATGGCAATTGTCATGGAAGGACCAGCTAGCTTCATTCTATGGCAACTGGTTGCATGAAGGGCAAATATTGGATCCAGTTATGCGCGATATTGAAGCATACTTATCCAATTCACAGGAGCAAGTTACCGGGGATGTATTTGTTCAATTAAATCCATACCGTTTTCAAATTATTGGTATTGAATCTGAGCATGATTTAATGAGCGCTAAGTTTGGAAAGTATGGTGAAATGAATACAGGGTTCACTGGTGCTGATGTAAGAGGATTTACTAAAATATTTGGTAACCAAACTGGTATTTTTCACAATGTGAAAGCGTCAAATAAAAAATAAAAAATGTGCGGCGTAAATTTATTACGAAACACATTAATATAAAGTTATAAATTTAGTCAAAATGCAAAAAGTTAATATTGGAATTGTAGGAGGAGCAGGCTATACAGGTGGTGAATTGCTACGTGTATTACTTCATCACCCTAATGCTCATATTGCTTTTGTGCATAGTACAAGTAATGCAGGTGAATCAGTAAGTAAAGTACATGCCGATTTAGTGGGCGATACTAATTTAAAATTTGCTAGTGCGTTAGATCAGAATATAGATGTACTTTTTTTATGTGTAGGTCATGGAGATGCTAAAAAGTTTTTAGCTACCAATGAAATAAAAGTGGGTATTAAAATCATAGATCTATCACAAGATTTTAGATTGAATGCAACTGCTAGCATGGGCGATAAGCAATTTGTATATGGTTTGCCAGAATTGCAAAAAGCAGCTATTCAAAAAGCAAATTATATTGCGAATCCGGGATGTTTTGCTACAGCTATTCAATTAGGTTTATTGCCATTGGCTGCAAAAGGTTTACTGAAAGAGGTTTATACAACAGGTATTACAGGCGCTACAGGAGCAGGACAAGGTCTATCAACAACAAGTCATTTTAGTTGGAGAGCTAATAACATTCAGGCGTATAAAACATTACAACACCAACACTTAAATGAAATTGGTGAAAGTTTAGCAAGTTTACAAGGCAATCAAAATGCCGAAGTGAATTTTATACCGTGGAGAGGTGATTTTACAAGAGGTATTTTTGTGACTTCGGTTGTATCATGTGATTTAAGTATTGATCAATTATATGCATTGTACAACGCTTATTATGAGGCACATCCATTTACGCATGTATCTAGTAACAATATCGATTTAAAACAAGTAGTCAATACCAATAAATGTTTGGTTCATATTGAAAAGCAAGGAAACAAAATTGCTATTCATTCGGTGATTGACAATTTATTAAAAGGAGCAGTTGGACAGGCGGTTCAAAACATGAATTTAATTTTTGGATTGGAAGAAAGTACAGGGTTACAACTAAAAGCAAATTATTTTTAAAATTTTATATCATGTCATTATTCAACGTTTATCCTTTAAATCCTATCGCTATCACCAAAGCTGCAGGCAGCCGCGTTTGGGACGATAAGGGACAGGAATATTTAGACATGTATGGTGGACACGCAGTAATAAGTATTGGGCATACCCATCCCCATTGGGTTAAACGAATAGAAGATCAATTGCATGCCATTGCTTTTTATTCTAATTCGGTGATTATGCCAATTCAGGATGAGCTGGCGAAAGCATTAAACGATATAAGTGGCAAAAAAGATTTCCAATTATTTCTTTGCAACAGTGGAGCGGAGGCGAATGAGAATGCATTAAAGTTGGCGAGCTTTCATACAGGCAGAAAGAAAATTGTTGCGTTTAAAAAATCTTTTCATGGTCGTACTTCATTAGCAGTGGCTGCTACTGACAATCCAAGTATTGTGGCACCTGTGAATGAAACCAATAATATCATCTTTTTACCACTCAATGATATTGAAGCATTGGAAACTTGCTTTGCTAGCAATGGCTCCGAAATTGCTGCTGTGATTATTGAAGGTATTCAAGGCGTTGCAGGAATTCATGAAGCAAGTGATGCATTTTTACAAGCTATCAGAAAAGTATGTGATGCGCATGGTGCAATTTATATTGCGGATAGTGTACAATGTGGTTATGGAAGATCGGGTCAGTTTTTTGCACATGATCATGCTGGCGTAAATGCGGACATTTATTCCATGGCAAAGGGTATGGGTAATGGATTTCCTATTGGTGGCATTTTAATTGCACCACATATCCAAGCTAAATTCGGAATGTTGGGCACTACATTTGGCGGGAACCCATTGGCTTGCGCTGCTGCACTAGCAGTGATTGAAGTAATGCAAAAAGATAATTTAATTAAAGCTGCTCAAGAAAAAGGGGCTTATTTAATAAATGCATTAAAAAATACCGAGGGTGTAAAAGCGGTGAGAGGTAGAGGTTTGATGATTGGATTTGAAATGGAAATAGGATTAGAAGATGTACGTAAAGTTTTATTAAACGATTTAAAAATATTCACAGGAGAAGCAAAACCTAATGTGGTAAGACTATTGCCAGCATTGACAATTAGCATGGAGGAAATCAATTTATTTTTAACCGGGTTGAATAAAGCCATTCAACTTCAACTATTGAAGCAAAAGAAAGACTAAGCCATGAAACAGTTTATTTCAGTGAAGGATGTGACGGATATTGATGCATTGGTAAAACAAGCTTTACACTATAAAGCCAATCCATTTGTAGATAAAGCATTAGGTGCTAATAAAAGAATTGGTTTGTTATTTTTAAATCCAAGTTTAAGAACAAGATTGAGTACGCAAGTGGCTGCTCAAAATTTAGGGATGGAACCCATTGTGTTTAATGTTGATAAAGAAGGCTGGGCTTTGGAATTTACAGAAGGAGCTATCATGAATGGCACTACGGTAGAACATATTAAGGATGCCGCTCCTATTTTGGGTAATTATTTTGATATTTTATGCATAAGGACATTTCCAAGCTTACAAAATAAAGAGCAGGATTATAGTGAAAAAATAATTCATCAATTTATAAAGTATGCGGGAATACCGATAGTGAGTTTAGAGTCTGCTACTTTACACCCATTACAATCTTTAACCGATATTATTACCATTCAGGAGTCAATAGCCTTGAATGAAAAATTAAAAAACAAGCAGCCAAAAATAGTGCTAACCTGGGCGCCTCATATTAAACCTATACCACAATGTGTGGCCAATAGCTTTAGCGAATGGATAAACGCTTGGGGAGCCGCTAATTTTGTAATTACGCATCCTGAAGGGTATGAGTTAGCTGCTCAATATACAAATGGAGCAACTATTATGTACAATCAAGATGAGGCATTAAAAGATGCCGACTTTGTGTATGTAAAAAATTGGAGTAGTTATAATGAATATGGGAAAGTGCTTTGTACGGATTCAAACTGGATGTTAACCAATACAAAATTAGCTGCTACAAATAATGCAAAAGTGATGCATTGTTTACCAGTAAGAAGAAATGTAGAATTAAGTGATGAAATATTGGATGGCCCAAACAGTTTAGTGACAAAGGAAGCCTCCAATAGAGTGTGGGCAGCGCAATCGGTATTAGCCAAAATTTTAAGTTCGTTATCATAAAATAGTGAACAGTAATTATAACATGGAAAAATTATACATCATTAAAATCGGCGGCAATATTGTTGACAATCCAACATTGTTAACAGCGTGCCTAACTGCATTTTCCAAATTGGAAGGGCAGGCTATTTTAGTGCATGGCGGTGGAAAATTAGCGACACAATTGGCAATATCCATGGGGGTAGAGCAAACAATGGTAGAAGGCCGTAGAATTACAGATGAAGCAACTCTGAAAATTGTAACTATGGTATATGGAGGCGCTATTAATAAAAATATAGTAGCACAGTTACAATCATTAGGTGTGAATGCAATGGGTTTAACAGGAGCAGATGGAAATTTAATTAAAGCACATAAAAGAACTGGCACTTCAATAGATTATGGTTTTGTAGGTGATGTAGATATGGTGAATACAAATTTGGTAAAGCAGTTATTATCCAACTCCATTAAATTAGTAGTGGCTCCAATTACCCATGATGGTAAGGGTCAATTATTAAATACCAATGCAGATACCATCGCACAAAGTATAGCAACAAGCATGTCTAAGCACTATGAAGTGCATTTGATATATGGATTTGAAAGAGAAGGAGTATTATCAGACGTTAATAATTCTGATTCAGTGATCGCGTTGATAGATCGACCGGCTTACGGTATATTAAAAAATCAAAAAGTCATCTTTGAAGGAATGATTCCTAAAATTGACAACGCGTATTTGGCTTTAGAAGGTGGTGTGCAATCAGTCATCATTGGAAAAGCAGAAAAATTGAATCAATTAATTAATGGTACTGCGGGTACCACAATCAAAATATAATGTCACAGACAATTAACATACAACAAAATATTGCACAAATCACTGTATTACAACAGGAGGCAAAACAATTATTAGAAAAATTAATTGCTACACCTTCATTTAGCAAGGAAGAAGATAAAACGGCTGATTTAATTCAAGATTATTTACATCAGAAAAAAGTAAAAACAGAAAGAAAGAAAAATAATATTTGGGCTATTAATGCACATTACGATGCTGCCAAGCCAACACTATTATTGAATTCTCATCACGATACTGTAAAGCCAAATAAAGGTTTTACTTTGGATCCTTTTACACCAATTGAAAAAGATGGCAGGCTATATGGTTTAGGAAGTAATGATGCAGGTGGATGTTTGGTAAGTTTAATTGCTACTTTTTTATATTATTATGACCAAGTAAATTTGCCTTTTAATATTATCCTAGTTGCCTCTGCCGAAGAGGAAATATCAGGTCATGATGGCATTGAGTTGGCGCTTCCTTTATTACCAAAAATAGATTTTGGAATTGTAGGCGAGCCTACATTATTAGAAATGGCAATTGCAGAAAGAGGCTTATTGGTTTTAGATGTTGTAGCTGTAGGCAAAGCAGGTCATGCAGCTAGGGAGGAGGGAGAGAGTGCATTGTATAAAATATTACCAGATATTGAATGGTTCAAAAGCTTTGAGTTTGAAAAAATTTCCAATTTATTGGGCAAGGTTAAAATGAGTGTGACCGTAATTGAAACCGAAAACAAACAACACAATGTGGTGCCCTCTACTTGTAAAATAGTCGTAGATGTGCGTGTAAATGAATTATATTCATTTGAAGAAATTTTAGAGACCATTGGGAAACATGTACAAGCAACAGTTACACCAAGATCTTTAAGAATGCGTTCAACTGGTATTGCAATTGATCATAAATTGATTCAAGCGGGAATCGCATTGGGTAAAGGATATTATGGTTCTGTGACTACATCTGATAAAGCATTAATGCCGTTTCCAACCTTAAAAATGGGGCCTGGAGATTCTGCACGAAGTCATACTGCAGATGAATTTATTTTTGTAAAAGAAATTGAAGAAGGAATCCATACCTACATACAACTAATTGATAAAATGATTTTATTATGAGTAAGCTTTGGCAAAAAAATAATCAGGTAGCTAGTTCGGTGGAGCAGTTTACGATTGGCAATGACCAGGAAATGGATTTGTACTTGGCTGCTTATGATGTATTAGGATCTATTGCCCATACCACCATGTTATCAGAAGTTGGTTTATTAACAAAAGATGAGCAGGTTCAGTTAAAAAAAGCATTAGTGGAAATTTATGAATTAGTGCAATCAGGTAATTTTAAATTAGGGGAAGGTGTTGAGGACATTCATTCTCAAGTAGAAATGTTGTTGACTGAAAAGTTAGGTGATATTGGTAAAAAAATTCATAGTGCAAGAAGTAGAAATGATCAAGTTTTAGTTGACTTAAAATTATTTTTACGTGCCGAGTTAATGTCCATTGCGAAATCAGTTCAATCTTTATTTACTTTATTACAAACAAAAAGCGAGCAACATAAAAATGATTTATTACCAGGCTATACGCATTTGCAATTGGCCATGCCCTCTTCTTTTGGTTTGTGGTTGGGTGCTTATGCAGAAAGTTTAGTAGATGATATGACCGTGTTGCAGGCTGCTTATCATGTTGTGAATAAAAATCCTTTAGGATCGGCGGCAGGCTATGGTTCTTCTTTTCCAATTAATAGAACCAGAACAACGGAATTATTAGGTTTTGAGACCTTAAATTATAATGTGGTGTATGCACAAATGGGCCGTGGTAAAGCGGAAAGAATAACAGCGATGGCATTGGCAAATTTTGCAGATACCTTATCTAGATTTAGTATGGATGCTTGTTTATTTATGAATCAAAACTTTGGGTTCATCAAATTCCCTGAGGAATTAACGACGGGTTCAAGCATTATGCCGCATAAAAAGAATCCAGATGTATTTGAATTGATAAGATCTTATTGCAATCGTATTAAAGCATTGCCTAATGAGATTATGATGATGACCACTAATCTGCCATCGGGGTATCATCGCGATTTGCAATTATTAAAAGAACATTTATTTCCTGCATTTCAACAATTGAAAAATTGTATGGAGATGGCTTCATTGATGATTCAAAATATGGAGGTAAAGCAGGATTTATTGGAAGATCCTAAATACCAATATTTATTTAGTGTGGAAGAGGTAAATAAATTAGTAAATGCAGGCATACCGTTTAGAGATGCTTATAAAAAAGTGGGATTGTCCATTGAAGACGGGACCTATACCTATTCAACAAAGGTGGAACATAGCCATGAGGGCAGTATTGGGAATCTTTGCACAGCTGAAATTGCCAATGCTATGCAAAAACTGTTAAATAGTTTAGAATTTGATAAAGTTGAGCAAAAAATTGACCAATTATTGAATGGCTAATTGTATTTTTGAACACTTTAATTTAAAAGTTAGCCATTAAAAAAAGAAGTATGAAAAAAGGATTATTATTTATTGGATTGTTTGCTAGTATAATTGCTGTAGCGCAAACAAAGCCAACTACTGCTCCAAAAGCACCAGCTGCAAAAGGGGCACCTACTACTAAGCCTGCGTTATCATCAATATCTGCTCAAGCTTTAAAAACAACAAAAGACAGTGCATCGTATGCATTGGGTTATAGAATCGCTCAAAGTTTAAAAGGCCAAGGTTTACAAGACGTAAACTTTGAATTGTTTAAAAAAGGAATGGCCGCAGGGACAATTGCTAAAACAGAAATCCCTGATAGCTTATTAGATGTTTGTATTAAAAACTACCAAGATAAAATGAGTCAAGAAAAAATCGCAATCAACAGAGCTGCTGGAAAAGCGTTCTTAGAAGCAAATGCAAAAAAAGAAGGTGTTGTTAAAATGACAAACGGCATGCAATACTTAGTATTAACTGCTGGGACAGGCACAGAGCACCCAACTTTAAAAAGTAAAGTTAAGTGTCATTACCATGGTACTTTAATTGATGGTACTGTATTTGATAGTTCAGTACAAAGAGGAGAGCCAATTAGTTTTCCATTAAACGGAGTAATAAAAGGATGGCAGGATGCTGTTCAATTAATGACAGTGGGTGCTAAATGGAGATTGTTCATCCCTAGCGAATTAGCGTATGGTGAGCGTTCTGCAGGCCCAGTAATTGGACCAGGTACAACTTTGATTTTTGATGTTGAATTATTAGGCATCGAATAATAGCCTTAAAATAATTAAAAGACCCCCTTAATTGGGGGTTTTTTATTGGTATTAAGTGGTAATTTTGAGGACGAAATTGAATATATGAAACAGTACATTGGTTTTTTCTTTTTTATCGGCATTTTGACAATTGCATGTTCTCCAAACAATGTAAAGTCGGATGCGAACATTGTGAAAATATTGGATAGTGCTAAAATGAAGGGCACTTTTGCACTAATGGAAAATGGGTCTGCCGAGTTTACAATTACGAATTTATCTATGTATAAGGATTCTGCATTTACACCATTTAATACTTTTTTTACGGTCCCTAGTTTAATTGCAATAGATAGAGGTTATATCAATCATACCGCTACTAGCTGGATAGGTAATGATTCAGTGGCTTATTATCAAGGCATTATTGAAAAAATAGGTAGAGCAGATTTATTGAAAGTGCTTGATTCAATACATTATGGCAAAGGAATTATCAGCAAGAATTTAAATAGTTTTTGGAGAGATAGTTCATTACGTATTACGCCAGATGAACAATTAGGATTGATTAAAAAATTATATTTTAATCAATTGCCATTTCAAAAACGCTCTCAGGATATTTATAAACAAATGATTTTAAAAGAAAACAATTCAAGCTATAAGTTAAGCTATGTTTACGGATCATCTGGAAATACAAGTACTGCTAATTGGGTCATTGGCTATGTTGAAGAAAATAAGCATCCTTATTTTTTTGTGATGTATGTAGTTGATCAAAATCTACAAACAAAAAATAATGAGGCTAAAACATTGGCAGTTTTAAAATCAATTTTAACTCAACAAGGTTTTTTAAAAGGACTTAGATAATTAATAAATTTATTTGCTAAATTATAGTATCAATTATGCAGTATTACTGTAACTCTTTAACTTCTTATCAGCGCTTTATTACAAGAACTGTAAAAATAGGCAACCTAACTATTGGTGGCGGCAATCCAGTTCGTGTGCAAACTATGACCACGACTGATACCATGGACACGGATGCAACAGTAGCACAGGTTATCAAATGTATTGAAGCAGGTGCTGAGTTGGTAAGAATTACAGCACCAAGTAAAAAAGAGGCAGATAATTTAGCAAATATTAAAGCAGCTTTAAGCGCCAAGGGCTACCATACGCCGCTTGTTGCAGATATTCACTTTACACCTAATGCAGCAGAAATTGCTGCAACCATTGTAGAAAAAGTTAGAGTGAACCCAGGCAATTATGTTGATAAGAAAAAATTTGAACAAATTGAATATTCCGATGCGGAGTATGTTGAAGAGATTGAGCGAATTAGGGAAAGATTTACTCCATTGGTTTTAATATGCAAGGAACATGGTACTGCCATGCGAATTGGAACCAATCATGGTTCTTTAAGTGATAGAATCATGAGTAGGTATGGTGATACTGCCAATGGGATGGTGGAAAGCGCGATGGAGTTTTTAAGAATTGCACGTAGCTTGGATTATCATCAAATAATATTAAGTATGAAGTCCAGTAATCCTCAGGTTATGGTGCATGCCTACCGATTATTATTGCAACAAATGCATAATGAGTTTGGAGAATGTTATCCTTTGCATTTAGGCGTAACGGAAGCAGGTGATGGGGAAGACGGAAGAATTAAGAGTGCCATTGGCATTGGTACATTATTAGAAGATGGTATTGGCGATACCATAAGAGTAAGTTTAACCGAAGATCCTGAATTAGAAATACCTGTTTGTAGGGATATTGTAAAAAGATACAACGGGCAAGCTACGAATTTAAGTAGCTCAACTATTTTACCAATTGATAAACTTCCCTATAATCCGTTTGAATATAAAAGAAGAAAAAGTTTTGAAATTAAAAATATTGGAGGCAGTCATGTCCCTGTAGTTATTGCCGATTTAAGTCATTTGGATACCATTTCGAGAGAAAGTTTAATTGCTATTGGCTATACTTATAATAGCGTTACTGATAAATGGACTATTAGTGATGCCGCTGCAGATTATGTATTTGTAGGAAACAATACAATTAATTTTGATTTGCCTGGAACCCTTAGTGTGATTATACCGCAGCAGCATTGGAGTAATCAATCTAATGCGACAAATCATTATCCTTTATTTGATACTGACTCATTTTTAGCCGCTACTGAAAAATCAAATGCTATTCAATTTGTAATGGTTGATTGCTATAGTACTGCAAATAATACAAGTGACGAACAATTATTAAAAATCGCAAAAGACCCAACCGTTGTTTTTTGTTTAAGTAGTACTTTACAACATGCAATGCCAGCGGTTAGACGCATGTTTGTGAAATTCATGGAATTGGGAATTGAAAATCCTGTTATATTAATTACGGATAGTAATCATAATACAACAGATGAACATTTAATACATTTTTCAACTGAAACGGGTGCTTTATTATTAGATGGAATGGGTGATGGAATTTGTTTAGGTGTAACGGAAGCAGTGTACAACGCGTCTGCTGGCAAAATGGCGAACTTATCTGGTAGAAATTACATAAGCAATACCTCCATTGAACAATTTTTGAATGCTACTAGCTTTGGTATTTTACAAGCAACAAGAACAAGAATTTCCAAAACGGAATATATCTCTTGTCCAAGCTGTGGTCGTACTTTATTTGAATTGCAAGAGACCACTGCTAAAATTAGAAAAGTCACTAATCATTTGAAAGGATTAAAAATAGCCATTATGGGTTGTATTGTAAATGGTCCTGGTGAAATGGCAGATGCTGATTTTGGTTATGTTGGAAGTGGAGTAGGGAAAATTACTTTGTATAAAGGTAAGGAAGTAATGAAGCGAAATATAGATAGCGAAGTAGCGGTAGATGAATTAATCCAATTATTAAAAGAAAATGATGCATGGATTGATCCATTGCAACACTAATAGCTTTATATGTATTTTGTTTTTTACAGTTTTTTTTACTTAATCTCTTTACTGCCTTGGCGTGTATTATATTTTATTAGTGATGGCATTGCTTTTATTTTAAGAAGTGTTATAAAATATAGGGTAGCAGTAGTTGATTATAATTTGTCAATTGCATTTCCGGAAAAATCCATAAAGGAAAGAAAAGTTATTGCTAAACAATTCTATCAACAGTTTACAGATTCCTTTATTGAGACTATTAAAATATTATCTATATCTGATAAAACTTTTGAAAAAAGATTTACATCTAATATCGAAGTGTTGGACGAATTGTATCAGTCCGGTCAAAACATTCAATATATGGCGGGGCATTTTTTTAATTGGGAATTTGCCAATTGGGGAGTTGCAAAATATGGCAAGTGCCCCTTTTTAGCAGTGTACATGCCCTTGAGTAATAAAGGGTTTAATAAACTGATTTATGATTTAAGAGCAAGGTATGGTTCGGTGCTAATTCCTGCCACAAGTTTTAGAAATCAATTTTCAAAATATGTAGCGCAAGGTCAATATGGGCTTGCATTAGCGGCGGATCAAAATCCTGGAAATCCATTACAGTCCTATTGGGTTGATTTTTTTGGCAAACCCACACCTTTTGTAAAAGGGCCTGAGAAAGGGGCTAAATTAAATAATACGGCTCAGGTGTTTGTTCATTTCCATCGAACTAAAAGAGGGTATTATCACTCTGAATACGAAATCATGACCACGGTTCCGAATCAATTTGATGAGGGGCAGCTTACTTTACAATATGTAAAATTATTAGAGAAAAAAATTAAGATGAATCCATCTAATTATTTGTGGAGTCATCGCAGATGGAAATATAATTATGATGCTGCGTTACATGAAAAACTATTAGTAAAATAGTTTAATCTTCTAGGAAGCTAGTTTTGGTACTATCTGTTTTTGTGATCGTTGGCTTTTTGATGGTCTCAAAATTAAATTTATCTTTTAAAGCCTGTACAGCAACCCATCCATCATTTACGATTCTAATATTATGAATGCCTTGTTTTTTTAATATGCTTGCTGCAAGGGTATTTGTTGTACCATCTTCACTTATAATGTAAATATTAAAGTGCTCATCCAATTCTGACATACTGCCTGGATCCATGAATTCAGCTAAAGGCAATGAAATCGAATTCTTGATATGCGATTTATTATAAGCTTCCTCTTCTCTAATATCTAAAGGCATTAAAAATTCATCAAATGGAATATCCATCGCAAGTTCATCTACTTCCACATCAATCAACATATCATGTCTTAGTCCACTTGCTTGCCAGGTTTCAAATCCACCTTGCAAATGCCCTAAAATAGAATTGAAACCTGCTTCTGAAAAATACGCTAATGTTTCTTTTTCCAATAAAAGGTCTAAAACTAATAATAATGGGGATGTTTTTTCAATCGCCCCCATCGCCACAGCATATTTTACTGCAGCGGGGGGGATATGTAGTGAGTTAGGGATATGACTATTTATCCATTGATCTTTCGATCTTGTATCTATTATGATAGTATTGGGGTCCTCAAGCAAATGCTTGAATTCATCAAGGGTCAATGACATTCTTATCCAACTAATTGTTCAACAAATTGATTTACTTGTTCTAAACGATCATAATCAACTGTGTAATAAATGTATTTTCCTTCTCTTGTGGTAACTACAATACCTGCTCTTCTTAAAATAGCCAAATGCTGAGAAGCAACAGATTGCTCTAATCTTAACTTTACGTAGATATTTGTAACAGTCATTTTTTGTTGCTCGTCTATAAGCTTTACAATTTGCTGACGCAATTTGTGGTTTAATGCTCTTAAGATCATTGCAGCTTTCTTACTGTGCAATAAATCTACTTTCACTGGCGCTTTACCATTTGAAAGTTGTAATTGTGGTAATGATTGGTTCATGACAATAATTGAATTATTGGGGGGTTATGAAAAAAAATCTTATTACAAAGTTACATTATATAATTT
>CAIQQR010000129.1 GCA_903874055.1 uncultured Bacteroidota bacterium | reverse complement strand
CTTAACTGTATCATTAGGGACATTTGTAATGGTAAACAAACCATCCACATTGGAAGTAATACTTGCTTTTGAAGCTGCAATTTTAATGTTTGCATAGGGTAAACTTTCCCCAGTTCTTTTATCAATTATTTTACCTGTTAGCGTAAAATTATATTTTTCAGGAGCTCCTTTGTATTCTCTTACCGCTTGTTGACTTACTGTAACATTAATTAACTTAGGATCCACATCTTTAAATTTATCAATTAGATAAATAGTGCCCACATTATTAATGATGTATTTAGATTTTGTGAGATTGCATATTTTTTTAAGTGCATCTGAAAGTTTTAAATCTTCAATATCTAATTGTTGCGGTTCTAAAGCTGAAAATTTTACAGTGTCGTAATTAAATTTTAAATCGTACTTGTTGCTAATTTTTATAATCAAATCGGAAACAGTTCCAAAATGTATAACAGATATATTTTTTCTTAAGACCGAGTCTATTTTGTTTTGCCCATAACCTGTGACACTTATAACTGCAAACAAAAAAAAGAGAAATTTTTTTAACATTAATTTTTTTGCGCAAAACTAGTCAAGATTGAATACTATATATAATAATCTTAACATAAAATATTGTTAATCTAGATTGACCTTAATAACATCTTACAAAATACTTAAATTAAACTGAATAAGAGTTATTACAAATAGCTTCTCTAAAAACACATTAAACCCATTGTAGGTTTTTAGGTCAAATAATATACCCTAAAAAACTCAAAAGGTATTTATGATTCAAACCTACCGAGAAAGACCTATCTCTGAAAATGCTAAATTTTCAATCATAATACCAAGTTGGAATAATCTAGAATATTTAAAAATTTGTGTTCAAAGCATTCGGAAAAATTCCAGCTATAATCATCAAATTATAGTACATGTAAATTCAGGAATAGATGGTACACTAGAATGGATTGAATTACAACCCGATATCAATTATACTTATAGCTATGAAAATATTGGCGTTTGCTACGCCATAAATTGCGCTAGGAGTATGGTTAAAACAGATTATATTGTATACGTTAATGATGATATGTATTTATGTCCAGAATGGGATAAATTTTTGTTAGATGAAATTTCAAAAATTGGACATCAAAAGTTTTTTTTATCATCAACTGTTATCGAACCTGTAGCATCAAGTAGTTGTGCTATTGAAAAAAATTTTGGAACTAGTTTTAAAGATTTTAATGAAGATGCCTTATTAAAAGAATTCAAGCATTTCAAATTTAATGATTGGGCGGGTGCCACTTGGCCTCCCAATTTGTTACCTACAAAATTGTGGGACGCAGTGGGTGGATACAGTATTGAGTTTTCGCCAGGCATGTATTCAGATCCAGATTTTTCAAATAAATTATGGAAAGCCGGTGTTAGGTATTTTAAAGGAGTTAGTGCGAGCCGAGCTTATCATTTTGGATCAAAATCAGTCAAAAGAGCAAAATTAAACAAAGGCTATTATCAATTTATTAATAAATGGGGATATACATCAAGTTTTTTAACTAAAAATATACTCCATAGGGGGGAAATTTTTAACGGACCAGTTTCCAATTTAATCATCCCATACAATATTAGAATTAAGCAATTTTTTAAACGAGTTGGTTCTTCCTTTAAAAAATTAGAAATTTAACTACAGTAGAAATTTCAGAATTTAGATTTAGTGTTTTCGGAAAGAAAAGACAAAAACCTCGTGCAGAATTAATTAAGAAGTCTTTATTACCTTCATTAGAAATTATTTAGTAAATTATGATTTCAAAAGTGCTTATCATTCAATTTAAAACAAACATTATGAATAATGAATTAATAATTCGTTTTGCATTAGCAATTCTATGGGGTGGTATTGTTGGAGCTGAAAGACAATATCGTAGTAAATCTGCTGGTTTTAGAACAATGATAATGATATCATTAGGTGCATGTTTTTTTACTATTATATCCAAAATTATAGGTGGAGAATTAAATGGTGACAGAATTGCCTCGAATATTGTTTCCGGAATTGGTTTTATTGGAGCTGGGGTAATTTTTAGAGGTGATAATAGAGTAAATGGTATTACAACTGCTGCAACCATATGGGTAGTCGCTGCTGTTGGAATGGGGATAGGTGCTGGCTACTATTTTGCAGCGTCATGTAGTAGTATTTTAATGATCTTAATTTTAGCAATCCTTCCATATATAGAAAGATTTATTGATGAACTCAATCAATCAAAAGAATATTCAATTGTAACATTATATAATAAAGAGTCCATTCATCAAATTGAATCCTTATTTAAAGAAAATGATGTAAAATATAGACTAATTCGAATAAATAAAATTGGTGATAAGGTTGATTTTCAATGGGAAATTCAAGCACATAAAAAAAGACATGAAAGATTATCACAATTGCTTATGAATGATGGAAAAATATTAGAATTAAAAAATTAATACTATGAAAAATCTATGGTTAAAAAACCCTGAAAAACATGACTTCCCTGCTGCAAACGACTTTCTTGAATTATTATTTTCAACAACCAAAGCAAAAGGTTTTGTTGATAATTTAAAAAAAGCAAATACAGTAAATAAGAAAGCTAAGGATATTTTAAGAGCAAGTGAAATGCAATTGTTACCCAAAAATAATATTCACGTAAAAGAAAATATCAAAAAATCAAAAGATGGCATAATGCTATCACCTATCTTACTTGTGAGATCTGAAAATAAATTAATAATTGCGGATGGTTATCATAGATTGTGTGCCATATATTATTTATCCGAAGATTTAGAAGTCCCTTGCAGAATCGTATAATAGGATAATCAGTGTAAATTAAAAAGGCATTCAAAGTAATCAAAACTATTTTAGTATACCTTATTTCCTTTTGAATGAATATGCTGTTGTAATAACAAATGATTAAAAAGTATTTGTATTTTTAATTACCTCACAAAATATGTAATAAAAAATGAAGAATATGGATGAAATAGAAGTACCTACCGAACATTTACACGAAACAATTCATGAACAAGTTCATCATGCTAGTAATATAAAAGAGCAAAAATGGACAATGCTTGTTGCAATATCTACTGCACTAATGGCAGTACTAGCAGCAATATCAAGCTTATTTGCCGGACACAATTCAAATGAAGCAGTTATTAATCAGATCAAAGCTTCTGACCAATGGGCTTTATACCAAGCTAAAGGAATTAAAGCTGAAATTAAAGCAATTAAAGTGGGGAACATCCCTTTGGATACTGTGGAATATAATAGATATAAAAAGGAGCAATCAACTATTAAAGAAAAAGCAGAGGAATTACAAAATGAATCTAATTCACATTTAGAAATTGAAAAAAAGTTTGCTAAAGCGGTTACGTTTTTTCAAATTGCAATTGCTATTTCTGCTATTTCTATTTTAACAAAACGAAAATTCCTTTGGGTGATTAGTTTATTTATAGGTGCTTCTGGCTTATTATTTTTGATACAGGGAATTGATTTTTAGAGTTTAAATTTCAAATTATAAAAAAACATTGCCCATTTAACAGATTCAAGTACGCTTTGTAATAGCCTATCAACGATGACCGGTCTTTGGTGATTCAACTTATGGAAATCTTTGAACATTTGTGAATGATTGACATGTGGGTTAAAATTAATATTTTCCTCACGCAGAATTAAATTATAAATTGATAACTTGATGTAACTACTTTATAATTTGTTCAACTATTTTCTTCAAATCTGGAAGTATATCTAGTCCAAACCATTCATTCTTTTTTTTCCAAATATTATTTCTTGGAGATGGGTGTGGCAATGGTAAATAATTAGGCAAATAGCTTTTATAATTTCTTACTGTTTCTGTTAAATTTTCTTTTACCTTCTCTTTTAAATAGTATTCTTGCGCATACTTGCCAATTAATAAAGCAAGTTGAATAGTTGGCATTTGACTCCATACTTTTTCATGCCAAGCAATTGCACATTCTTTCCTTGGTGGTAAATCGCCGGATTTTCCAGTTCCAGGGAAACACATTCCCATGGGCATTAAAGCAAAGATTTCGGGATTATAGAATTGTTCTTCAGTTACATTTAACCACGATCTTAATTCTTTTCCACTAGCATCATCCCATGGTATGCCAGTATTCTGTACTTTCTGTCCTGGGGCTTGTCCAATGATTAGTATTCTTGAATGTTTGCTTGCATTAATAATTGGCCTTGGTAAATTAGGTAATACATTTTTACATATTGTGCAAGCCCTTATATCTTGTAATAATTCTTTGATATTTTATAATTTTACGAATAAAGTTAATCATATTAAGGATGAAACAACAAAGGACTCACGATTTAACGTAAGTCCATAGAAATGGTTCTAAAAATTACCTTGGGATGGCAGACTGCGTCGGCATCCCAAACAGTTCGCCTTACCCAAAGCCTTTCAACTTAACGCTTCGCGTTCAGTTGGCTTTTTGCATTTTCGTCAGCTTACACAAGCGAGCTTGTGACGCTGTCTTAAATGCAAAAAGCCTGTCACATTCGTGACAGGCTTTGTAGCGAGACCGGGATTTGAACCCGGG
>CAIQQR010000128.1 GCA_903874055.1 uncultured Bacteroidota bacterium | reverse complement strand
ATTTAAGAAGTACCAGACGAAATGAATTTGGTGATTTTTTCGAAGACAATCATTTAGAAGGAGATGTTGATATGTATGCTGTTATAAAAGAACTGGTAATTGCAATGAAAAACAGAAAATGTAACATTCCGGTAAGGCCTGACCATGGACATCAAATGTTAGATGACTTAAAAAAGAAAACCAATCCAGGGTATTCTGCTATTGGTCGATTAAGAGGGCTTGCAGAGATAAGGGGAGTGGAATTAGGTATCCTTAGAAGTCTTGAAAAAAATTAATATTATTCGTGTTTATATCTATACCCAATGGCAATTAAAAAAAACAATACTATTATTACGCCGGATTTTTTGTTAAGTAATAAGCAAGCAAAAAATTTATATCATAATTACGCTGCAAAGCTTCCTATAATAGACTATCATAATCATCTTTCTCCAAAAGAAATTGCTGAAAATAAAAAATTTGAAAACCTGACTGATATCTGGTTAAAAGGGGATCATTATAAGTGGAGGGCAATGAGGGCATTGGGGGTGAATGAAAAGTTCATTACAGGTTCATCAACTGATGAAGAAAAGTTTACAGCATGGGCAAATGTATTTCCGCAAACAGTACGGAATCCTTTATTCCATTGGTCTCAAATGGAATTAAAAAATTACTTTGGTATTGATGAGTATTTGAATGATAAATCTGCCAAAGCTATTTATAAAACAGCATCAGGGATGCTACAAAAAAATACACATTGTACACAATCCTTATTAAATAAGTATAAAGTAGAATTGGTAGGTACTACAGATGATCCTTGTGATGATTTGACTTTTCATAAAAAAATTAGTGAATCCAATTTTAATGCAAAAGTATTGCCAACTTTTAGACCTGATAAAATTTTTAATATTGCAGATAGGAATCAATTTATAAATTATATAAGATTACTAGAAAAAGCGTCAGGAATTAAAATATTGAATATATCTGATTTGTTAGCGGCACTTGAAAAAAAGATTAATTATTTTCATAAACATGGTTGTAGAATTGCTGATCATGGTCTTGCTACCATGCCATCACAAATAACCTTCACCAGTGCTCTTGAAAAAGAATTTTCACAATTTGTGCAAGGAAAAAATAAAAATACTTTTTCCAATCCTGATAGATTTGTAGGGGCGATACTTTTTTCATTATGTAAAATGTATCATAAAAAAGGTTGGGTGCAACAATTTCACTTAGGACCAATCAGAAATAATAATACGAGAATTATGGGATTAGTGGGTGTAGATGCAGGTACTGACTCTATTGGGGACTATCCACAAGCAGTTCATTTATCTCAATTTTTAAATGCATTAGATCAAAGAGATCAACTTGCAAAAACGATACTTTATAATATCAACCCTGCGGATAACGAAGTATTTGCTACCATGTGTGGAAATTTTAATGATGGTAGTTTAAAAGGTAAGGTTCAATTTGGTTCTGGTTGGTGGTTTTTAGATCAAAAACATGGAATGGAAAGTCAATTAAATGCCTTGTCTAATATGGGTTTGATATCCACATTTATTGGAATGACTACTGACAGTAGAAGCTTTTTATCCTACTCTAGACATGAATACTTTAGAAGAATATTGTGTAATTTACTAGGCGTTGATATGGAAAATGGATTAATACCAAATGATGAAAAATGGATTGGAGAAATTGTGCAAAATATTTCCTATTATAACGCCAAATCCTATTTTAATATTTAATTGAAAAAATTTACTTGATGCTACCAATAATTGAACAAGCGAACAAACAGCTCAATAAAATTGCAATTTATGCAGACGGTAAAACATTTACCTATGAACATTTAATTAATGAATCACAAACCTTTGCTATTCGTTTAATTAATAATAAAAATGATATTTCTGAAGCAAGGGTTGCTTTTATGGTAAATCCTGGGTTCAATTATGTAAAATCATTATGGGCTATTTGGCAAGCAGGCGGGGTTGCTGTTCCGCTTTGTATCACACATCCTTTGCCTTCACTTGAATATGTACTAGAAGATACAGGAGCTTCTATTTTGATTTTGTCAAGAGAATACGAATCAGTATTGCAGCCTTATATTGATCAATCAGGTATTACTTGTTATATTATTGATGATTTTGAAAATGATTTCAATGAAAGTAATCAAAATAAAACTGCCCATTTGCCAAATATCGATTTAGCAAGAATGGCTTTGATATTATATACCAGTGGCACGACCAATAAACCAAAAGGGGTAGTTACTACTCATCAAAATATACAAGCGCAAGTTACTACCTTGATTACTGCTTGGGAGTGGACTAGCAATGATAATACCATTTGTGTTTTGCCATTGCACCATGTTCATGGAATTATTAATGTAGTTAGCTGTTCATTGTGTGCGGGTGCATCCTGTACTTTTGTAAATCAATTTTCTCCGAAAACTATTTTTGAATTATTTGAGACTAATTCAATAAATGTTTTTATGGCCGTGCCAACTATTTATTTCAAATTAATGACCTATTTAGAGGCCTTATCTCAACAGGAGCAATTAAGATTAAAGCAATTAATGAGCAGTTTTAGGTTAATGGTTTGTGGTTCCGCTGCACTTCCTATTTCAGTAATGGAAAAATGGGAGCAATTGAGTGGACAGCGTTTATTAGAAAGATATGGCATGACGGAACTTGCAATGGCAATAAGTAATCCTTATCATGGTGAAAGAAAAGCGGGATATGTTGGTATCCCACTGCCAGGTGTAAATATTAAATTAGTAAATGAATTATATGAAGAGGTTTCATTAGGGGAACCCGGTGAAATTATAGTGAATGGAAAAAATGTATTTAAAGAATATTGGAATAAGCCTGAAGCTACTGCTGAATCATTTACTAATGTAGGTTGGTTTAAAACTGGAGATATAGCTATTATTGAAGATGGGTATTATAGAATTATGGGAAGAAATTCTGTAGACATTATAAAATCTGGTGGCTATAAAATTTCAGCATTAGAGATTGAAGAAGTTTTAAGAGAATATGAATTAATTGTAGATTGTGCAGTGGTAGGTATTCATGATGATGAGTGGGGAGAATTAATTGTCGCAGCTATCGTATGCAAGGATGAAAATGACTTTAATGAAAAGAAAATATCTGATTGGTTTGTACAAAAAATGGCATCGTATAAAAAACCGAGAAGGTATTTGTTGTTAAGTGATTTGCCTAGAAATGCAATGGGTAAAGTTGTTAAAAATGAGGTTAAAAAATTATTCGAAAATAAATAAAAACTGCAATGAATAATCCAAAGATAAAAATTAATAAATACAAGATAATTGTCTTCT
>CAIQQR010000127.1 GCA_903874055.1 uncultured Bacteroidota bacterium | reverse complement strand
CTGCATTTCAATCCATTGATACTTTAAATAGTTTTTATCCAATGGAAGTAGTTGCAAGCAATAATGAAATTGCAAAATTTGTAAATAATTCAAAAACTAATTTCCCGAAAGTTGCCAATAACCCATTTATTGCTATCCCTGAAGATCGATTGTACCCAATTAAAATGACAAAAGACCTGCCATTAAAATGGATGCAACAAGATATTACAAAACTTAAAGGCATCGCAGATAAAGGAGAATGGTATGCATTTCAAATTGGAATATATGCACAAAAAGAAACTAATGATATAAGTGTAAGATTCACCGATTTAAAATCAGCAAATGGAAATACAATTGATGCTAAACTAATTACCTGTATCAATTTGGAAGGCACTACTTATGACCAAAAACCATTAACAAAAATAGTGAATGTAGCTGCTAATAATGTACAAGCATTATGGTGCGGCATTGATATTCCTTTAAATGCTACCCCTGGCCAATACACTGGAAAAGCATTTGTTAAAAGTAATGGTTCAGTAGAACAAGAAATAGAACTTGTTATCAATGTTACAAATAACACTGCTATTAATGGCGGAGCGAATGAGCCTTGGAAACAAACTCGATTAAAATGGCTTAACTCAACCCTTGCACAAAAAAATGAAGTGATTGCTCCCTATACACCACTTGTTGTTAAAGAAAAAAGTATCCGTCTTTTAGGTCGAAAGATCATTTTAAATGAAGATGGCTTACCTAAACAGATACAAACATTTTTCACTCCCGAAATGACCAACTATGCAAGTACTCCAAAAAATATATTAACTGGACCAATACAATTTTTATCCACTAACCATGGCAATGCTTCAAAGTTTACCCATAGCCAATTTAAATTTATTGAAAAGGGGAATGGATTGGTCTCTTGGAGTTCAACCTCATCCACATCACAATTAAATATGCAAGTGAATGGTTCTGTTGAATTTGATGGATTCATGGTGTATACAGTAAAAATAACGGCGCTTGACAATATAGATGTTGATGATATTCAAATGCAAATGCCCTTGGATAAAAAAGCTTCAAAATATATGATGGGGTTAGGACAAAAAGGAGGATTGCGCCCCGATAAAATAGATTGGATATGGGAAGTAGCTACTAAAAATCAGGATGGTGCTTGGATTGGCGACGTAAATGCAGGACTACAATTTTCATTACGAGACGAAAACTACACACGCCCTTTGAACACTAATTTTTATTTACAAAAACCATTGCTACTTCCTACTTCATGGGGCAACAATAATAAGGGTGGTATTCATATTGATCAAAAAAATGAAACTGTACTTGTTAATAATTATAGCGGAAAGCGTCATTTAAATAAAGGGGAATCATTGTATTATAATTTCACTTTACTCATCACCCCTTTTCATCCCATTAATACCAATTTTCAATGGGATGCTAAATTCTTTCACGCTTACAAACCAATTGATACCATTAAAGCAGTAAGTAGTGCTAAAATTGTCAACATTCACCATGCAAATGAAATTAATCCTTGGATCAACTACCCTTTCATTGAGCATGATAAAATGAAAGCCTATATTGATGAAGCACACAGCAAAGGTTTAAAAGTTAAAATATATAATACTGTTCGTGAACTTTCCAATCATGCTTATGAAACCTTCCCATTGCGAAGTTTAGGTTATGAAATTTATTCTCCAGGAAAAGGAGGTGGTTATAGTTGGTTACAAGAGCATATCGGAGACGACTATATTGCTGCATGGTTTGTTCCTGAACTAAAAGATGCTGCCATTGTGAATAGTGGCATGAGCAGGTGGCACAATTATTATATTGAAGGCATGAATTGGCTGGTAAACAATGTGGGCATTGATGGTATATATTTAGATGATGTGGCTTTTGACAGAATAACGATGAAGCGTGTAAAAAGAGTTTTAACTCAAAATAATCACCCAGGTATTATTGATTTACATTCTGCCAATCAATACAATAAAAATGATGGCTTTAACAATAGTGCTAATTTGTATATGGAGCACTTCCCTTACTTAAATAAATTATGGTTTGGAGAATACTTTGATTACCAAAAAGGCACTCCGGATTTTTATTTAACCGAAGTAAGTGGTATCCCATTTGGATTAATGGGTGAAATGTTAGAAGGTGGCGGCAACCCTTATCGAGGCATGATTTATGGTATGACCAATAGAATGCCTTGGGATGAAAATGCAGACCCAAGACCAATATGGAAATTATGGGATGAGTTTGGCATGAAGGATTCAAAAATGATTGGCTATTGGAGTGAAAATTGCCCTGTTACTACTAACAATGAAAAAATATTAGCCACTGTTTACAAAAAACAAAAGTCAGTATTAATTAGTATTGCTAGCTGGGCTGATAACGACGTAAAAACATCAATCAAAATTGACTGGAAAAAACTAGGCTTAGATCCCAATAAATGTTATGCTTATTTACCATCGATGCAGCATCTTCAAAAGGAACAAACATTACAAATAACAAACAATACAATTGATGGATTATTAATTGAAAAGGCAAAAGGAGCTGAAATAATTATTACTACAAGGTATTAATCATTTCAACTTCTTCCTCCTCAACCAATTCAATACTGGCTTTTTTAACGATTACTTTTCTGCCTATATAAAAAATCAGGGAAGCAGTCAATGTACAAAATGCCATTACGCCCGTCATAGGCAATGTAGTGGGATTATTAAACACACTTACCATTGCCGACATAAAAGCACCTACGCTCATTTGTATAAATCCCATTAGCGCCGATGCATTGCCTGCATTTGTTGCAAATGGTGCCATAGAAAGTGCAGATGCATTCGGAAATAAAAACCCTTGACAACCTAAAAATAATAAGACCAGTATTATTGTCGAATACAATTCACTGTATCCAAAAATAGAAGTGGATACTAAAATAATTCCAACAACACCCTGCATAGCAAGTGCTGCTTTAATAATTTGCTCAGATGTAAACTTTTTTAATAACTGGGTATTAAACTGACTTGCAGTAATCAATCCGCCAGCTACTAAAGCAAATATCCATCCAAAATGTTGCTCACTTACTTTAAACACTTCCATAAAAACATGGGGCGATCCACTTATATAAGCATATAAACCAGCATAAGCAACAGCGCCAGTAAATGTATATACTGCAAATTGTGGTTCCTTTACAATTACAGCAAACCCTTTTAATATATTGGAAGGCTTTAGTGAATAATTTGGATCCGGCTTTTTACTTTCAGGCAGTAATAAATAAATACCGGCGATAATAAAAGCAATTACAATAATTAACATAATAAAAATATACCTCCAACCTAATGCAGTTGTGATATACCCCCCTAATGTTGGGGCAATGATTGGAGAAACTGCTACAACTAACATAAGTGTTGAAAACACTTTTGCATTGTCTTTAACATCAAATAAATCTCGTACCATTGCTCTTGAGGCAACCATTCCTACACATCCACCTAAAGCTTGAAAAAATCTAAAAATAATTAAAGTTTCTACTGACATTGCTGATGCACATGCTATTGCCGAAATGGCATACAAGCCTAACCCAAAATACAATGGTGTTTTACGACCAAATCTTTCTAACAAAGGTCCATATAATAATTGTCCAATAGAGATTCCCACAAAAAAGGAGGAAAGCGAAAGCATCACATTAGAGACAGATGTATTTAAATTTTTCGCAATGCTTGGGAAAGCAGGCAAATACATATCAATGGATAAGGGCCCAATGGAAGTGAGGAGTCCTAAAATAAGTATTAAGAAAAATGGAGATTTAAGCCTTGATGTATTCATGCTGCAAAGATAACGGCTAAAATTTTTATTTAGCAGCTAACTTAAAGGTTAATCCTTTTGTATTAGTAATCGTTGATTTTGATGTGACAACTATATTGGCCGTGCACAATACTCCGGCTGTTAACCCAGTAATAGTAAAATTATTGTCGGCAGCAACACTTGAATTTGTAGTAGAAAAAACAGTACTATTATCTGCGTCTTTTGTGACTGTCACTGCAACAGTTACACCTGCACTAGGAAGCGTAGAACTCACTTTTACCACTATGGGTTGAGAGGTTCCAACAACACCCAAAATATTTCCAGCTCCTGGATCCACGTTAACAGTAAATGCTACTGCTGCCTCGGTTGGCGTTGGAGTTGGTGTCGGCGTAGGTGTTGGTGTTGGTGTAGAAGAATCTCCTCCTTTGCTACAAGCACCTAATATAAAAGGAACAATAACTAATAATATTTTCAACGATTTCATAATTAAAGATAATAATTATTTGAAATTGGATTTAAAATTTTTTAAGTCAAGTGGAAATGAATCAATCAGCCGTATTAATTAATCAATCAACCTTATTTCCCCAAGGTAAGTGATTATATCCCCCGCCACTAAGCTTGCTTTAGAGATTTCTTTTACCGCATTATCCCCTGCCAATCCATGGATATATACCCCAATTGCAGCTGCGTTAAAAGGCTCATAGCCTTGTGCACAAAGGGCTCCAATGATTCCAGCCAATACATCACCACTGCCTGCAGTTGCCATGCCATCATTACCTGTAGTATTTTGCATTAAGCCTATTTCGCCTGATCCAACCAAAGTTCCTGCACCTTTTAAAACCAAAATTGGACGATATTTTTCGACAAAATTTTCCGCTTGCAACAAACGCTCCTTTTCATGATATTCAAAACCTTGTAAACGAGCAAACTCACCTGGATGAGGTGTTAGAATATGATTTGATTTTAATAAAATCATTTCTTTTGAAACAATTGTTAATGCATCCGCATCAATAACAACAGGACCAATGAAATGTATAAGAATATGCTTCAAATGAGCAACTGCGGTTTCAGAAAATCCAAGACCAGGTCCTATTAAAATAGCATCAAATTTGGACAAATCAAGTAATTCCAAATTAGCATTAGCAACATACATTATTTCAGGACATTGCTCCAACAAAATTACGACTGCCTCTTTGGGTATCATAGCAGTCACCATTCCACAACCACTATGCAACGCCGCTTTTGCACATAAAATTGCAGCTCCTGCTGTTCCTTCGCTGCCAGCCACTACCAATACATGACCAAAAGATTTCTTATACCCAATAGTAGAGCGATGTATCACATGCTCAATAACCCATTGCTCATTAATTAAATGCATTGATCAAATTCTTTAAATAATTATTCCCCACTATCTGCCCACAGCAGGTATCACAGGTAAACTTTCGTTACCAGATTCATTTACACTTTGAACGGCAAAAAAGTAATTATCCTTACTATATGGCAATCTTATATCTAAAGACTCAGTATATAATTTCTTTTGCCAAACAGGACTTGTAGTTTCACGCATTAAAATATAGTACCCTTTTACAACACCTGTTTTAGGTGCTTTCCAATATAGATAAGTGGTATTGCTTAAATTCTTTACATCAATTTTTACCTCCTCCGGCACTGCTGGTGCTTTTGATAAATTGGCTAAATTAGATAAGTTCACGGCAGAGTTCTTTCTTAAATATTCAAAATCAATATGCTCTGGCAAGTCACCATAATTAATGCCATTTTCAGTTTTAACATCCTTATGTTGACGCGTATAATTTTCATTCATCTCCGTAAATCTTACCGCCGCAAAACCGTTTTCAACATAAGGCGTATGGTCTCCACCACGTAAAAAACGATCATTACGATACACCATCACTACTTGCATATTGTCCACATATCGCTCAGCAATTTCTTTAATATAACGTGCTAATTGTCTTGAACGGCCATCATTTTCTAATCCCAAACTTCTAATTTGAAGCGCCGTTTTTCCTGTATCAGTTACTGAAAGTCCTTCACTAAACACACGCAATTTTGTATTTTCTATTATGTTAGTTTCATTGCTATTGTTACTTCCCATAATATCATTATTCAAAACGGCTTCAATTGCCCAATTTTCTTTTTTAGCTTTTTTAGCCATATAATATGCGCCAATTAAACCTTGCTCCTCACCAGCAACCGTTACAAAAATAATAGTGGCAGGAAATTTATGTTTACTCATAATACGCGCGCATTCCATAACAGCAACTGTTCCACTTCCGTCATCATCTGCACCAGGCGCATCCCCTACACTATCCATTACATTTGTTCTCATATTATCCATATGTCCACTCATAATAAAAAGACGATGATCATTAGGATCAGTTCCTTTTAAAGTAGCTACCACATTTCCTAAAATAATGGGTCTATCTACTCTTTTACCATCCGGCAAATAAGTTACCGTATCTATAAAAGCAGCTAATCTTCCGTCAGATTGTTTTGCATACTCTTTAAACCTACTCAATATCCATTGTCTTGCGGCACCAACCCCTCTTGTAGCATTTCCTTGTGTACTCAATGTATTTCTAGTTCCAAACGAAACCAATTTGTACATGTTTGCTTTTAAAGTATCTGCATTAATTTCTTTAACCATTGCATCAATCTCTGGATCTCTTTTTAAAATAGACTGAGCAAAAGAAAAATGAACACAAAAAATTAGCGCTAAAATGAATGATATTTTTTTCATGTCGAATGATATGTATTTAAAATGTTTTTATAATTTTTATTTATAATTAATTCTTGCTGTCTAAAATAACTGGGGTTTTTCCTCCACCCATAATAATAACTTTACTATTAGGCGAAGTCATTAATCCTTTCATTGCTTGGATTTGCTCATATTGCAATTGCTTGTCCCCTAAACCCATGCTAATAATTTTTTGATAATCAGCAATACCCTGTGCTTCAACTCTTTTTCGCTCCGCCTCTTGCTTTTCCTTTTGTAATACATATTGCATTTTTTGCGCATCCTGCTCTGCTTTTATTTTTTCCTCAATCGAACCTTTCACTGAAGCAGGCAATGAAATATTACGTACCAATAACTGCTCTAAAACCAAACCTCTTGATTTTAAATTCTCTTCAATAGTTTTAAATATTCTAGTTTGAAATTCATCGCGCTTAATTGAATATAAATCAACCGCTGTGTAATAAACAGCATTGTCTCTAATTTTAGTTCTAGTAATTGGACGTACCACTACATTTTTAAAATCATACCCAATTTCACGTACAATTTTAGGCGCTTGATTTGCTTGCACTCTGTACAATACAGTTAAATCTATCACTACTTCCAAACCATCTGCAGTTAAAACACGAATGGCATCATCCCCAGCAACGTCGCCTTCATTGTGCACTCCACTCATGGTATAATTTTGCGTTCTTACATCAATCGTTTTTATTTCCATTAAAGGATCCACAAAATTCAATCCACTTGTTAACACCTCCTCCTGCACTTTTCCAAAAAGTGATTGAACTCCAATTTGACCTGCATCAATTTGCTTTACACATGAGGTAATTAACCCCAATCCAATTACAATTATACCTACTAATCGAATTCCTCCAGGGTGCTGTGCAATAGGAAGATTTAAATTTTGAACCGCTTTGGCTCCAAAAAATATAATAATACCGAGAATGATTAAAAACATAGTGTTGTTATTTATATTAAAATTACAACTAAATATTCCATAAATTAGCTTTTAAAGTATACTCAATATGAAAAAGATATTAACCCTGGCTTGCCTATGCAGCCTAATTTTAGTCCATCAATCAAATGCACAATCTAAACCAAGTTGGCCAGGCATTTTTGCAAAAATCAACAAAGAAGTTGTTGAAAATTCTAATGCTTACGCTTCCCTTAAAATTGCTTCTGAAACCATTGGGCATCGCTTAACAGGATCAGAAAATGGTAAAAAAGCCGAACAATATGCATATGATTTATTAAAATCATATGGATTTACCAATATTCGCTTTCAACCATTTGAGGTAGAAAGCTGGAGCCGTGGTAGTCTAGAAGTACGTATAGGGAGCGGCAATAATTTAAAGCCGATTAAATCTGTTTCATTAGCACACTCGCCTGTTGCTGCAGATATAAATTTAGAAGTGGTAGATATGGGCAATGGTGTTGAAGATGATTATGCAGCGAATCCAGATAAAGTTAAGGGGAAAATTGCATTGGTATATTTAGGCATTTTACCTGGTTCAAAAGCTGGAACACCAAGCTTACATCGCTCCGAAAAAACAGCAATTGCTACAAAATATGGGGCCAAAGGAATTATAGTAATTAATACCGCAGACAATGGCGTATTATTAACAGGAACTGCTTCGGTTACAGGAAAATTAATTCCAATACCTGCGGTATGTATTGGCAAGGAAGATGGATTGGCTTTAAAAGAGCAAATAAAAACAACTCCATTATTTAGTCAAATAAAAATGACTAATCATTCTGGAATGATAAAAGCAAGAAACGTTATTGCCACAATAATAGGAAGTAGTTTGCCGAATGAAAAAATAGTAGTTGGCGGACACTTAGATAGTTGGGATTTAGCCACTGGTGCTATGGATAATGGCATTGGTTCATTTTCAGTTTTAGATATGGCACGTACTTTTAAAGTATTAAATTTAAAACCTGCACGTACCATTGATTTTGTAATGTTTATGGGTGAGGAAGAAGGCTTGTTAGGATCAAGAGCCTATGTTGATGCTGCCATTAAAGACAAAACTGTTGATAATATTAGATACATGTTAAACTATGATATGACAAATGATCCAAAAGGATACGCTACCAGCGCGCAAGAAAGCAAAGCATTATTTGAATCCATTGGAGCAATTGCAAAAAAAATAGATAGCAGTTTCAAAAATACTTTTTCTGTGGGTGCAGGTTTACATAGCGACCATCAACCCTTTATGTTAAATGGAATTCCAACAGGAGGTGGCGCAGGAGGGTCTTTACCAAAAGGCGCTGGACCTTGTTATCATGCAGACTGCGATGTATTTAGTTTAGTAGAAGACAAAGGCATGCGCAATACAGTTAGGTTCAATAGCATGTTATTATATGGCATTGCTGATGCAACAAAAATTGAAGCAAAGCATTTTTCTGAAGAAGAAACTAGATTATTCCTCATTAAGAATAATTTAAAAGAACCATTAACGATTGCTGGAGAATGGCGCTGGAAAGAATAATATAATATGAGAAAATTAATATCCCTATTTGTATTATATTTCTTTTGTGTTGCAAAAATCAACGCTACTAATATTACTTTAGCGAATGACAGCTTATATGTTGTATCACCAAATGGACAAATTATTGTTCGAATTAATGATACCGATAATCTTAAATATAGTGTTTACTTTAATAATAAACTTATTGTTTCTAATTCAACAATTGACTTAATTGTTAAAGGAAAAGAAAGTTTATCGCTAGCATCTAAGGCTATACGCTCCATAAAACGCAATACTGTTAATTCGATAATTGAAGTGCCTGTCTCAGAAAGAAGAAAAATTATTCAAGATCATTATAATGAATTGACCATTCAATTTAAAGCCCCTTATTCCATCAAATTCAGGGCTTTCGATAATGGTATTGCTTACCAAATTGAAACAAAATTTAAAGACAGTATTTTTATCCAAAATGAAATTGCTGATTTTAATTTTCCTACTACTACACAGGGATGGCTTCCTTTAATTCACAAAAGAGATGATAGTGATCTATTTCACACTAGTTATGAAGAGCCATATCCTTTATCTATTTTAGATAGCCTAAACGAAAATAATCTTGCTTATAATCCTGTTTTATTGTTCCCCAATGATGGACCTAAGATTGCTATTACAGAATCGGATTTATTAGATTATCCTGGCATGTTTTTAAAAGGGTCAAGCAGCAATAGATTAATAGGAATGTTTGCACCCTATCCTGCTGAAGAAAAAACAACTAATGAATTATATCCTGAAACCTTAGTAACTAAAAGGGAAAACTATATTGCACATGTAAATGGTTCACGCAATTACCCTTGGCGTATTTTAATGATAGCGGCCGAAGACAAGGATTTGCCTAATAATGATTTAGTTTATCAATTAGCAAGCCCCAATAAAGTGGGTGATGTTAGTTGGGTACATAGTGGAAAAGCAACTGATGAATGGATTATTAATATTAATTTATTTAACGTGCCCTTTAAACCAGGCATCAATACCGCTAGCTATAAATATTATATTGATTTTGCAAAACGTTTTGGATTTGATCGCATAATGATGGATGCCGGCTGGAGCGATATAATAGATGTATTTAAAATCACTCCTGGCATCAATATGGATACCCTAACTGCATATGCGAAAGAGAAAGGAATAAAAATTAGTATGTGGACTGCAGCAGTAACATTAAATAATCAATTAGATAGTGCACTGAATCAATTTAATAAATGGGGCATTGATTTTATCATGACTGATTTTATTGACAGAGATGACCAAAAGACTGTTCAATTTTACGAGCGTATTGCAAAGGCTTGTGCACAACATAAAATAATGATTATGTATCATGGGGCATTTGCTCCAAAAGGATTTAATCGCACGTATCCCAATGCAATAACACGCGAAGGAGTGATGGGTTCAGAATATAATATTTGGAGTAATAAAGTAACCCCATCACATGACCTAACATTACCTTTTACAAGAATGCTTGCTGGCTCATTTGACTATGAACCCGGATTTTTAAATAATGCAAATAAAACAAGCTTTAGGAATGTAGAAGGGGCACCAATAAGTTTTGGAACAAGATGCCATCAACTTGCTATGTTTGTAGTATATGATAACCCAATGCAAATATTTTCAGGCAATCCGTCACAGGGTTATCAAGATATTCCTTTTATGGAATTATTAGGAAGTATCCCCACAGGATGGGATGATACCAAAATACTAGCTGCAACAGTGAGTAAAAATATTATTACTGCCCGAAGAAAAGGGAATGACTGGTATATTGCAGGTATGAATGATTGGGATGAAAAAGACCAATCTATTTCATTTGATTTTTTAAAGGAAGGAAATTATGCTGCTACTATTTGTGAGGATGGGATAAATGCTGATAAATACGCAGCAGATTACAAAATAACTACACAAATTGTAAATAATAAATCTATTTTAAAAATGCACTCTGCACCTGGCGGAGGCTTTCTCATAAAACTGATAAAAAAATAGGGCCCCATAGAAATGGGGCCCGCTTATTGATTGCTTGCTTAAAAATACTTAATAAACCAAAACCCAATTTATCTTGACAGAGGCGTCTCTGCATTCTTATCTAACTTTACACCTGAGTAGCCATCAATTCCCATTTCAGGTAAATCCAACCCATACATTTCAACTTCAGGAGCTACTCTATTACCACCTACTATTAATCCTAGCAACTTAAACATTAACCAACCCATTATACCTACATATATAATATTGGTTCCTGCTCCAATACACTCAGCAATAAACTGCCCCCATCCACCACCATAAAATAATCCAGTTACTGTTCCTTTAACGCCATTCAACCCATCTCCATACAAACCATCTGCAAATAAACCTAAAGACAATACTCCCCAAATACCATTTGCACCGTGTACAGCGATTGCTCCAACAGGATCATCAATTTTTAATTTTTTCTCAACAAAGAAAGTAACTTCAACAACTATGATTCCAGCGATTAATCCAATGATTAAACCACCTAATGGAGTTACAAATGCACAAGGGGCAGTAATAGCAACTAAACCTGCTAATAAACCATTACACATCATACTTACATCTGGCTTATTTCCTCTCACAAACCAAATCCATAATGTTGAAGCCGCTGCACCACCACAAGATGCAATCATAGTATTAAATGCAACTACTGTAAATCTTAAATCAGTTCCTGCAAATGTTGAACCAGCATTGAATCCAAACCAACCAAATGCTAAGATTAAAGTTCCTAATACAGCCATTGGAATATTATGACCTGGAATCGCATTAGGTGACTTGTCTTTATTATATTTTCCTAATCTTGCGCCAATCATTTTTGCCCCAACAAATGCTAAAACACCTCCAGTTAAATGTACCACCGAAGAACCAGCAAAGTCAACATGTCCATGGCCTAATCCAAAATTAGCACCTAATTGAGACAACCATCCACCGCCCCAAACCCAGTTACCATAAATTGGATAGATAATAGCACCTACGATTAATCCTGAAATAGCGAATGAAGAAAACTTCCATCTTTCAGCCATTGCTCCAGTTGGAATTGTTGCTGCAGCATCCATAAATACAACTTGGAAAACAAAGAATCCTAAAACTCCAACATCATAAACACCATTCATTAAAAATCCTTTTGTTCCAAACAAACCAAAAGTATGTCCAAATAAACTAATTGTAAATTCTTGATTCAACCCATCAAAGCCCCCTAAAGTACCTAGAGGACCCATTCCACCAAACATTAAAGCAAATCCACAAATAAAGAATCCTAAAGCACCTGCAGGATAAACCCATAAGTTCATCGCCATGGTATGAGCAACGTTTTTTGCTCTAGTTAATCCTGCTTCAACCAATGCAAAACCTGCTTGCATAAAGAATACTAAAAATCCAGTAATCAATAACCAAACTAAGTTAATAGATACTTTATTTTTACCATCGGCATTAGCTACTGTAGTAACAGTTGCCGCCAACTTATTGACTGTTGCATTTAAAGCAGCAATGGTAGAATCTTTTGACTTTGAAATAGTATCAGCTACTTTAACTGCAGTAGTGTCAATATCACCAAAAGATCCAGTCAACCCTCCGTTGGGATCTGGCAATTTTTGAGCATTCAATGTAGTAACAGAAAAGGTTAAAACTGTTAATATGAAAATGTATAATATTTTTCGCATCATAATAAATTTAATGTTATTAGTTAATTAGTTTGTTAAGATAAATCGCTTGGTCCTGCAGTGGAGGCTTCGCCTCTTGCACCATTACTAATTCTTACAGACTCTTCAATGTTATAGGTAAAAATCATCCCATCTCCTACTTCACCTGTAAATGCAGATTTTTCTATACATGCAACTGTTTTTTCTACATTAGCATCTTTTAAAACAATGCTTAAAAAAATTCGTGGAATATATTGGGTATCATACACAGTTCCTCTATAACTGTGATGACCTCTTGAATGCTCATTACCTACTCCTGAAGCTTCCCAATAAGAAAAGAAATCAATCCCAATAGACTTTAGCGCGTCTTTTACATCTTCAAATTTTGAAGTTCTAATAATCGCTTCAACTTTTTTCATAAGATTTGTTTTTTAGGTATTAAAATTTATAAACAGCTGCAATTAAGAAATTACCCGATCCAGTAGATTTAACATTGGTTCCATTTACAAAAACCTTATCATTCGCATTGTCTAATCGTAATTCAGGAATGATTGTAAATTTATTCAAGTGGAAATTAACCGATAATGTATTTTGAAAAATAGAAGTACCTACACCAGCTGCACCTTTTGAATCATTAAATAATTCAGATCTTAATGCAAATCCAACCTTAGTACTTGGATCATAATTAAAATACACAGCGTTACTAGACCAATTAGTTCCTGCTAAATTGCATACAGTACCATCATAATTAAATCCAAATTGATCGGTGATGGCTGCATTTAAAACAACGTCAAATTGACTTTTATCTTTTCCACCTTGGTAATTCAAAAACGCTTTTAATTTATCATCACTTGAAGCAGTACTTAATTGCGCTATTGCCATTTTACCTTCCACTTTTGAACTAGTGATATCTGTTGGTTCTGCAACACCAATCATCATTGCAGTTTTGCCACCTAATGAGATATCAGCTCTTAAACCAGTATGAAAAAATGGTCCATATGAAAAACCATAACTCATGCTGTAGTTTCTATTAGAATACGCATCTAATAATTCGTATCCAATATGCGTAGCCCATTTACCCACTGTAAACTTAATAACCGAGTTAGGTGCATAGCTAATATATGCTTGTTTCACAGCAGTTGCTAAGCCCCGGTCATTGTAAGAAAACTCGTCCGCTCTTTTACCAACGCCCAAGTCTACCGTACCTGCAAATTTTCCTAATGTTTGGTCAACTTTAAATGAAGCCATTCCAAGTTGTAAGGAATTATTTGAATTTGTAAAGCTTGTTTTATTATTACTCTGCAATCCAGCAAAATCTGATCTATAATAACCATCTATATATGTAGTATAAGTAGTTGTGTTTGTAGCAGCCGAAGGCTTCGTAGTATCTGACTGTGCATTCACACAAATAACTGCTAATAAAATTGTTCCGAATGTTAAGATTGATTTTTTCATATATAAATTGTTATTTAGTTATATTAAAATTAATTACATGTATTATTTTTCCCTTACTTTTAATACTTTTTAATCTTATAAGTAACCCAAAAAATATAGTATAAATT
>CAIQQR010000126.1 GCA_903874055.1 uncultured Bacteroidota bacterium | reverse complement strand
ATCTTCGTACAAGAAGAGCCATAGAAAGAAATATTGAAATTATAGGAGAAGCATTGAGTAGAATTATTACAAAAGATGAGGCTATCAAAATTTCAAATGCTAGAAAAATAGTAGACACAAGAAATAGAATTATACATGGATACGATTCAGTATCTGATGAGATTATCTGGGGAATTGTTATCAACCATATCCCAATACTACAAACTGAAGTAAAAGATTTATTAGGGGAATAATTTAATGAGTTAGTAAAACGTATCTTCAATTTGAATTTTATTTAATAGCGAATTGAACTAATGGCAAATCATTTACCCATATCATATAATGACGGAACACTTTTTCACTTATTGCGGCATTTTTCGATAGTTAATGAAAATGCTATACAATGCTTAATTGACCGCGGATATAGCGAAGCATTAATTGACGAAAACTTACAAATCCCAGGTTCTAAATTTCACAATTTTTTTGCAACAGATATAAAATCTTTAATGCTCCAATGTGATACTATTAAAGAAATAACCTCTTTAAGGCAAAACGGCTACTTGCATGTTAGTTATGAATTTGAAGAATTGAAATTTCCAAAAGGAATTGGAACAATAGGTATCATTGCAATGGAGGAATTAAAACCAATAACATCAAGCCAACCTGTTCTGAAAAAAAATAGGGGACATTTATTGCTGCATGCAACAGTTTCAAAACTTCCTACAACAAACATGTTAACGCTGGTTTTAAAAGAACAACAAAGCAGTAATTTTTTAATCACTGCGTTTCCAGGGCCTACAGCATTACCTTTGCCTTCAACAAAATTTAGTGCTGAATTTAATGAAACATGCAAATTGTTTTGGGAGCAACATGTTTTTTTAAGTTTACCCTAATCAATACTATTCCTTTGAATTTTTAATGGTTTATGTTTTCATAAAACCGAAATTAATCGATTTGAACCGATTTGAAGGGGCGAACAAATGTCATATGGTTTTTATTTGGTTGGGAATATGCAACAAGTAATTGAAGCCATCAACACAAGGAGCGCCAATGAACAAGAAATTCAAATTTTTTCGGCTATTGCGGATGGGATGCATGAGAATTGGAAGCAGAGATGAATGAGGGAAGCCGGGCTATCTAATAGTGATGTACTTAATCGAACTGCCCATTTGCCCATTGCTTGTTAACCCCTGCGCCACAATTGCATATTTTCCTGGCAAGTCAGAACTGTAAAACTGAATTTGCTTTTGGGTATTTAAATTAACAATGATAGTTGGACTCCAAAGCAATACATTTCTTAAATCGGGAAAGCTCGTTTTTTGACTCATTGTATTTGGATAAGAGGGGCTGTAAAATTTTCTTTTAGATTGCGCCCCCTCATATTCCATTACTAATGCATTAGCGTCTATAGGAAATCCAGCTAAGTCGCCATTATAAGTGTTGTAACTAATAATCCCATTGCTAAATAAATTACCTGTTAAATTGGTCTCTGTAATAAGATCAATTTTAGCAATTTTAAGGGGATCAAATGAAAATAAAGTATTGGTGTTAAAAATAGGCACCCCGTCCACTAATATGAATGGAGGACCTTCGTTGTACAATTGAAATCTATTATTCCATACTACCAATGAAATGTTTTCTCCTTTTTTCTTTACTTTAATTTCTTGCACATATTCCTTAGTAAGTTCTTCCATGGAAGTGAATCTTGTATACGCATCTAGATAATAACTATTGGATGGTTTCCCAAAAAATGCCAATGTATCTGAGTCAGCAGGGTCTTGATCAATATTCTTTTTAAAAATGGTTGCTGCTTGTGAAGCAATACTTCGGTTTAATAAATCCCATTTAAAATTCTTTGGAAGCGCAAAAGTAGCTGTAGACCGGCGCAACAATCTGGTGTCAAAGGCATCAATGATACTAACCCTATAGGCTGTGTCAGCCGATGGCTTTGCCTGAACAATTACATCGTTGGCCTCGATATCCGCTTTTACATTAAATAACAAATCTCCATTTTGATTGCTTTTTGCAGTAGCAAAATAAAATGGCTTACCAGGAATAGAAAAATAGGTTAATACCTGATTGGCAGGCAACCCATTGTTTTTATAAGTAATTTTTGCACGTACTAGCGGACCTTCCAATTCCGGAAAATACATAGTAGGTTTTGCTGGACCAAACACATCCTTCCAGTCATAACGGGACCATCCTTGTGTAAGCATTAAATTATCTATCGCAGCTTCCCTTTCAGCTATTGTATGTTTAGTATCATCAAAATAAGATGCAGCCGATTGAACCAACCCATTCATTTCCTTAGAGAGCATTAAATAACTTTCAATATCTTGAATGGCATAAGGAGTTTGTATACTATCTATTAAAAATACAGAAAGCGATAAATTTGAACTTAGTTGTTCCGACAAATTCGTTTTCGCTAAAAGCCCTAATTGAATTTCAGATTTCTTGCTATAAATTTCTTGACTTGTATTCAACTGAATGGACAATCGTTTACTAGGGAATTTAAAATAACTACGTTCACTTACTGGTTGCAAACTACTATTAAAAATAGTAATACCATTTACCCCTTCCTTTAAATCTGATTTGTCTACATCAAAAACCGTATTGCCATTAAGTATTTTATGCACCAGTGATTTACCAGTAAACTGAGGGCCATGTAATAATAAATAGACATTTTCATCAACGGCACCTCCCAGTTGATGTATTGAAATATTTAGCTTGTCTGAATTGGTATCAAAAATTTGCATTGTATACCCAGCTTTTTGAATAATCGGCAGCATCGGACTCATTAAGCTGTCTCCGATTTTTACAAATGCTCTATATAGTTCGCTATTTTTCGGTTTGAAAATAAAATGCCCCATTCCCATTTTAAAACTCACAAATTTTACAATGGTGTCATTTCGTTCATTTAATACAATACCGCTACAATCAACACCTAATTCGTTCTCATCGATTGCTTTAAATGCGATTTTATTTTCTACGCCTTCTAGTAAATGGCCACCTTCGGGAAAAAATTGAAAATCTATATGTGATTTTATTGGAAAGTTGGGCGATTTAGCGCCTTCGTTTATCGTATTGACAATAGTAATAGCTTGTTCAAAAAAAGCATCAGGTCCTTCATTTCTCATCCACAGTGTATAGGCCCTTAATGTGTAGTTACCAGACAAGACACTCTCTGGAAGTTTAATATTTCCATCCCCAAAGCCACCCGCTAATTGAATTTTAGCATGTAGCACCGATTGTTTTTTGTTGTTAATAATTTCCAGATAAACCAGCTTGCTTATACCACTTGGCTTGTGTAATAAAGCATCGGTTACATAAAATTTCATCCATACCTCCTCACCTGCTACATAAAATGTCTTGTCTGTATGGACAAATAACCGCTCTTGATAATGATATTTTTGATAGTTGGCCATTTTTTCTCCTATCAACCTACTAGTGTCATTTTGAGCAAACACTAGATCACTTATGCAAAGTAAAACTGTGCATAAGATAAGACTATTAATATAAGAATTTGTTTTATTTGACATGTTGAATGGATAAATCATTACCAAAAATTAGGTTTTGCATTGGTGCCTCCCTTTACCCTACAGTCGACACAAGATTTTTTAATGATCACTAAATAAGGAATATTATTTCCTGTGAAATACCAAGGCGCATAACTTGTGTCTGCATATTTATAAATTCTAAAATCAGCAGGATCCGTATCTATTAACTGTGAACTACATTCAAAACCAGGCAATTGCTTTATCCAATTATTCACTTCACTATTACTTATAAAGAGCCTTTTTTGTTGTATACTGGATGCAGAAACATAGCCAATAACTTGTTCAGTTGGGTCAGAAATGCAAGTAATATTGCTTGTTAACTGTGAAGGCATTAGATCAAACAAAGAGCCAAGATTTTGAGAATTATTCTGTACCAATTGCCAGTAATTATAAGCTTCTTGGCTAAGCGCATATTGACTCACTAAGACACTATATCTAATGGTTAGTCTTTCATCATTAAAAGGAATAAAATGTAACGACTGCAAGCTTATAATATCCTTCGCAAGACCTGTAGAATTGCCTACTACAATTTTAGGAGATGCATTTGTAGTCCAACATTGGTGAATTTGTAAAGGATCATTTAAAAAATCAATCCCCAATGAATGTATATAGCCATTCACATTTACCCATTGGGCAATTTCCTTTGTATTGTGTTGCCAGGTTTCCACAAAATCCCATCTATAATATTTGGTGGCATTTTCGGGATCATGTGTACTCACTTTAATATTCACCCCATTGTTGATCAAGTCCTGATTCCAACTAATACTGTCAATAGAAGGAGTTGTTTTGGGAATAACAAATGCAGATTGATATTGATGCCCATTCGCTGTTGTGATTTGAATTTTATACTGGTCTGCTGTATTTAAATGCAAGGGCTGACTGGCATATTTTCCTAAGTTATTTGAATCCACTAAATTATAAATCACACCAGCTCCGCTAACAATTTTAATTTTTGCATTTAATTCAGGGATAAAACTTACTGTATCGGACAAATTTTTACTTCTACTTAAAACAACGGTTGTTACTCCATTATTGCCTGTATTAATAACTCCATCAATCACTAAATAATTATTACTTGCTTTAATAGCAGGAGGGTCATATGGCTTTACACATGCACTCAAAAGTAGCATCATAAAAACAATATATGAAAGGGGCTGCTTCATCTATTTAAAATTTAACATTGTAAGTGATAAATGGAATCATGGTGCCAAATAAGGAGAGTTGGTTGCCTTGTACATGACCATTGGTATTAATAAAATACACGGAATATGCATTTTGCCTTGCGGTCAAATTATACACGCCGAATGACCAAGCATTATGCAATTTTTGTTTCACTTTATGATTGCCCTCTATGTTTATAGAAATATCTGTTCTAAAATAATCTGGAATTCTGTATTGATTTCGCTCAGAATAATACAAGGAACTCGCACCTCCAATATTAAATTGTGCCAATGGAAGCGTGATAGGCCTTCCAGTACTATATACCAAATTGCCGGATATACTTATACGATGCGAGAACTGATAGTTCGCTATTACACTAACATTATGTGGCTTATCAAAATCAGCTGGATAATATTTTCCATTATTAATCGACTCCCCCTGCCCATTTGAATTGTCCGTCTTTAAAAAAGTTCTTGAATAAGTATAACTAAGCCACCCATTTAATTGACCTGCATTTTTCTTAACCAAAAATTCAATTCCATAGGCTTTACCATTGCTATTTAACACATCTGTTTCAATGTGATGATTCAATACTAAACTTGCTCCACTTTTATAATCAATATAATTTTCGATCGTTTTGTAATAAACTTCTACTGAGGTTTCAATAGTATTTCCGGCCAAATTTTTATAGTACCCCATGGCATATTGTGTTCCCTTTTGTGGTCGTATATTAGGGTCACTTAATTTCCAAATATCTGTGGGAGAAATGGCAGTAGTATTGGAAAGCATGTGAATATATTGACTAGTGGTATTATAACTTAGTTTCATTGAGCTATTATTCCCTAATTCATACCTCATAGAGAATCTATATTCAGGAGCACTATAAGTTTTAACCAGGCTTCCAGCATGATAATGCAAAGTGTCCATAATGCTTGCTAATGATCTTGACATATTGGGCAAATAGGTATACACGTCATGGGCACCTAAATAATTAAATACCCCATAGTGTACTCCTGCATTAATGGATAACTTCGAGTTAACAGTATAACTATCGCCCAAATAAATTGCAGATTCTAAAGCCTGTTCAATGGGTACAACATTAGGAACTACAAGGGAAGCTGCTCCAAATGGCTGATAAGTTCCTGGATGTAATAAATATTTTATACTAGTCACCCCAAAATCTAATGCATGTTTATTGCTTAATTTGTAATTATAATCTGCCCTAAAATTAAGTTGATTAATGTCAAAACTTAATTGATACCCATTAATAGGTACATACTTACTTGAAACACCATACTGATATTGATCTTCTCCAATCAGTACAACACCATTTAACCTGTTGTTATAAACATGGCGCCATTTTAAATTAATACTTTTGTTGCCATATTGATAAGCAGTATCATTATTGAAATTAAAATTGTCATTACTCATGTATCCAGTCAGGTACAAATTATTTTTAGCATTAATGGTATGGGTAACATGTAAATTAAGGTCATAAAAATTGGCATCACTCCTATTATAAGCTTCATTAGGAAGGCTATGCAAAATCCAATTTGAATACGTAGTCCTACCACCAACAATCACGGTTGTTTTGCCGTCATTTAATGGACCTTCTAAAGTAAGCTTACTTGTCAAAGGGCTTATACCCGCAACGCCAGTCCATTTTTTATTATTCCCTTCCTTCATTTCTACATCTAATACCGACGATAAACGCCCGCTGTATTTTTCAGGAATGGCGCTTTTATACAACTCAATACTTTTAACAATATCAGGATCAAAGGCACTAAAGAATCCAAAAAGATGAGATGGATTATAAATTGTCGCGTTGTTAAACAATATTAAGTTTTGATCTGTTGATCCACCTCTAACATTAAATCCTGTAGTCGCTTCGCCAACCGAAGTTACGCCAGGTAAAGTCAAAACCACTTTCATTATATCTGCTTCTCCAAAAACCATGGGTACCGACTTAATAGATTTAATATTAAGTTTAACTATACCCATTTGCATACTCCTTACATTCGCACTCTTTTCTTTATTGTAAACAATGATTTCTTTTAAATTTTCAACAAAATCAGAAAGCTCAATATTTAATTTTCCGTCCTCATGTAAACCCAATTGTAACTTAACTTCTTTTTTCCCCATGCTAGAAACTTTAAGCAAATGTCCTCCCTTGGGCAAGGACAAAGAGTAATAACCAAACTGATCGGTATGGGTGCTAATGAATGGGGAGTCGATGTAAATAGTTGCACCCGAAATGGCTTCTCCATTGCTAATATCTTTAACATAACCCGTAATGATAGCTTTACCAATATCTCTTCCTACATTTTTACCAATTTCAATTAATTTTTGTTCCGAAGCAATTTTAAGTTTGTCATTGTTGCGAACTCTATTATAATCCACATTAATTACCTCTCGTGCAGTATCTAACCAATTGCCGTTTTGAATAAATAAATTGGCAGGTAGATTTGTTTTTATTTTACCTTGTAAAGAGACAAATGCCCTGTTAAAAACATCTATGGAATACTTGTATTTTGTTGTAGAAAATATTTGGGAAAAGACTTGTTCAATGGTAGCATCTTGTACATTGATCGAAAATGAAAATTCATCAAACTCCCTTACATCATAAAATAACTGGTAATGATATTTTGCTAAAACACTGTCGCCCAAATCCTGCATACGACAAGCAGTACATTTGAAATTTGCATTTAATCCAGCTTGAGCTGCAGTGCCATTGGGTGATAAAAACACCCCTACAATTAGGCCAATCAATACATATAGTTTTCTAGTCATTAATTGGAAATTGAATCATAATATTTTAATACTTTAATGGTAGCGAACTCGAAATTTTGGATAAAATCCACTGCTTCCTTTTTTACATAGTCCTGCACCTGCTGTTTTTTATCTGCACAAAAACTAAAAACATCTTTTTCTGATTTTATTTTAGTCCAAATGCCGCTTCGCTCAATTGCAAATTGATCATAGTTTGTATAAGTTGCTGTTTGCTCTTCGGCCTTTTTTGTTGGCTTTAATATTTTATCATGCAGCTTCCAAAAAGATATTTGACCCTCTAAAAGTCGCTCCGCATAAATTTGTTTACTATTAGTCAGTTTTACCAACCCTGTGGGGATCTTATAAAATTGATGCTTGCCAATGCTAAAGTAATCGACACGTTCATTGAATAACTCAATAAGTGTATGGGTAACCGGATGGTTGATTAAAACCTTTTGATCCAACAGTTGAAACTTAACAGGCAATGTATAGCTAACCCCTCCATAACTCACCATCCCATCAACTAGTGAGTCCGTCATAAAAAAAGGAGTTCCATTAATATTTTGATGCAAAGATTCTAATGAGACAAATTCAACATACTCATTGCCGGAATATAATAATGCATTTTCATTTACACCCCGTTTGAAATAGTTGATTGCCTCCAATTTTGACTGCTCCATAAATAAGGAATCCTTAGTAGTTTGAGATAGCACTACATTTACACTCAATACCCAAAAAATAAAGGTGGATATTGAAAAAAGAACACTGGTGATGCATTTTGATTTCATCTAATAATAGTATGAGGCCTAAAAGTAGTGAATTACTAATATGTTGCTTCAATTTTCTCCCCTTTAATAGGAGAATATTCCAATTTCAAAACTCCATTTACTTTTAGTTGATCAAAATAACATTTAGCACCAGTTGCCTTTGTCATGTCCTCCGCATTTTGTAAATGAAAATGTAAATGAGCTTCTGAAGAATTTCCAGAATTTCCACACAAACCTAATAATGCTCCTGCGCTTACTTTTTGACCCTGCTTCACAACGATGGAATGTTGTTTAAAATGCGCAAAAAAAGCAAACTCGCCATTTGATGTTTTAATGATGACAGTATTTCCAGGGATATAAATAGGATTTAGCACTCCTGGAATATTATCCTTTACGCCATCAACAACCAATACTACTTCACCATCACATGGTGCATATAATTCCTTACCAAAAGCATAATAGTCCTCATTAGTCTCCCCTGTACCTTTGTGGGTATAACCTTGCTCATCTTTAATCAAGATATCAAAAGCATTTTTTTGAGCAAGACTTTCTACATGATAGTTTTGCTACTTTGTATCTCCACCCCATGTAACTGTCCACTCCCCTTTAAACGGCAATTGCATTTTGGTAGTATTCCTTATAATTTCTTTTGTTTCGGTATAGGGTTTAAATAATAAACCTGCAATTTCATTCTTTGGATTCAATGTTAATGTCATTCCTAAAACAGCATTATCAAAAGTAGTTTCGTATAATGCTGAAGAACTTTGTAATCTAACAAACCTTATTTTCTTAATAGAT
>CAIQQR010000125.1 GCA_903874055.1 uncultured Bacteroidota bacterium | reverse complement strand
CAATCGTACCAAGGAGGTATTTGAAAGGCTTGCGTTACGGGCAGTCTACCAAAATGCAATCAGTAATAAAGAAAATAAAGAAAGCGTAAAGGTCAACTCAATTGAGCATTATTATCGTCGAACCGGAAGTGATAAGCATTTATTTTGGACAGGGGATATTTTCAAAAAGAATACAACAAATGGAGTTTTGGAATTAGTTTTTATAGCTACACCACGATGTAATATCTCAAACAAAAATTTCGAGTCTGTGCTTTGTTTTAAAATAAATTTGATACGTGAAGATCAAAAAAGTAGTTTCCTTAGTACAAAAATTGATAACAAAGACACTGGAGAAACCAAGGGATCAAAGCAACTAAGAACAAGTATAACGGATGATTCTACAAACGCCTTTGTTGGTGAGAGATTTAGATTTCTTCCTAAAACGCCTCAGTTTGATGGTGGATTTGTCGACTGCATGAAGTGTCTGACTATCGAAATAGAAGAACTGGAAAAAGGATATGAGTATGTCATATCGTTAGTTGACGATTTGACTAACGATGTTGTCAGGAAGGCTGCAACTTATCTACAGCGTGGAGGTATTTCAGATACAGAGTACAATGAAGCGCTATACTATTTTAATGAAAATGCTGTTGAAAGCCCAGCGAAGAGCAATGGTGACATGGCATAGATAATTTTTCCCACCCAACAGAGTCAATGGGCTTCATTCTTTAAGTTACTTTCCAATATTAAATTCAAAAATGCAGGTGCTTGTATGAAATAATGCGGCGATTCATCTAGCTTGTCGCTAATTAGCATCAATCCTCCATTGGCGTAAGCCTCCATAGTTTCAATTAGTTTTTTAACGGCCTCGTCTTCGGAAATGCTTCCTTTTTCTAATTCTAACAAGTCTATGTTAGTTTTAGCGATAACAGCAGCAAACATATATTCCTGGAGATTGGTAAAGTCAGTTCTTCCAAGGCGATTCGACTTACTTCCCCAAAATTGTATAGCATGATTAAAGTCTGCTTTTTTCACGTCTTTATCCAACGGTTTATATTGTTCTTTATACAACCCTAAAAAGAATGCATACATATAGAACTCGTAATTGTTGCTAAAATGCTTCCCCAAATTGAACTTTGCTTTTTCTGAACCACCGCCTATATTTGATAAAGGGTCAAATAGGGTGGCTTTGTATATTTCATTATACTTGGGAATTCTTGTTCGCCATTTTTCAAATAAGTTCGCCATTTTTACAAATTGATTACTTGTGTGTTAATAGTAGATAAGATTTCATCATCAAACGGTTCTTCCAACCTAATCAAAATTGCTTTATTTCGTTTGATATTCACAAATTCCTCAGAATACAATAAACCTGGCGTATTTTCAGATCTGTCAGTAAAATCCTTTGTAAGTAAAATTGTTTGTTCATTACAATCACCTAAAACTTCAAAGAAATGTTTTCTTTTAATTGGATCAAAAGACGAAGTAGGAGCATCAAAAATAAGAGGATAACATTCTTCGCGTTCGATCTTTGTCATTTCTGAAATTGCAAAGAGGATAGCTAAATGCATTGAGGTTTGTAATGACGTATTGGGATGATAGAAAATTTCTCCATCTTGCATTAAATTAACTTCGACTATTTGCTCTTTATTAAATACTCTTCGTTCAATTTCAATGTATCCAGTAAATGAACCAACATTTATTTTTTTCAGATAATCATTCGCGGTTTTCTGAAGCTGTTTGACGAATTCATCGTACTTATTTTCCTTAGTTTCTTCAAAAATCGTTTCAATATCACGCAAGATTTTTCTTGTTTGTGTAAGATAGGTGCTAACACTTTTAGAGTCTAATGCTTCTTTCTCATCCTTTTTTGGGGAAAGTTCCTTGCGCATTTCACTGACACTTTTTTCGTATTCTTCAATCTTAATATTCACAGCTGTGAGGTCTCTTTGCCAACCTTTGGAATTTTTGAAAGTATGAGCAAGACTATCTTGACCTAATTCGGAACTTCCAATAATATTTTCCAAATCTTCAATTTCTTTATCTTTTTTTCTATCTAACTCATCAATTTCATTTTTCCGTTCTTGATTAAATTCAAGTTGATCTTTTATTGTTTGATAAATTGACCTAACCTTAATGAGATCATTATCAATAGCTGCCTCTAAATTTACTAGCCGAGATGTATAATTATTTTTAAAGAGTTCTATTTTATCTCCCTCTTCTTCCTCCTCTAATACTGGTTTTTGGGTTAATATATATTCATTAAGCCTTTGGAGCATAAAGTTGTAAGGGTCGCTGCCAATTTTAGCCTCTCTGTTGCAAACTTTGCATATTTCATCACTCAACATCTCTTCCATTATAGCTCTGGAGGGAATATCATTGGGCAAAGGCACAACGTTCCTAAATAATGCAACCGTAGCCCGTTTTTCACCCTCTTTAATACCTACTTCTCTGTCAAACTCTCGCTGTTGTTTTCTTCGCTCATTGCTAAGGGCAACAACTTTATCAGAGAATTCTTTTTGGATATTCTCAAAATAAATAAGAAACCAATTTTTATCGAATAAAGCCGTAGTGTAATTTTCGTCTATACTATTTTCTAGTCTTTTTTTCTTTTCATCAATATCCTTTATTCGAGTTTTTATTGTTTCAACGGCTTCTGCATTATCTAAATGTTTTTCAACTCCTTGAATATTTTCCTCTAGTGTCCTTTTTTCCTTATACTTGGTTTGAAGGAAAATTTGCTTATCATTTAATTTACCTTGTAAATTATTTATTTCAAAATCGAGTTCCTTATACCGCTTTTCAATTTTCTTATCTTTCTTTGCGGCTTCTTCAATTGCTTTATCTGCATACTCTCTGAACACCCTACCTTTTTCAGCATATGGACCAAAATGTTTTACTTTTGAATAAAGGTTGATCAGGTTAACCAGTGCGTCATTATTTTTCAATATATTCAAGTCGGATTCTCCTTTGAACATACAATATAATTTGTTTTTAGCGGGAAATATATCTTTCAATAACGCCGCTCCATCCATTGTATCTCTTTCCCCATTTTCGTATTCCCTAATCCCTTCATACACTACATTTGTTGTAGTAAAATTTTTATCTGTTTTTTTCTGAACTGTAAAATATTTTTTTACAGTATTCAAGATTTCACCCTGCTCAAAAGTTATTTCAACACCCACCTTGAAAGGGTCGTTTGGAGATGCAAGATTGAGTTTCTTTTTTGAAATTAACTCGTCTATGTCCCGGTTATTGGAACTAAACAGCCATTCAATGGCTTCATAAAATTTAGTTTTACCACCTCCATTTTTACCCAAAATAATATTTGAACCCCTTGTGAATTCAAATTTTTTATCATCGTAATAACATTGGTAATTACTGATGATGAGTTCTTTTATAATCATTGGACCTTGTTATTTAAAATGGCAAGTACCTGTCGTTGCAAGTCATTGTCAGATGTTATTGGTTTTCTTTGCACACCCTTTACGATATTAGTTATCGCTAATACGATGGGTATTTCAGATTTCATTCCCTCTTCTATCGAATTGGGAAGACTGTTTTCGTTCAAACCATAAACTTCTCTAAGTAATGGATGTGCCATAAAAGTTTTGAGTATTTCATCTTCTTTTGCCAATGTAATTCGCTTTAGTTTTCAAAATCGTTTAAATTAAGATTATAATCATCAAGAACATTTTTGAACGTCTGGTAAGTTAGTGTTTTATTATCCGCCAACTGAGAAAAATTGACCACACGCTCTAACTCTTTCTTAATTAAATTACGCTCCATAATGTATGTTGCGTCATCTCCGGTTTTCTTTGGTATTACTACCATGTCGTGAATTACAGCATATGTCTTATCTTTATGTACCCGTAAGATTCTCCCACGTCTTTGTATGAATTGTCTTGGATTACCGGTGCTTGCACAAAAAATAGCCATTTCAGACCTGGGTACATCAATACCTTCGTCTAGGCATTTCATTGAAGTTAAAACATGAATGTTGCCATTACTATAATCCTTTATGGTTCTATCCCTATTTAGGGATTTAGAAGTAAACTGCTTAACCATAATGTTCCTATCTGTACCACTTATAATTTTTGTGTACTGGGTTATTAGACTAATGTCTTCTTCATTTTCAGTTCCAATATCATTTATCGAATAATCTGGTTCAACACCTTCAGGAACATACACCAATGTATACTTCAAATTTCCTCTTTTCTTAAATTCAGTATTAAGGATTTTTGCCAATTCTGGCTTCTTGTTTTCAGCTTTATGTATAATCCTTTTCCTTTTTAATAACAGAATTTCTACTAAACTTTCATTTTTGTATTTGTTAGTTTCCCCATCAAAAAACTTAGCTAATTGTTTAGAAATATTTACATACTCTTCAAACTCCACATCAGTCAATTCAATTATATGCGGAAAATACAAATACGGGCATAGTACATTATTCTTGATTGCTTCTTCCATTGAATAGCTATATACATAAGGTTCCTTATCATTAAAGAAGTTTTCTAACATGCCACCACCTTCCTCGTCATATACTCTTTTAGGTGTGGCAGAAAGGCCAATTCTTTTTTCAAGGTGAATATCTGGAAGAAGTCTAGAAATGGTTGGTGATCCCATATTATGTACTTCATCACCGATTAAAATAGTTTCATTGTGAAGTCTTTTAAAAAAATCTTGAAACTTTGGTCGGTAAAATGATGCATAAGTGGCTATTATAATATAAGATGTTTCTGTAAAATGTTTAGAAATATCCAAAAGAGCTAAGTTTGCTTCCCAGTCAGATTCAGAGTTAATCTTGACGATATTTCCGAAATTAAATTTTTTACTTTCTGCTTCCCATTGTTCTGCAAGCCCTACAGTAGGCACTAGTATAACTGCTTTATAGCTATTGGTAATCTTATATTGTTCCAAGACGCAATTTAATGCTGTAATTGTTTTACCAGTTCCAGTTGCCATTGCAAAAATCCCTTGGTAATTATTATTAACCCAATTTTGAAGAGCGTCTTGTTGATATTTTCTCGGTCCCTCGGGGTAAGGGAATCTTGGCTCTCGAATAATTTCTTCAATTCTTGTAATTGCTTTCTCGAAAGTTTTCCTGATTTTTTTATTCTTTAGAACGCTACTTTTCTTTTCGATTAGTTCTTTTTCCTGGATTAAAAGTTCATTTATTGACTTGCTTCCAAACTCTCTTTTTATTGCAATCTCAATATCCTCAATTTGCAAATACTCAACATAGTCTGCCTTGCCTGAAAATATTTCTTCAAAGTCCTTATTCTGCCGGTTTATCATTTTACTTGAGCGACTATTTTCCCAGCTTAGAAAAGCATCCAATTCTTCTAAATTCTCTAACAAACCAAAAGCTGTAAAATTGCATGATGCCTTAAAACCCACATTGTCTTTCCCATCAGAAAACGCACCTGACTTATAATGGGAAATTCCATTGCCTTTTTTAGGACGAATTATTTTCAGGTCAATTTTCTTATTTGCAAACAGCCAGGCAAGGCACTCAAAAAAATGCTTACCATATTCATCTAAATTTCTTTTTAATTGCTTTATATCATTCAAATCAAGAATGGTTGAAGAAAAGTTGCCGTCCTTAGCGGCTTTTATAGCATCTCTATCGTCTTGAGAAAGCACATTATTTACAACCAATCTTATTGTTCCACCTGAATAAAGAAAACTTGCAAAGCCTAAGGATAGTACATTGATTGCAGCCGAACTAAAATAGCCTAGGAGTAAATCAAAAAACTTGCTATTACATAACCCATCCAAATAAAATTGGATGGGCTCAGTATTGCTTCCTGAACGATATGATCTATCTTCTGACCAATCTACTTCCTTTAGCATTTTAGCGTTTTAAAAAACTTGTAAATAAAGAATAGATTTTGGGATTAAATATAATGGTTAACATTGGTTTGTCTTGCATTTCTAATGCATTTTGTCTAAAACAAATTTATTTTAGACAACACGGCTATTATTAGTTTTTGTTTGAAATGTTGCAATTCAGGGGGTACGGGGGACTTGTCCACCGCAAGATTGCATCTCGCCATAAGAGCAGATTACTATCAATCGCCATGGCGAGATGCAATCTTGCAAACACCATAAATACTGATAAAATTTCAACTGCCGCTAATTACAACTTAAGATTATATCCGTATTCCTTTCCCTGTTTCAATTCCTAATCTTTCAGCTCTTCAAATTCACTCCTCGTCTTTTCCCTTTTACATGAAATGAACATTTTCGTATCCCCAAATTGGGTATAGACTTTCTGAACTCCGGTAAACAAAGACTCTATATCAATATCAGATTCTATATGCCTATTGGGTTCTCAAAGGAAACATAAGTACTAAACATAAGGTCACTCTAACATATTAATTAAATATTTAATATGAACATATAACATGCTGGCAGTATTCCGTTTATTGTTTATAGAAGACAGTGTGAATATTTGCAGTTGTAGGACGGCAATTACCACTAATAAATACTCATATAATGAAAGTCCTATTGTATCTACTCAAGGAAATTAGCTGCTGTTCTAAAATTTGACAACTTTTTTTGTGCCCCAAAAATTATTATCAACATAAATGTTCATTATGAATATTCCTTGAGGTAAATCTCGAACGTTGATTTCAACCGTATTTGTATTGGTGCTATTTATTTCGATAAGTTTACTGCCAAGCATATTTAGTATGTCAATTCTTACTTGCTTTTGTTCATCACCGAATGAAATTGTACAAACTTCTGCAACCGGGTTAGGATAAATATTCAATGAATGACCATTCCTGTTTTGATCGTTAATTGATGTTGCTGAAGCATTTCGGACAAGCCTTACATAATTGGAACCTCTAATGGCATCGCCCTGTGGACCATGTGAGTAGCCAGTATAAGTAACCCCACTTACAACAACTGTTTTAAAGGCAGCATATCCATATGGTGGCCCTACCTTTGGATCACTTCGCTGGCATCCAGCCCCATGCACATCGACCCAATGCGTTTGAGTTGAAGGCCAACCCAACGCTCTGCCAAACGGAACATAATCTGCTTCAGCGCCGTTGCTTGACCCAGAGAAATAGCCTTCGTGTGTAGTACCAGACCAATAATATGGATAATCCAACTGACCTGCTTCATTAATGATAGTACTACATTGGAAATAGTTAGTATCAATAGCAGGCAAACTATCATAGTCTGGAGCATGTGTATAATCTACAATACTCTGAAGTTCTTTTATATTCGGCATCCTCCAGTCACTGTGACCTAAATAATTTGCGGCATTTTTTGTTCGTACCCAAGCCAACGCATTTTCCCAATTAAGCCCTGAGCCATTATCGGTCCTTGACCACATCAATCCAGTCGCATTATCTGTTGTAGTTTGGTCCCCGTTGTTTACAAAAGTATTGTATCCATAAGTAAGCGGGCCACGAACTAACTGAACATAGAAGGTTTTGGGCAGACCACTAAGCACATCTACTGTATCATACCCTTTAATTCTTCCATCTGAGAAATTTACCCCAAAATCCTTAGTATAGCCAGATTCGCTGGGATTCTTGATGAAAATATTCGCAGACATATATTGTTGGTCAATTACTCGTTCTCCAAGTGCGGTATTGCCATATGCAAATTTGAAATAATTGGTGTCTATAAAAGGAGTTAACCCAACTGATGAAGTTGAACCACCTGGGTCTGTGCCCTTGCCACTATAAAGTGAGTAGAGTTCTTTTATCGTTGGAATCCGCCAGTCACTGTACCCGCCATAATTAATAGCATTTACTGTAGTAAGCCAATTTTGAGCAGTTGCGTAAGTCATTCTATTAGCTTTTACTGGCGGTGTATTGGTTGTGTTAGGACTACGCATCCAGGTCAAACTTGTATTGTTATCATGAACTGTTTTCCCATCGGTACTAATAGAATAATTGGGCAACGTACCAATATAGGCAGCATCCTGCCCATAATAATTCGCTCCAGGTGAAGGACAAGTAATTAAAAATAAGGTATCATAACATGTGGTTTGAGCCGGATCAACAATAGAATATGTTTGACCATTACCAACATTACTCAACGACAAATAAATGGACACAAATAAAATAACCCTTAGAGTAATGATTTTTCGCATGACAACCGGTTTTGTTAATTGTTTAGACGTTTTCCAAGGGGAAAAGTCTTCTGCGCAAAAGATGATCTTGGTCATCTTTTTTTATGACGAAGATCATAATATCCTTTGTGCCAGAAATAATCTGAGGTGTCGTCTAAATAATTAATAGGGCATATTTATTCAGAAAATAAAAGGTCGTTTATGGTCAATTTGAAATTAAGAATAACCGCTGTTGCTTGTTTATTGGTGGTTTTTTCTACACAATTAAATGCACAAACAATTAATGAAGCATTAATACCCGGAGGTGCATTCGAAATGGGCGACCATTATGGATTTGTAGATTCAGCCCACCCAAGTGATGAAATTCCACTTCATGCAGTTAAAATCGATTCTTTTTACATCGCAAAAACAATAGCTACAAATCAGCAATACCTGCAATTTCTTGATTCTGCTTTGTCAAAAAGCCTGATTGAGGTACGTAGTAATATAGTGTACCTTACTGGTGACACCAACATTCTGTGCTACACAAATCAGTATTCATCATATTATAGCATAGGTTATGACGGACATTCGTTTTCCATTGTAGATTTCAGGGCACAACATCCCATGGTCGGCGTCATGTGGTTTGGCGCAGCAGCCTATTGCAACTGGTTAAGTAATAAAAACGGATTGCAACAATGTTTTAATGAAACTACATGGATTTGCGATTTTACAAAGAACGGTTATCGCTTACCAACTGAAGCCGAATGGGAATATGCTGGCAGGGGTGGTGATACTACACCTTATTACATATATCCATGGGGCAATACGCTGGATACCACAAAAGCAAACTGGCCAAATTCAGGTGACCCTTATGAAACGGGAGCTTACCCCTACACTACACCTGTCGGGTTCTATGATGGCACATTGAAATTGAAAGCGGTTTGCGGCTGGCCAGGTAGTGCTACAAGTTACATGACTTCCAATGGGGCTAATAATTATGGGCTCTATGACATGGCAGGAAATGTGTGGCAGTTTGTTTATGACTGGTACTCCCGCAACTACTATAGTAGTTCTCCATACAACAACCCTCAGGGACCAACCACGGGCGATCTCATGCCGGATGGCAAACCCTACAGGGGTATGCGTGGCGGAAATTGGTACAATGGAGATATGATCAGTGGAGTTAATGATGGACATTCAAGAGTGTCAAACAGAGACCCGTCTTACTTCCGAGGACCTTTAGATCCCAATCATCCATGGTATCATGTGGGCTTTCGGGTAGCAAGAAACTTCAGCCACTCTACTGGCGTTGCTACAACTTATGCGAAGCCAAACCTATATTGCTGCACTTACCCGAATCCTTCCTCTGAATCGACGATGATACAATTCTCTTTGCCTGAAGAGTCTTATGTCTCAGTGAAAATTTTCAACTATCTGGGGCAACTGCAAGCCACCCTGACAGATGGAAGACTGGCCGCAGGCCAACACGAATTTAAATGGAATGCATTAAATCAGCCCGCAGGTTTATATTTCTACATTCTTCAAACAGATAATCAGTTCATAAAAAACAAAATTATACTAATAAAATAAAACGCTGTGATATGAAAAAATTATTCTTATTCTGGTTGCTGTCCTGTTTCGGTTATTCATTAATTGCTCAGGAAAGCTTTATGGTTTCCACGGAAACAAGGTATTGGAATTCTTCTGAAACATATTTTGGATATACTCTGTTTGGGACGAGGGGCACATCCTATTTAATTGACTTTGAGGGGCATGTTATTCATACATGGAATATTGGTACTAATCCCAGGTTTACAGAGGCCGGAACATTACTGGACGCTGTAGGCGGAGATCCAAGTAATTCAAATCAGTGGAAAGAACTTGACTGGAATAGTACGGTAGTATGGAGTTATACCGAAACAAGGACCAATTACCACCCGCATCACGATTTCGAAAAAATATATAACCCTAAATTGGGTGACTCAACTTTCATATATATCGCGAACAAAGACTTAACTGCTACCCAATGCCTGAATGCCGGATGCGACCCATCTCACAGCTATACTGGCGCTCAGATGGATGCCATCGTTGAGGTAGACAGGTCAGGTAACGTGATTTGGGAATGGTGCTTTTTCGATCATGTAGTGCAGGATATTGATGCGAGCAAACCAACTTATGGTGTTATTGCTGGCACACCAGGCAGAATCAATCTCAATATCAGTGGCAACCCGGTTCAAAAAGACTGGTTGCATTGTAATTCCCTTGATTATAACCAGGATTCAGACCTCATAGTCATAAATTCAGTCCATGGCGAATTTTATGTAATAAATCATGGCAACACTTTTATCCCTTCCAATCCAGCAGGGAGTATTACTCTTGCTGCAACAAGTGCAGGGGATTTTAAATATAGATTTGGTGATCCGGCGAAATACAACCAGGGGGTAGCTCCTTCTGTAACAGCCAACTGGGAAAAGTCGACAGCCGGTAACAAACAAATTGGAGGTGCGCACGATATTCAATGGATAAAACCCGGATTGCCTGGAGCAGGGCACTTCATGCTTTTCAACAACGATGAAAATTTGTTTGAACTTACCCCCCAATCCTATATCTATGAAATAAATCCATTTCTGGATTCCAGCGGCACTAACACCGGGAACTTTGTCAATCCACCAAATGCTGGCTACAGGACAGTAAATTCACCAAACTCTAACCTGATGAAAGTTTCAAAAAATGAATCCAAACAAATTACTTGGAAATTTTCAAGTAAAAATAATACATCATTCTATAGCACCATTGGCGGTAGCGCACAAAGATTACCAAATGGAAACACATTGATATGTTCGATGAATGATGGTCATTTTTTTGAAATTTCCCCGTTAGACTCGTTTATTGTGTGGGAATATATCAACCCCATGACAAGGGATGGGATAAAAGGAGTAAAAGTGGACAACTATCCCACCTATAACGGTGTATTTAGAGCATATAGGTACGATAGCACTCATCCTGCACTCAGTGGACATGATTTGACTCCCGGTCCCACAATGACTGGCAAAACGCCAAGTTATTGGACCCCTTCAACAATTCAAACCCTTGTTAAGCCTTTGGGGAAACCAATGTCAAATGATTTACTTAATCAGAACTATCCAAATCCTTTTTCTTATTCCACTACAATTGTCTTTGACATTCCTGAGTCAAAACAGGTAAGCATTTCAATCTATGACCTCTCAGGCCAATTGGTGAGGACGCTTATAAATAAAACGTGCAACAAGGGCAAATACTCTTTGGTCTGGGACGGCACCAATGATCATGGAACACAGGTAGCGAGCGGCATGTATAATTACATTTTAAAGACCAACGATCAACAGGTAACCAAAAAAATGGTATTCATAAAATAACAACTGAACAATTATGAAAAGAATAATCACAGCAATTTATATTTTGCTATCGCTTAATGTTGATGTATGCAGTGGACAAACTCATACTGTGGGGGTATTTATTAACGATACCACCAGAACATTTAAGGGATATACCTTATTTGCCCCTAAACAGGATACGGTAACTTTCTTAATAAATAATGATGGAAGGAAAGTACATGAATGGAAAGCCAGTCATTACCCACCGGGGCAATCAGTGTATCTGCTTGATAATGGAAATATACTGCGGACCTGTATGACTCCTGGATCCCTTGGAACTGGAGGGGGTGAAGGAGGAAGAATAGAGGAGTATAACTGGAATGACTCCCTTGTATGGTATCTTGATTATTCCACTTCAACTTATATGCAGCATCATGACATAAAAAGGCTGCCCAATGGAAACATAATTATGCTGGTAGTTGAAAAAAGAACAATGGCAGAAATCATTGCAGCCGGATTTGACACAAGCGATTTTCAACCTGATATCGCTACCAAAGGGTTTATGTTGCCTGATGGCGTTGTAGAGATACACCCTACTTATCCCTCTGGAGGTACGGTTGTATGGCAATGGCATGTGTGGGATCATCTGATTCAACATTTTGATGCTACAAAATCAAATTATGGGATTGTTAGTGCCCACCCTGAATTAATTAATGATTCCGGCGACCACTTGAAATTGCCCTTGTTCTGGAATCACATGAATTCCATTGACTACAATTCAGACTTTGACCAGATTGCCTTAAGTGTAAGAGGCAACAGCGAAGTATGGGTAATAGACCATAGTACAACTACTGCACAAGCTGCTGGCCATACTGGAGGAATAAGAGGCAAAGGAGGAGATTTATTGTATAGATGGGGGAATCCAATAACTTACGACAGAGGGACTGGAAGCACTCAAAAATACGATCAGCAACATGACGTTGAGTGGATCAGAACCGGTTGTCCAGGTGCAGGCAATTTGCTTTGTTTTAATAATGGCGTTAGCCGGAACTACTCTACAATTGATGAAATAACACCCCCGGTAGACACCAATGGAAATTATACCTTGCCAACAGGATCGTCTGCATTTGGCCCTTCTGGTTTTACCTGGAGTTACCAGGCAAGCCCTCCAACATCTATGTTTGGGCATGACATCTCAGGTGCCCAGCGGCTACCAAATGGCAATACCTTAATTGATGTTGGACCAATAGGAACATTTTACGAGGTTACTGCATCAGGAACTGTTGTATGGAAATACATTAATCCTTGTACAAACAATGGGCCATTAACACAGGGAGACACTTTACCCAATAACCCTGTGCGGACTGACGAAAAAATGAATTCAGTCTTCAGGGTTTATAGGTATGCACCAAACTATCCGGCATTTAACGGTAAGACACTGACTCCAGGTAATTTTGTTGAAATTTATCCTGCAGCAGAAAACGAAGTATTCCAACAAAATACTATCAGGAATTATCCAAATCCATTCACAGGTAAAATCTACGTTGATAATGTCTCCAGCGATGCGCATTTCCTACTTTTGAATATAACAGGACAGTTATTATGGTCAGGAGATCAAATTGAGCAATACGATTTTTCCTCGATAAATGCAGGTTTATACCTGCTTAAAATAGTAACTCAAAATTCAAATCAAACGATAAAAATTATGAAACAGTAAACTTAATATTGCTTGTGGTTAAACCTCGGGGAAATTGAAACATCTACGATAATAGTTAAGACTAAGTTTATTAAAAAGCATTGGATGGTAATAGAAGTATTATTCGACAGACATATTAGTTTTTTTAGAAGAGGATTTATTGCCATCCTGTTATTGATGATATATGCTAATTCTATAAGCGCCCAAGATTATTCGATAATTCTGGGTAGGCCGACCGACACATCGATGACAGCCAATATTATGTTCGATCTGTCTGGCCAATTTTATTTAAAGTGGGGCACACAATCTGGCACTTACATTGATTCTACTGCGTTGCTCACTTATACTGCGAGAGTGCCCTATGTAGTTGATATGAACAATCTAACTGCCGATACCAAATATTATTATTGTGTTGCTTATAAAAACAACGGATCTGCAAATTTTACAATTAGCCCGGAGTATACTTACCACACTCAGCGACTACCTGGCAGCTCGTTCACATTTACAGTAGAAGCAGATGAGCACCTTTATGATTACGGCAATCAGCATCTTTACCAGGTTTCATTGGCTAATGTGGCCCTGGATAATCCAGATTTCATGTTCACACTCGGCGATATTTTTGGCGATGACCACTACCCATTTACCATCACGTCTCAACAAGTTGATTCTTTAAGAAGGGCTTACAGACAAAGACTTGGAGCAGTATGTAACTCTATCCCTTTTAATATTTGCCTTGGCAATCACGATGGAGAAAAGATGTATTATCTTGATACCCTCGCCCCAAATAATCTCGCTATCTGGTCCACGTTATGGCGCAAATATTATTATTCTAATCCTGAACCGAATGGCTTTTATTCAGGCAATTCTAACGCTGAAGGCTTTGGGATTGGTTTACCCGAAGATTATTATTCCTTTACCTGGGGCAATGCTCTGTTTGTGGTACTGGATGCCTACAGGTTTGACTGCGATTCAGTTACTTCCCTTCAGGCCAAACCAAAAGGCTGGAATTGGACCCTTGGCTTAGCACAATATAACTGGCTTAAAAATACACTCCAGAACAGTACGGCCAAATTCAAGTTCGTTTTTGTACATCACCCTTTAGGAGAAGATAGAGGGGGCATTATACCAGCTCAGCTTTTCGAATGGGGAGGACATGAACAAAATGGAACATACACCTTTGATACTCATCGCCCAGGGTGGGGAGTCCCCATTCAGCAGTTATTCGTGAATTATGGGGTAAATATCCTTTTTCAAGGACATGATCATCTCTTTGCTCATGAGGTGCTGGATAGTATCACATACCAGGAGGTGCCAATGATGGCTGACTCTACCTATGTCAAAGGCAGTGTTAACACCGCTGCCTATACGGCAGATACATTGCAGAATAGTGGTTATGTCAGGGTCACTGTTTCTGCTTCATGTGTAAAGGTAGATTATATTAAGAGCTACCTTCCACGAGATACAGTGACGGGAATTAATCACAATCATTCGGTGGCTTTTTCTTACACTATAGGTACTTGCGATTCAGCCGCATTTGTTTCCAATCTATCGAAAAATATTAACCTAAACGTATTCCCCAATCCCGCAACCAATTTGGTCAATATTAGTTTCGACGATAATAGTCATGTGCATCTGATAAGACTCATAAATACTGTTGGCGGTGAAATAAGCCAAACTCAGGAAGATCATATTGATGTAAGTAGCATCCCCACTGGTTTATATTTTCTGAATATCCGGACCGAAAACTATCAAACAGTCAGAAAAATACTTGTGATTCATTAATGTTATATATCCGTTGTCTGTGAAAAAAAATCGACTTCTCTTCTTACTATGCCTGTTTTTAACTTCGGCATGTTATTCCCAACAATTACTTTTCACAGAACTCCTTTCAAGGCCTACAGCATCCGGGGTGACTATTCAGCTTATCTTTGCGGATTCAGCACAAGTTTCCGTAGAATATGGCACGAGCAGTGGAGTTTATCCATACCAGACAGCCTGGCAAACATTTCCCGATAGCACCATGGCAACTACTGCACTGACTGGGTTGTCCGCCGATACGAAATACTACTATCGCATACTTTATCGTAAGCCAGGTGATACGTTAAATACTGTTAGGCCAGAATATTCGTTCCATACACAGCGATCCGTGAGTAGCCCATTTACCTTCGATATTGAGGCCGATCCTCATGATGATTATAATAGCGACACTGCGCTCTACCACCAATGTCTGCTCAACCAGTTGGCTGACCGTCCTGATTTCATGATTGACCTCGGGGATTTCCTAATGACTGATAAGCTACAAAACACGTCTGGTATAGTGCCCTATGATACCATACCCTATCGGTGTCGGTTGTTTAGGAAATTTTATTCGGTATCAGGCAATTCAGTGCCCTTGTTTATTGCAATGGGGAACCATGAAGGTGAGGCAGGCTGGTATTTGAATGGCACAGCCAACAGCATCCCTGTATGGGATGCACAGGTTCGAAAGAAATATTTCCTGAACCCGGAACCTGATAGTTTTTATACCGGAGATACAACAAATTACCCTTTCATTGGAAAAAGGCAGACTTATTATGCATGGCAATGGGGTGATGCATTATTCATTGTGCTCGATCCTTTCTGGTATACCAATCCTAAACCTGACTCTCTTAACGCCTGGAATTGGTCGTTGGGGTCAACCCAATATAACTGGCTGAAACAAACACTTCAGAATAGTAATGCAACATTCAAATTTGTATTCTCCCACCAGCTTGTAGGAGGAGCAGGATCGGGCCAGGGGAGAGGTGGTACCGAACCGGCTGATTTCTATGAGTGGGGAGGCGAAAATATAGATGGCACTCCAGGCTTTGCTACCCATAGACCGGGTTGGTACAAACCCATCAAAGACCTGCTCACAGAAAACCATGTAAATATCTTTTTCCATGGTCACGACCACTTCTTTGCCAAACAGCAGAAGGATTGCCTGATCTACCAGGAAACGCCACAGCCAAGCCTTCATAACTTTAACTATCCGGCACAAGCTGCACAATATGGTTACGACTCAGGCCTTATCCTTTCCAATTCCGGACACCTAAGGGTAACGGTAAGCCCTATAGGAACACAGGTACAATACGTAAGAGTGTACTTACCCTCCGACACCAATGCAACTCATCATAACGGAGATATTGCGGCGACTTATTTTATCGGTACGCAAAACTGCTATGACTCTATAAACACCGGTACACCTGTGCTATGGAACAGCAACTATTTTGACGAAATGGTGTTTCCCAACCCATTTACAACCGAAACCAAAATATCGTTCGCTTTGGATAAAACTGAGGCTATTAACTTAGCTATCTTTGACGAACAGGGTAAATTGGTAAGGACTCTGATTAATGGAAATGTTGTATCTGAGGGGAAGTATGACGTGTTATGGGATGGCAAATACAGTTACGGCGCTGATGCCAGACCAGGGGAATATTATTATGTCCTTCAGGGTGAGAAAACAGGCAGGAAAACAGGAAAAATAGTGCATATGAAGTAAGGCGCTATGTAGAATGTGCATAACGGATACCCATCCTCAGTTAATCCAAAACCAAGAAAGTTTCCAAGCGCAAGCTATTTTAGTGATAATATCACGTTTTTGGAGAATATTTATGAATTTTGTGTATTAAACGAATAATAAAATTTTCGGCTAATTGTTAGTAGACTCGATTCTGATTGAAAAAGTAAAAGCAGGTAATCGATCTGCTTTTAATGAATTAGTCGGTCTTTACAGAAATAGGGTTATTAATACTTGCTACAAATTTTTATTAGATATAGAGGAGGCCGAAGACATTTCGCAGGAGGTTTTCCTTGAAGTTTATCAGTCCATAAAGTTCTTTCGTGGAGATTCGAAATTATCAACCTGGATATTACGAATAGCTGTTTCAAAAAGCCTTGATGAAATAAAAAAACGAAAACGTAAAAAACGGGTATCATCAGCATTCAAAAAGGTACACCTGGAAGATTTAGCCAATTGGCTGGCAGGTGGCACTACCCCGGAAAAGCTATTAAGTGGAAAAGAAGACATGAAAGAAATAATTAAGGCAATGGATACATTACCTGATAACCAGCGTATTGCATTCACATTAAGTAAAGTGGAAGGTTATACCAATACAGAGATTGCTGAAATAATGAAAACAACTATAATTGCAGTAGAATCTCTCATATATAGGGCAAAAAAGGAATTAATTCGAAAGCTGGTGGATATTTTAAAGAATGTTTGAGATTATCCGCCAGAATAATCATCAATAGTCGTCAAATACAACAATAGTAATATGAATTCGCAGAAAGTAGAAATTGAAGCATTGCAAATCCTTGACAAGTTTGAGGAATTGCCAGAATTGACACCATCCGCAGATTGGGATCAATCTCTTATGAGCAGAATTATTCAATCTAAACAATCTACAAGATCAAAGATTTACCTTTCATCATTGAGTGCGTTGGTAGTATTCGTGATATTGTTTAATGCTGGCTTTGTTATGAAAACTGTACGCAACTCTGACAATCCAACTGTTAGTCATACTGAGGAATATCATACTCTTTCAAGGGAATTATTTATAAACCCAATCCCCAACAATTGATCTATGGACATATTCACTCAAAAAAAGCTGTTGGTTAGAGTTGTGATTTTATTGGTAATAATAAATACATGCTCCATTTGCATATTCTTATGGAAGGATGCTATTAGGAAAGATCAACCTGCTCAACAATTACACAATGATGAGTATAATGACGAGAACAGGACTGGAAATTCTGGACCATCACCACGAAATCGTGAGGATGAGAATGAGATCAGAAAAGATAAAAATGGAGGACCGCCCCAAAATGATGAGCACAAAGACGTAGCGCATATTTTAGAGCATGAATTAGGTTTAACGCAACAGCAGGCAGAACAAATCGGGAACATCAGGGAGTCCTTTTTTGAAAAAGAAAAAATATTGGAGGCAGTCATACGTGGTGAAAGGGATTCTATGAACATGCAAATGTTCAATAAAAATACAAACGAAGAACAGCTAAAAAGCCTTGCTCATAGTGTATCTGAAAACGAGTATAAGATGGAATTGCTTCGTATTGATCAGGCCCAGCAATTAAAAAGAATTTGTACGCAAAAACAATTAGAAAAACTTAATAACCTGGTAATAGAAATCCGAGATTATTTCAGGCCCGACAACAGACCGAACAGACAACCGCCACCCAGAAAGTAGAATATTATTAAGATGGGTGCCAGAATATTTAATAATAATCGTCAAATCTATAGTAAGAACTAAAAATTTATTGCTTTTATGAAAAAAACGGGACTAACATTTCTGGCTATTTGCGTGCTGAACATTTGTGCATTTGCGCATGTTGTAGACTATGGGAACGTAATAATGCATCATTGGAACATCGAATCCAATAACAGCGCAATAGAAGGCTCATTTTATATGATGCGTGACGGGAAAGTATTTATTGATAAAGCTGATAATGAAATTGTTTCCTATCCTTTAAACGCTCTGTCGAAGGAAGATCAGGAATATGCAATGAAAAGGCAAGAATGTGTAAAGCAAATAAATAATAGGAAGGTTACACCTCCCATTTCAACTTCCCAGCCCATGCTTGATGTAAATTTCAGGCTTTATTTAACTGCATCGCTTTCAGTTATTTTTCTTTTATTACTACTTGGCCTTTCGAAAGGTATAGGGCAGCATTTTATCAGCAAAGACAAGGTAAGATATGCTTACCCGATTCTAACAGTCGGTATTATTGCCACTCTTTTTGGCTTTAATAAAGCTTACCGGACAACCACTACCACAAATCCTGCTGTTATAGATTCTGCGTTTACACCATTCAAACCCAATGTTATAACTTCTTGGGATACTACCTATTTCTATGTTCAGTCTCATGGTATTCCAACTACGCATGGCATGATGGTTGGTATAAGCAGCAACGGTTGGCAGCAGCAAGTGCCCATACCTCAGTGCTATCTTTTACCTACTAATGCATGGAGCATTCCGTTGAAACCAACAATAGCAACAAACCATATTCCCGTCGACACCATACATTTTACAAGGGGAGCAATAGCAATTGCAGTAAATGGCGTTCCAATATTCAACGAGCATACAAACACCGGTGCTGATGCTTTGGTGGCAGGGCAGCTGGATAATTATGGTGGGCATTGCGGAAGAGCGGATGACTATCACTATCATATTGCACCTCTTCACCTTTATGGGACAACATCGGCCAATTTACCAATTGCTTATGCATTTGATGGCTTTGCTGTATATGGGTCACATGAACCCGATGGCACATCAATGGCAGCTTTAGATACTAACCACGGCCATTTCGGGGTGGGTGGAGTATACCATTACCATGGCACAACAACCTACCCATATATGATAGCTCGTTTTGCGGGACAGGTAACTGAAGATGGTACCCATCAATTAGTTCCTCAGGCGGCAGCAAGCCCCGTGAGAGGAGGCCAAAATCCTCTGCCAGGTGCCTTGATAACAAGTTGCCAACAAGTAGGCACAAATGGGTATAGACTTATATATACTCTAAGTGGAGTGAGCGATACTGTGGCATATAGCTGGACTCCAACAGGTATTTATACATTTGTTTTCAGCTCCCCTGGCTCGGCTCCCAGAGATAGCATTTATACAGGGTTCATTCCTTGCTATGTTTTGCCAAATATTGTAAACGAAATTACTAACTTAGGGAACAGGCTTGATATTTATCCAAACCCTACGAATGGTATAATTTCCATAGCGCTGAATACACCGTTTATGGCCGGTGACGTGCAGAGCATTTCAGTTTATAATATTATGGGTCAAACTGTGTTTCATGTGTTCGGATATACCCAAAACATTGACACAAGAAAATGGCCCAAAGGTAGTTACTTAGTGAAAATTCAACTTGCCGGAGAGCAGATAAACAGAAAACTGATCGTTCAATAATTGACAATTACTTTAAGAAGTTTTCCTATGAACAAATATCTGGGGATAATATGCGCTGCGTTGTTTGGCTTCCCGGTTTATGGACAGAGCGTAAGCAAGACTATGAAACATTTGCCTGACTCAGGCGAAACACTTCATTATACCACTACATTCGGGGAAGATGCAGGGTATAGCATTTACACTCCTTTCTTTATAAACAACGGAGATGGCACAGTAACAGACACTGTTACGGGACTTATGTGGCAAAAAAACGATGGTGGTGAGATGACAATACAAAATGCGCAATTATATTGTAATACACTCACTTTAGGTGGTTACACAAACTGGAGACTTCCTAATGCCTATGAAGGTTATAGTATTGTTAATCTTGGACACCTTAATCCTGCACTTGATACCAATTATTTTACCAAAAATAATGCCGAGTACTGGTGGACAAGTGATAGACAGGTGGGTGACACTTCTTTTATTTGGGTGACTAATGCCGGTGGCGGTGTAGGTAACCACCCAATGACTGAAACAATCAGCGCAGGAGGAGTAAAAAGTTTTCATGTAAGGGCAGTACGAAATATTACAACGCCACCTGTTATACCTTCACATTTTACAGATAATGGCGATGGCACTGTCACTGATAACCTGACTTCTTTGACGTGGCAGAAAGTGCTAGTGCAAGATACAATCACCTGGGAGCAGGCCCTGAATTATGCTGACACACTAACATTAGCAGGACATACTGATTGGCGACTACCCAATATAAAGGAACTTCAATCTATCAGCGATTTAACGGTAACCAATCCTGCAATTAATCCGATTTTTACTTTAGGTACTGGCGCTAAATTTTACTGGTCGTCTACCACTCAATTTAATAATGCCCCTGATGCATGGTATCTGAATACTCAATATAGCATCACGACGTACATTACCAAGACAAGCAATCTTTATGCTCTCTGTGTTAGAGGTAATACTTCTACTACCGGAATAAGCGAGATTGCTGCTACCACTTTAGCCTCGAATGCATTCCCAAATCCCGCCCATGGTAGAGTAACTATTAGCTATACTATTTATGATGCAAAAAGTGCAGCGATGACTATTAGAAATGTCATTGGCAAAAAGGTATTTGAACAGAATATTATTGGCTTTAAAGAAGGGGTTAACCAGCTGATATGGGAGGCACATGATATGGCTGAAGGAGTTTACTATTATTCAATTGAGGTTGTAAAAAACGATCTTACAATACAACATGGAAGTGGTAAAATAGCATTAATGAACAGAAATTGAATTCATGGAGTTATCATCTTTTCAGATTGCCCGTGATTATTTTCAATTAGGTTACACACACGTGATACCCTTGGGGTATGACCACATTCTTTTCATTCTTGGTATCTTTCTGCTTAATTCAAATCTCAAATCAGTTATTATTCAGTGTTCGGTATTTACTTTAGCTCATTCTATCACATTAGGATTGACTGCAACAGGATTTATAATGCCAGATTCAAGAATAATAGAACCAATGATTGCCATCTCTATCTTATTTGTAGCAATCGAAAATATTTTTCACAATAAAATAAATGCATGGCGATTGTTGATAATTTTCTTTTTCGGGTTAATACATGGTATGGGGTTTGCAAATGCCATTAAAGATATTGGATTATCTAAAACCTATTTTCTCGGATCTTTATTATTCTTCAACATAGGCGTGGAGTTTGGGCAAATCACAATAATATTAAGTGCTTATCTTTTGATAGCCAAGAGGTTTGGCAAAAAGGAGTGGTATAACAAGCGAATTGTCTATCCTGTTTCAAGCTTAATCGGTTGCATAGCTTTATATTGGACTATTGAGAGAATATTCTTTGTGAGTTAAAAATCTGTTTCTGAATTATTAATTAGTTATAGAACGATCGTCTGTTTTTTGGTTTTATTGCCCAATAAATATTGATTTGACCCGAAAGATTTAATTGTTATTATGAGAAATTTCGTGTTCCTTTTTCTTGCGTTTATTTTGTTCTCAAGCTCGGCAATTGCCCAGCGGGTTATCCCATCTAGTCTTGACGATGAAGATGATCCATTTGATACAAAATCGTATTTTATGGCTGGGTTCAATTATCTCAGTGATAATGTATATCTCGGCAGAAGGGATACACTGACAATTCCTTATTATACCCCTTACATAGGATATCACTACAAAAACGGGCTCTATGCAAAAGGAATGGTTTCATATACTACTGCAAAAGGTGGGACCATTGACCTAACCACAATAGAAGCTGGTTGGGACCATAGCTTCAACGACCATTTCAATGGCGGAGTAAATTTTGATAAATTTTTCTACAACAAAAACAGTCTAAGCGTCAGAGCTAATTCAAAGGGTTCAGGCGGAGTATATGGTCAATTCAATAATGATATTATTGAGCCCCAAATCACTTTTGATCTGAATATAAATAGCAAATCTACAGATTATGTTATAGGGATAATTTTAGACCATGATTTCAAATTATTAAACAAAACACTTCATATTATTCCTACAGTAGGGTTTAGCTCAGGAACACAAAATTATTATGACGAATATTTTATAAACCGTCTGAATAAAAAGGATAAGAAAGGTAATGTAAAAACAGCAATATCAAACCCCAATAGGCTGGTACCGCTTGTATATGAAATTAGTACTAAAGTGACCTATAGAGTTAATAAATGGCTTTTTACTTTAACCCCAAATTACGTTATTCCTTTAAGTCCAGCAACAATTACGATAAATAAAAAAACATCACAAGAAAAGTTATCCAATAGCTTTTACGTAGAATTGGATATTTGCCATCGTTAAAAGAATAGGAATAATCGAAGGGAAATTTGAAGAGGCAATTAATTAATATTAGAGAATGAAGGTCAATTAGTATTAATTAAAATGCATGTGGCTGAGTAAAAGATTAAACTATTTGTTTTTTTGTTGGTCTTATCCTTTGTAATAAAGAGAATTTTAACCACAAAAAATAATAGCTATGCAAAAATCAAAATTAATGCTTTGTCTAAGCACTGTAGCCATTACGTTGTCAGTCTTTGTTTTTACAGCAGCCTGTCACAAAACAAGTACCTCAACTAATGAGGATACTACGCCAGCCACCGATTATTCCGTAGCTGAAAAGACCTTCAATGATGTCCAGACAGTATCTGATCAGGCTGCTACCGTAAATGGTAATATGGCTTTTAGAACCACCGCTACAACAGGCAGCGGATGCGCTACGGTAACTCATTCTTTCAATGGAACCGACAGTGTGCTGACAATCGATTTTGGATCAACAGATTGTTTATGCCATGACGGTAGCTACCGCAGGGGACAAATAATTGTTACCTATACTGGTCATTATGCTGATAGCGGCTCTGTGCATAACATTACTTTCAACAATTTCTTCCATAATGATAACCAGGTTACTGGTACTAAGACGGTTACCAATATGGGTCATAATTCATCTGGACAGATTTACTTTGACGTCACTATCAACTGTAGTATTATTAAAGCTAATGGTGAAACTCACACAGCAAATTGGAATAGGGTTCGTACCTGGGTTACTCAAGGCACACCAAATGTATACGAGATTACGGGTTCAGGGACATTGGTTCGCCCTAATGGCAAAACCGTAAGCATCAATATTACCACTCCACTTGTCGTGGCTTCTGGCTGTCGCTGGATCGAGGCTGGTACTCTTGTTTATACTTTGCCGAATGGCTTAAACCGTACTTTAAATTATGGGAATACACCTGTATGTGATGATTTAGCGCAATTAACTTTGCCAAACGGAACAACTCAGAATATTACACTCAAGTAAATTATTGGTGAATTTATTTTTTTAGAAAAACACTGCTTATGGCAGTGTTTTTTTGCTAAATAAGAGTTGGTAACTTATAGGTGGGGTAGATTTAATAATATTCCTTACCCCATTTATAAAGCTCTTTTAGTATTGGCTGCAATTTTCTTCCTTTATCGGTAAGGGTATATTCGACTGTTGGTGGTACAGT
>CAIQQR010000124.1 GCA_903874055.1 uncultured Bacteroidota bacterium | reverse complement strand
TATATTTATTGAATTTGAGCACTGGTTTTGCCAAATCTGCGCTCCCTGGACTGATATTCTAACAAAGCAGCCACCAAGTTTTCCTTTCTAAATTCTGGCCATCTTGTCTCCGTAAAATAGAGTTCTGCGTAGGCTAATTGGTATAGCAAAAAATTGCTTATTCGACATTCACCACTTGTTCTAATCATTAATTCAGGATCAGGAAACCCTTTGGTAGCAAGATGATTAGCAAAAACTGATTCATTAATTTCCTCCACTTTCAAATCATCATTTACTGCCAATTGAGCTATCTTTTTAGCAGCTTCTACCAACTCCCATCTACCACTATAGCTTAGCGCAATAATGAGGGTTAGTCCAGTATTTTGAGCAGTTTGATCGGTTGCATTTTTAAGTGCCGCCCTAGCTTCAATAGGTAGCATTTCTAGGTTACCGATAAATACTAATTTTATGTTATTTTGATGTAAATCGGGTACTTCTTTGGCAATAGTGTCCACAAATAAGGTCATTAAACCGGTAACTTCCTCGGCTGGACGGTCCCAATTTTCGGTACTAAATGCATACAAAGTAAGGTACTCAATTCCTATTTCAGCAGCCGCTTCCACAACACGTCTTACACTAATTACTCCGTGATAATGTCCAAATAAACGATCCTGTCCTTGATCCTTTGCCCATCTCCCATTCCCATCCATAATGATGGCAATATGTTTTGGCAACCTCTTCATATCCAATGTTTCCATAATGTAAAATTAAGAAAATACCCGGCTTATTTGCGTTTAAAGAAATGCCATTTTTTAGGAGCTTTTGGCTTATCTACCCCATAAACGGTAAGTAAATTGTAAGAAACCCCCAATTTGGCAGTAAAATATTGATCATTCCCCGAAGTACTGGCTTGTAAATCATATAGAAAACCAGAGGGCACATGATGGGTATTATCCGCAAAAAAATCTATTTTATCTGAATTGGTGAATCGATAAGTAGCTTCTCCAAAAATATTCCAGGGTCCAGATAAATTATACTTAAATCCTAAATTAAGCGGATAAGTGATTGTTCTTATCGTGGTTGCAGTATCTAAATTGGTAGCGCTTTTAATGGATTTCCACGCACCTAAACCAAAACCCAAGTAAGGAGTGAACCGATAATTTTTATTACCATTTATAAACTTCAAGAAATAAAATTCTCCCATCAAACTAACATCATGTGCAGTTCGAGTAAAATATAGGCCCCGCTTAAATTCGTAGAAATTTTTAGACTGAATATCGTTGGCACCAATGGAAATATATTCGTAATTCAATCTTAACCCAACATAATCGTTGATCTGCTTTTTATAAAAGACACCAAAGTTGGGTTTGTAAAATAAAATATCGGTTGCAATATCACCTCTATAAAAAGTGGCTCCCCCCATCACGCCAATTTCTCCTTTATTTTCGACCATTGAAATATGTTGCGCAGATAAATTCATTGCAAAAAACATACTAGTTAGTAAAAATATAAGTTGAATTCTACGCATGCATTAATTTCTTTTATCTAGCCCCCATGTAAGCTTTGTTCTCAATGTTGAAAGGTAACTATTTTCATTGAGTCGTATAAAATGAATGGTAAAATTTTCTTTCTTAATGGCCAATTGAATGTTTTTTGGGACAATTTCTTTTCTGGCATCCATTGCACAAATCAGTTCCTCGGTACGCCCCTCAATTTCAAATGAAATTACCGATGTATCGGGAACCACAATGGATCTTACGTTTAAGTTATGAGGTGCAACTGGCGTTATAACAAAGCTTGCTGAATCAGGGAAAAGAATAGGTCCATTACAACTCATGTTATACCCGGTGGATCCTGTTGGAGTAGAAACTATCAAACCATCTGCCCAATAAGAATTCAAAAACTCCCCATTTAGATAAGTATGAATTTTAATCATGGGAGAAGTATCTCTTTTATGAATTGCAAATTCATTTAAACCAAAAGGGGTGGTACCAAATATGGGTAAATTAGCATCCAAATGAATCAATGATCTTTTTTCAATCACATAGGTTCTGTTCACTAATGCATCAACCATTAAACTTAATTCGTCCTTTGAAATAGAAGCAAGAAATCCTAAACGGCCATAGTTAATTCCTAAAATTGGAATATTTGTATCTCCCACTAAAGTAACGGCATCTAATACCGTTCCGTCTCCCCCTAAACTAATTAAACAATCAATAGTATTATGTAAATCTGATGAACTAACAAAAGGAATTAGCGGGGCTTTATCAGGAGGATTCACCAATGAAAATTGATGAAGCAAGTCTTCAAAAACATAGATGGTAATATCATATCTATTCAGTTCCAACAACAATGCATTTAATGATTGTTGTTGATCTAAATCAACACCCCTACTATAAATTGCAACTTTCATGTGTAAAATTAAAAATTAATACCGCCGTGCAAATATACCCCTTTGTCTCCCAACTGATTCATACTATAATCAATTTTTATTACAAGGTCATAGATGCTAATAATATCTAAACCCAATCCAGCCGACCTTAACAGGGTATTGGAAAGCTTACTATAATTAACAGGATGTTCGCTATATGCATACCCTAGATTGGTAAAAGCTTTTAACCAAAAATGATATTTAATATCCGGCAAATGTTTAACTAATTTATCAGTAATTGCAAAACCAGATTTGGTAGGAAGGGAATAGGAACCTAATAAATGGTGCCATTCTGCTTTGGCAATTGATCCGGCATTTCCATCAATTACATAATATTCAAAACCATTCATTTGCATCGATCCATATCCCATTAAACGACTATCTAAATAATTTTGATTGGGAACTAATTTTGCAAGTGAACTAGATTCTATTATATAAAAATTATTTCTATTTAATCGATGTGCATAAACTGATCTCAACGAAAAGGAACTCAAATTAGTTCCTGCTGAAAATCGTTGAAAAATTCCTATGTCAGTACTATTGCCCTGTGTTGGATACGCATTATAATCAAACTTGGTTTTTGAAAAATTAATGCCAATATCTCCATAGGTGAGTGATTTATTGTGATTCGGAAAATAATTTGGTTGTACTAGTAAAGCAGAATCTGAAATTGTTGCATTGCCATATCCTACCTGAACAGTAAATCGTTCAAATAAATTAGGACGATAAAAGAAGTTGGCATTTACTCTGTAACCATTTTGAATATCGGCAATTGTTTTTGTAAAAATTTGTTTGTCCAAGTTGGTGGAAGTATTCAATTCTTTTTGGGTAAAATATTGCCATCCCAATCCCATACCAAATCGTAATTTTTTATCTAAATATGGGAATTGATACCTGGCTACCGCCTGATGCGTATATCCAGTAATAAGTCCAAGGGTTAAGCGATCATTATTGCCAGTAGCATTTGACTGTCTTAAATTAATACCATAATTCACACGATCCAAGCTATGGTGTTGCTCATTCCACCATTCACTAAAATTTCTATCCACCCATCTAAAATATGGCAATGGGAAAAAATACCAACGCTCACTTACAATAATTTTAATTTTTACATCCCCACTATCAATTGGTGAGCTTGTAATATTAACATCATTAAATAAAGAGGTATTTATTAATTGCTCTTTAGCAAGTGTATTCAAAAAAATAAGAGAGTCTTTAATAACTACGCTTCCAACATGATAAGGAAGTTCTCTTAAGATGATATAAGCTTTTGTTTTTGCATTGCCTTCAATATCAATTTGAGCAATTCGGTACTGAGCGTTTGCCTTAAATTGAATACCAATAAAAAACAAAGAAGTAAAAAGTATAGAAGCTACGAATTTATACATCCAAGTAATTCATTAAATTATGATAATGATTTTCGATATCATTATTTAATGGAGTGATTCCAAAGTAGTGTACAATTTGATAATCATATCGTTCAAAAGTGGCAATAATAGCACCCGCCTCGTCCTTATTCAATTTAAGGGTAACAACTAAATTACCATTGGCCTCATCAAAATGCGTGTTTAACTGAAGAATTTGTGCATTATTAGATTCCACAATTCTACTCATTTCCGATAAAGAATATTGGTAAGGAGAAACAGAGAGTACTAATATAGCACCAGGTTTTGCAACTTCTAAAAAATGCGCCAATGCACCATTTAATTGTTCATTTGTGATAACACCTATACATTCTTGCTGTTCATTTAACACCGGCAGTAATGATAATTGATGTTTTGTAAATAAATCTAATGCGGTTAAGAAATGGGCATTTGCAGCAACACCAATTTTCAAAAATAAATCGCTAAGCACCTCAAGTGTATTGCTTTCACTAGTGTCTAACAAATCGGACTTGGCTAAAATTCCCAAAAAATAATCATCTTTCACCACCACCAAATGTTGTACATCAAAGTCCTCCATACATTGCAAAGCAAAGGAAACCTTGTCTTCCAAATGAAACAATGGCAAGCCTTTTTGAGCAATAGAAGAAGTTAACATTGACATTATTTGAATAGTTATTACTTAGGAAGTGACATTAAAAATGCATACAAAATATCATTAAACTCAGCAGGTACTTCCATCATTGGAGCATGTCCACATTTATCAATAAAATGCAACTCAGCTTGAGGTATTAATTTCTTAAACTCTTCGGCAACAAATGGTGGAGTAACAGTATCATTTTTCCCCCAAATTAAACAGGTAGGGACTTTAATTTGATTCAACTCTTCGCCCAAATTATTTCGAATAGCGCTTTTTGCAAGTGCTATAATTTTAATCACTTTTATTCTATTTCTTGTAATTTCAAAAACCTCATCTACTAATTCAGGAGTAGCCATTGCTGGATCATAAAAAGTAAGTGCCGTCTTGTTTTTGATATATTCATAGTCACCACGCTTAGGATAGCTATCGCCCATTGCATTTTCAAATAGCCCACTACTTCCGGTTAAAATAAGCGATTTTACTTTCTCAGGATGTTTTAAAACATATACCAAACCAACATGCCCGCCTAAAGAATTACCTAATAAATGTACTTGATCATACCCTTTATGTTCAATAAATTGAGTAACATGTTTCGCTAAACCAGTTACACTTGTATGCAAAATGTCTAGGTCAAAAAGAGGCAATAGAGGCACTACCACCTTGTGGGTAGTTCTAAATTTTTCAATAAGATCCGAGAAGTTACTCAAGGCACCAAACAACCCATGCAAAAGCATTAGTGTTTCTCCTTCACCCACTTCCAAATACTCAAACTTTTCCTCTTTTTTAATTTCGTACTCCATAACAAACAATATGAATAAAGATAGTTAAATCATCTTAAAAATGGATATATAGTAGATTTCAAAATAACGATTTACGAATTATTAACAATTTGGTAAAAACACCCGGCCGCCTACTTCAAAGGGTTCGAGAAAGTGGCAATGCTATGCTTGATAGAAGGTATAAACTCCCCTATTTTGCCCATACAATAAGGCCACCATGACTGTAAATAGGAATAACTAAAAGCCTCTTTTACCTTCTCCTTTTCCAAGACACCTAAAATTTGTAAAAAATACACTACAGCGCTAAACATGGTAAAATAAATAAAACAGTATAAAGCAATACCTAATAACTTATTTAACCAACCCAGCATTAACCATTCTGCAGTTTGTTGCAACAAGCGCGCCGTCCATTTCAACACCAATAGTACAACAATGAGTACCATTAGAAATGATATAAAAGGAAGCCAGTGAGAGGCAATTTTTGTGTGCTCTTTTAATTGATTGGCCACCCAACCAGCAAATTGAAATGCAAGAATTAACCCAATATATAATGATAAAAAAGACACTACGGCTCTTATCAAACCATTTTTATACCCTTGCAAAATTGCAATGATCAAAATGGTGCCAGTTATAATGTCTAACCACATAATTAAACAGTAAGTAATGATTTTGCAACGGCAGAAATTACTTTACCATCAGCTTGTCCAGCCAATTGTTTTGTAGCCACTCCCATAACCTTTCCTAAGTCCTGTGGGCCTGCCGCTCCCACTTGCGCAATAATAGCTTGAACAGCTACTTTCACATCGGCCTCACTCATTTGAGCTGGCAAGAATTTTTCAATTATCGCTATTTCTTCCGCTTCTTTTGTTGCTAAATCAGGGCGATTTTGTTGCTCATAAATGGCTAAAGAATCTTTGCGTGATTTAACCAACTTTTGTAACAATTTCATTTCAGTATCAGCTGAAATTTCACCGTTAGCCCCTGGCTCTGTTTTAGCTTTAATAATTTCAGCCTTGATAGCTCTTAGGCCTCTTAATAATACTTCGTCTTTGCTTTTCATTGCATCTTTCATCAATGACATTACTTCTGTTTCTAAACTCATGGTATTACTATTTTGGGTTTTGAGCAGCTTGACTTGCTCTAAATTTTTGATAAAATGATTTTGCAAATGTTTTAAACTCATCAGACAATTCCTTATCCTGAGTCGCTCTCAAATAAGTATCGCCCATTCCCATTAAATTTTGATAAAAGAAATCAGCCATTTCATCCACCATCATATCCTTAGTCCAAAGATCAATTCTTAAAGCTGTCTTATCGGTTGGATCCCAAAAAGTAAGCATCATTGCGCGCGCATCTTGCGCTTCAGTTGCGGTACTATCTGTAGCAGACCATTGAATATTTTGAGGAATCTTTTGTTCATCTAAATGAACAGTAACGTTAATGTTTGATTGGTGCATTGTATAAAAAATTATCCTATTTGATATGCGAAAGTACAATATTATTAAATAACTCTTTGCACTCAGTGGATTGATTTATAATATCAAGCCACTCCTTACCTAGTCTTGCTCTTGCTTGCCTATAAATCTCATCTTTGTAGTATAATTTAAAATGATTTGAAAGTACTTGTGACTCATTAAATGAAAGTACTTCACCTGCTTTTTGCCAAGCAGTTGGTAAAGCAATTCTATCGTCAAGCAATACGGGGATATCATATTGAATGGACTTAATGATCCATGAGAAAGTAAATGATGAAACGCCTTCCCATAAAATAGCATAGCTTGCTGCTAACCAGTCATCACCTACCTCTTCTATACTATATACTTGAATTGCATTTTTAAATTTATAGCCATTTAAAAGCATCATGGCCTTTTCTACTTCTTGTTGATTTTGTAACACCATCACTAAATTCATGGTGGTTTGTTGCCATTTTTTAAAAATAGAAAACTCTTTTAAAATTGGCACAAACCGCTCAAGTGGTGCAAAGTACAAGTAATAGTTATAGCCATTCGCAATTTCCTCTTTTGCAGCCGATAATACCGTCCACTCCAAGTTATTTGGGGTATCCAACTGCATGGATACTAATTCTATTTTAGCATTTAAATGCAAATAGTGCTTTTGTAAAATTGCATAAGTCCATTCATTATTTGCAATAATTTTAGTAGCCTTTTTTAGGTAATTATTAAATGCTCTTTTAAATAAAAAGCTTTTAAATATAGATTGTTTATTTACTTCGGCAGGTAGTGCTAAAGGCATAAAAAACAAAGGTAAATGTTGAGCCCATTTCACATTATCCCCAAAATGCAAAACCCTTGCATCGTCTACATTCTTAATAAATGACCCAGCTTCTTTTTTACTAATAAATGAAACCTGATCAAACCCTTCAAATGAATTAATTAAATTTTCAAAACGAGGAAACCCAACAATAACAATACTTATCTGTTTATTATTTAAGCAGTTGTTTATTATATTCACAACAATAGCTTCCAAAATAGCGCTAGGAATGATTAATTTGTTGGGAGCTACGATTAATAAATGCATGGTCAAAAATACGTCATACTTAACAATTTATCCACCAATCATTTACAAGGACTAGTTGCTATAGATAGTCCCCTAACTTTGTACAATGGCAAAAGAACTGCAACAATTAGATTTATTTGGCAACGCCCCTAGTGCACCAGTGCATATCAAAAGGACTAAGGCGGTAAAAAATAATGCTAAAAAACCAGTTCAATTTATTGCCACTGAACAAAAAGATCCAATTATTGAAGCAAATGAAGACGTTGTTGAATCCATCGTAAATGATAGCATTCCAACCGTTTCAAGGACCCCAATGAATTTTGGGAAAATAAATGCAACCCATAAAAGAGGACGCAAGTCATTCGCATCCATGGAAGGGGATATCGATAAATTAAATGTGCCTTCGGCCGAAGAGTTAGCAAAAAAATTATACTACCCCATTGGTGAAGTAGCCGTTTGGTTTAATGTAAATACTTCCCTAATTAGATACTGGGAAAAAGAATTCAAACAATTACAACCGCGTAAAACCAGAAAGGGAGATAGATTGTTTCGAGCGCAGGATGTTGAATTCCTAAAGCAAATTTATTATCTGCTACGTGAAAAGAAATATTCAATTGATGGGGCTAAAACTTATTTAAAAAACAATAAGAAAAAAGCAGAGAAAGATTTAGCACTTTTAAATAGCCTTAAGAATATTAAAAGCTTTTTAGTTTCCCTAAAAGAAAGTCTGTAGTTTATCTATTACTTAGTTTCAGCAAATGCAATTTGATGTTCATTTGCATAGCTCACTGCTGCCAAATTTAACTCTTCTCTTAACATTTGAAATGCTGGCAAATCCACTTCTAAAGGAATTAAGCATTCTACATGTATCGTATGAAATTGTTTTCCAGATTCTGATACAAAAACAATCGAAGACATTACTTGTTGATGATTTGCGGTAATGGTTCTTAAAAATTGAGCAAAATTAGCCAAAGCAATTGCAGATGTATTTGTGCTAATTTGTAAATCCATTTCAATTTTTCTTTCAGTCCTTAAACTAATATTATCAACGATGGTGTCCACCATTTGCTTATTTGGTACAGAAATATAGGTTTTGATTTCAGTACGAATTCGAGTACTTCTTAGTCCAATTTTTTCGATCGTTCCTGTGAAGTTATTCACCTTTACCAAATCGCCAACCGTAAAAGGTTTGTCAAAAAATATGATAAAAGAAGCAATAATATTCTCTAAGCTTTCACGCATTGACAATGCAACAGCCGCACCCACAATACTTAAGCTGGTTACCAGGTTGCCAATATTTTCATTAAATACATAATGCAACACCATTAGTATTCCAATGATGTAGAGTATTACTTTGAAAAAATCTCTAAAGAATAAAATTAATTGATCATCTGTTTGATCTTTTGAAAGCTTTGCCTTCTCCTCTAATATGATGGAAATAAATTCTAAAGTGCGTAAACAAACTCTAATTAATAAAATTACAAATACCAGCTTTACAACTGACTCCATCCCTTGTTGTAAAGAGATTTTATAAATATGCACATTCCAAGCCTCTGGAAATTGTAATTCATAAAAAGCAATGATTGCCACCATGAATAATAAAAATCTTTCAATGGGAATAATCAAACGATGAAAATGCGACTTTCTTAATTCAGAATGATTTTTTTTATCAATCCAGGTATAAATTAAACTTGCAAAAAAACGAGAAACTAAACGTTTAATAAAAACAGCAATAAGGAGTATACCTAAAACAATTAAATAACTTCTTAAAGAATTGGACAATATGTTTTGATCTAAATTCATAAATTAAATTTTAGTCTTCCCATTTAAGCAATTGCATTTTAGTACCATCAAATACACCATAGGTATACAATCTAATCCAATCTCCTAAATTAATATAACGGGTAGTTGCATTTATTTCATAATCTATGGCAAAATGGCGATGTCCAAATACAAAATAGTCCACTTTCATTTCGGTCGACTTTTCCTTAGTATAAATAATTAGCCATTCTTTGTCTTCGCCTAAAAAAACTTCGTCTGTAGTACCTGTTTTTGCTCTACTCTTTGCACTAAAGTAATTTGCCAAACGAATACCTACATCTGGATGACACCATCTAAACAAGAATTGACAAATTTTACTTGTAAATATTTTTTTAAGTCTTTTATAACCATAGTCACCAGGGCCTAAGCCATCTCCATGACCAATATAAAATTGCTTATCCCCTAATTGAAATAATTGAGGTTCAAAGTAAATTTTAGCTTTTAATTCTTTTGCGAAATAATCATTCATCCACAAATCATGATTGCCTGTAAAAATATGAATAGGAATACCGGCATCTGCAATTTGCGCTAAGCATCCTAAAAGACGAACAAAACCCTTTGGCACGACTGATTTATATTCAAACCAAAAGTCAAAGATATCTCCTACAATAAAAAATGCTGCTGCATCTTGTTTCGCATTGTTGAAAAAACGAACCAATCGCTCCTCGCGCTTTCTACTTTCAGTTTCATTGGGTGCTCCCAAATGAAAATCAGATAAGAAATATATTTTTTTTCCAGGAGCTAGTTCCATTAAAATTAATTTTATAGAGGAATTTAATCCGTTAATTTATCTACTAAAAAGCAATATACTTCTTTTGGGCCATGTACGCCCACTACCAATGTTTTTTCGATATCTGCAGTTCTACTTGGACCAGAAGCAAAACTAATCATGGAAGGCATATGCTCCGCATCGTCCTTAAACTGTTGTAAGCTATCGGAAATATCAAAAACCAACTGATGCGTATAAGCAATACAAATATGAATTGGTGCATACACACTTACCGAACGTCCACTTAATTGTTGGCTACTTAAAACAATGGAACCTGTTCTTGCAATTAAATGTTCGCATAAAGTAATGGCAGCATCACAACTTTCTAATTCATCCGTATTGACAGGGTCAAACTGATATTCACTCATATCATCCAACCAACCCGATTCTTTAGAATAAATTTTTTCCCAATGCTTTGATTTAATTAAAGCAGCAAGTTGTTGAACCAACTCGCCATCATCTTCACAATAAATAAATTTACCTGTTAACTCGGTAAACTTTTCAGCAAAGCTAATTGCAAGCTCTTGTTCAGTTGGAATAAAAATAGGCGTATCTGCAAGTTGATCAGGAAAAGGAACAGGCACTGAAGACTTTAGTGCCTGCTTAATCTTTGTTAATATTTTATTTCTAGCGCCTTGAGATTCCATTTCAATAATTATTCATTATTCCCATTTGCATCTGCAGCACCAATGGTTGCATTCGCATGATCAATAGTATCATCAACATTTACGTCATTAGCAGGTGTTGCTCTTTCCGTATTATCAGTTGGACTTTCAACCGTTGTTTCAGTAGGTCCAAATGTGTTTCCATTATCCGCAGCGTCAACCGCTTTTGCTTCTTCCTCAAATGGTCGCTTCCCTACCAATTCTTCCACATCGCTTTTATGTAACACTTCTTTGTCTAATAATGCTTTTGCTAATTTTTCAACATCCGCTTTATGCTCAGTCAATAATTTCAATGTTCTTTGATATGCTTCGGCAATCATTTTTCTTACTTCTTCGTCAATTATTTTTCCAGTCTCTTCGCTAAAAGGTTTTTGGAAAGTATTTTCTTGAGAAGGATCATAGAAACTTACATTACCAATTTTCTCGTTCATTCCATAAGTGGTCACCATGGAATAAGCCATCTTAGAAATTTGTTGTAAATCATTAGAAGCACCAGTAGAAATTTTACCAAAAAATATTTGCTCGGCAGCTCTTCCTCCCAATGTCATACACATTTGATCGGTTAATTGTTCAATAGTATATAAATATTGTTCTTTAGGAGTGTATTGCGCGTAACCTAATGCAGCTGTACCTCTTGGCACAATTGTTACTTTTAATAAAGGATATGCATGCTCTAAAAACCATCCACAAATAGCGTGACCAGCTTCATGATATGCAATCACTTCTTTTTCGTTAGGAGAAATGATTTTGTTCTTTTTCTCTAACCCGCCAATTACTCTATCAATAGCATCTTGAAAATCTTTCATTTCCACGCCACTCTTTCCTTTACGCGCTGCAATTAATGCTGCTTCGTTACAAACATTGGCAATGTCTGCACCGGCAAATCCAGGAGTTTGTTCAGCTAATTTATAGATGTCTAAACTTTCAGAAACTTTAATAGGACCTAAATGCACTTTGAAAATTTCTTGACGACCTTTTACATCAGGACGGTCAATTGAAATTTGACGATCAAAACGACCTGGTCTTAACAAGGCACTATCCAATACATCTGGTCGGTTAGTGGCTGCTAAAATAATAATACCCGTATCGCCACCAAATCCATCCATTTCCACCAACAATTGGTTTAATGTATTTTCACGCTCGTCATTGCTCATCATAGCATTTTTACCACGTGCACGACCAATCGCGTCAATCTCATCTATAAAAATAATACAAGGCGCTTTTTCTCTTGCTTGCTTAAACAAATCACGCACACGACTTGCACCTACTCCCACAAACATTTCAACAAAATCAGATCCGCTTAAACTAAAGAAAGGAACCTGTGCTTCACCAGCCATTGCTTTAGCTAATAATGTTTTACCTGTACCTGGAGGTCCTATTAACAAAGCACCTTTTGGAATTTTACCTCCTAAAGCTGTATATTTTTTTGGATTTTTTAAGAAGTCTACAATTTCCATTACCTCTTCTTTAGCTTCTTCTAATCCTGCTACATCCGCAAAAGTGATGTTTACTTTGGTGCCCCCTTTTTCAAATAAAGTAGCTTTTGATTTTCCTACATTAAAGATACCTCCTGGGCCACCACTGCCTCCAGCGCCACCACCCATTTTGCGCATTAATAATACCCAAACCACAACAATGAGCACTAAAGAGAAAATAGTATTAGCAATAGGTCCTAGCCAATCACTGTCTGTATCAGAGATACTATCCGGTGTATTGGTGATTGCATATTTAGCATAAATGTCTTGCACTTCTTTGTTAAATGAAGACCAGTCATCTACTTTATATTCAAACAAATAGTTGCCTTTAATTTTTTCTTTGTTCAATTTAGTTTTGAACTTTTGAACATAGTAATCTTTCTGAAGACTATCGCCTTTAATAAAAATGCGAACTACTTTTTTATTTTCAACTTTTACAAATTTCTCAACATCACCGCTTGCCATCAATTTAGCAAACTCATTATGTGAAATGGTATTCACATCAGGTGCCATTTTGGAGAAAAAGGTTGCGTATAATAAAATGGAAAATACGATTCCATAAATCCAATAAATATTGAACTTGGGTAATTTTGGGCCATCTCCCAATGGGCCTTTCTTTCTTGAATTATTATTCTCAGGTATCATGTGCAATAATTATAGCGTTGGTTATGCTTATATAACAAACGGTCTTTAAATTAGTTTTCTAAATCGTGCATTTTAGTATCCGCATCGCTCCACATTTCTTCCAATTGGTAGAATTTTCTGGATTCTGGATGCATAATATGTACTACAACATTGATATAATCAATCAATAACCACTGAGCAGCTGTTTTTCCTTCACTTTTATAAGGAAGTTCGCCACATTTATGCTTTACTTCATACTCAATATTGTCAGCAATTGCTTTAAGCTGTGTAGTATTATTAGCTTCACAGATAATAAAGAAATCAGCTGCGGACTCGTGAATTTTCTTAAGGTCTAAACTAATTATATTTTCTCCTTTTTTATCCTGTATTGCAGCGATAATAGTTTTGAAAATTTTGCTACTTCTAGTTAATTGCGTTGTAGATTTTTTACGATCTTTTAGTGCGGAAAGATTTTCCAATAATGTTCATTTAATTTGTTAATGCCTACTTAGTTAATACTAACTAACTTTACAAAAATAACAATTCTTTGTTACCTGCCACACCATTAATCATATTAGGCGAGCCGCTCATAGAACTATCCTCCATTGATAGTACCAATATTTATGCCATAAGCCAAATTATGGAGGACAAGGCAGTATCTGGCAGTTGTTATCGTGCTGATTTTCAGACCCATGGGAAAGGTCAACAGGGCAAGGTTTGGGACAGCGAAAAAGGTGAAAATTTACTATGTTCCTATGTATTAAGCCTAAGTAGCTTAAAAAAAGCTAAAGAATTAGCCGAAACAGGTACTTTAAGCAATCAATTTGGACTTTCCGTAGCTGTATCCTTAGCGGTTTCCGACTTTTTTAGCGCATTGGCTGGGGAAGAAACAAAGATTAAATGGCCAAATGATCTCTATTGGCGTGACAGAAAGGCAGGTGGAATATTGATAGAAAATAAGATTAGAGGAACAGAATGGACTTGGAGTATTATGGGTATTGGGATCAATATCAATCAAACTCAATTTAATACCGCTCAAGGTAGGCCGGTTTCGCTCAAACAAATTACAGGCAAGTCCTTTGAAATAAACAAGCTGTTGCATCAATTATCATCTGCTTTAACCAATCGTGTAAATGAATGGTTATTGGGCCAATTTGAAACAATGCTAGCGGAGTATAATGAAAGATTATTTATGAAGGGACAAGAAGTAAAATTCAAAAGCAACCATATTCATTTTTTGGCAGAAGTGGTTGGCGTAAATAAGGAAGGAAAATTATTAGTAAATAATGGGATTGAACAATCCTATAATTTTGGAGAAATTATTTGGGAAATCTAAATGCTAATT
>CAIQQR010000123.1 GCA_903874055.1 uncultured Bacteroidota bacterium | reverse complement strand
CAGCCAATTTAAATAGTAAGTATGATGTAATTGTTTTTGTGGAAGGTGCCATTCCTGCATTGGTTTCGACTCCTTCTTCTTGGGAAGAAAAAGAACCAAAGGAGGATGAGGTTCCTTTAGAATTTAAAGACCATCTTGGAAAAATTACTGCACAAAAATCAATTCCTGCTTTGCAAAAATTCTTGAACAATGGCGGACGCATTATTACCATTGGTTCAAGTGCCAACCTAGCGTATCATTTAAATTTACCTGTTAAAAATGCATTGGTAGAAATGGTTGCTGGAAAAGAAAAACCATTGCCTGGTGAAAAATTTTATATTCCAGGAAGTGTAATGCAAGTGGACGTAGATAATAATTATGCACCCAATTGGGGTATGAGCAACAAAGCAGATGTTTACTTTAGCGCAAGCCCTGTGTTTAAATTAGCTCCAGAAGCCATCGCACAAAAAGAAGTAACTCCATTAGCTTGGTATGCATCTGCAACAACCCTAAGAAGTGGTTGGGCATTTGGACAAGCTTATTTACAAGATGGTGTTGCTGCTTTTGAAGCAAATGTGGGTAAGGGTAAATTATTTGTATACGGACCAGAGATTACTTTCCGTGGTCAAACACATGGTACCTACAAAATGTTATTCAACCAATTATATAAATAAAAAAATGCTTGTTAATCAAAAAAGGCGAACCATTTGGTTCGCCTTTTTTGATTTGAATTATTTGTTCAAAAATTTAAATCAAAATATTACTTCCCTACAATTTTATATTTTAAAACATTTCCATCTACAAACTCTTCGTAATAAATGTGTTCAGGAGTAACATATAATTTTTTACCATTTACTATCACAATCATTGTTTGACTTGGTAATTGTAAAACAATATCCCCAACACTTGGTGTATAAATTGTAGCAGGTATGTTTGTATTTGGCGCTACAGTATTATTAGTTACATTATTTTGTTCCTTTACATTATCTGTATTTAAAACACCATCCTTGCCTTGTACGATATATTTTATTTTACCATCAGCGCCCATCACTTCTTTATAATAAGTGCCAAGGTATTCATATAATTTTTGATCATTTACTACAATTGGTTTTGCATCTTTTGGAATGTTAGGCACTTCTACTCCAACTGGAGGAACCACCACTTGGTATTTTTTGTCTTCGGTTGGTTTGTAAAACACACCACTATAATAATAGTAAGGATAACCACCCCAATTAAAACCCCAATAACCTCTTGGTAAAAAACCAAGTGTTAATCCAAATGGAGGCGCTACTAAACCAAAATAATCACCATAGGCTGCATAAAATAAACCATCAGCGAAATAATAAGAATAGCCTCCAAAGCTCAAGCGTAAGTGAGAGGATGGTAAGCGATAGATTCCTCCATAAGGTAAAACACGGGGACTATATCCAACACTAGCACCCATGCGAAAACCACTATTATAATGTGAAGAAAATCCTGCTCCAAAATGACCACCACCAAATCCTCCTCTTCCTCCTCTTTGAGCATTACTAACAATAGTAGTTAGTGCAAAAGCAACCAATAATAATAAGGTTGCTGCAAAATGTGTATTCTTTTTCATAACAATAAAGTTTTTATATTCAATTAGACTACAAAGTAACGAATAAGATTAATTCATGTTTACTTAAAATTTCCTTAAAGTAGTTAAGCTTATCACAATGTGGAGTTCGTATTTTTGAAATAAATTAATTGTAGCTTTATAAAAATTAAAAGAGATGAGCGTATTTTGTTTTTCAAATAATCAAATTCAAGAGATTAATACAGCCGGTGTGCCAGTTACTGATTTATTAGTACAAAGAGGCTATGGTATATTTGATTTTTTAAGAGTCGCAAAAGACAAGCCTCTTTTTATTGAAGCTCATTTGGATCGTTTTTTTACCTCTGCCGAAATAATGCGATTGAATATTCCTCAAACAAGAGAAGACATCAAAAACATTGTAGGGGAGCTTATTGAAAAAAATAAGATGTCTTATTCTGGTATTCGCATGATTATTGCCGGTGGTGATGCGCCAGACGGATATACTATTGAGCATCCTCATTTAATTATTATACAAGCGCCTTTAGCTGAACCAACTTTGACTTTACCGTCAACAGGGATTAAATTAGCATCCTATAATTATCAGCGTCAAATACCTGAAGTTAAAACCACCGACTATCTTATGGCTGTTTGGTTACAACCTTGGATGAAACAACAGGGCGCAGACGATATTTTATACCATCACAATGGTGTGGTGAGTGAATGCCCTAGATCTAACTTTTTTATTGTGACATCGGACAATGTGCTGGTTACTGCCGAAAAAAACATGTTAAAAGGGGTAACCAGGAAAAATATCCTAGCTGTTTGTTTGGCAAATGGGATCAGAGTTGAAACGCGCGATTTACTATTGAGTGAAATTTCAACAGCCAAAGAGGCTTTTATCACTAGTTCTACTAAGCGTATTATACCTGTACATCAGGTGGATGACAATATATTGCAGCCTAATTATGATGATTCGATGGCAAAAACAATTTATGACCTATTGGTTCAGCTTGAAAACTAGGGTAAAACAAGTTTTAAGGCTGCCATTTCTATCATTAGGGTCTATATTTTTATTTAATTTATTGATTATCAGTTATTTGTAAAATATTCATTTTTAAAGAAATTTTACAATTTATTATAAAACAATTATTTATAT
>CAIQQR010000122.1 GCA_903874055.1 uncultured Bacteroidota bacterium | reverse complement strand
ATAAGACTTTAAGTTTTGAAGATGCATTAAAGTTGGTAAGCATTCGTGCAAAAGCAATGCAAGCAGCATGTGAGATAACACCATCAACCATGGCAGCAGTGTTGGCATTGGCAGACGAAAAAGTAGAAGAAGTTTGTGCAAATGTTTCAAAAGAAAATAATGAAGTAGTGGTTGCTGCAAATTATAATTGTCCAGGTCAATTGGTCATATCAGGATCGGTAAAAGGCATTGAAATTGCATGTGAACAAATGAAAGCAGCAGGAGCAAAAAGAGCATTGGTTTTACCTGTTGGAGGCGCTTTTCACTCCCCATTAATGGAGCCTGCCAAAGTGGAATTAGCAGCAGCAATTAATGCTACAAATTTCAATACTCCAATTTGTCCAGTGTATCAAAATGTAGTTGCAAAAGGGGTAATTGATCCCATTGAAATCAAGGAAAATTTAATTGCTCAATTAACAGGCGCCGTAAAATGGACACAGACAGTTCAATCCATGGTAGCCGACGGAGCAACTACTTTTACTGAAGTTGGTCCAGGTAAGGTTTTGCAAGGTTTAGTACAAAAAATATACAAAGAAGCAGTTGTTGAGGGAGTGTCTTAAATCTTAACCTCCTTTTTAACTTAGATTTTATACTAATTATAGTAATTTTAAGGCTTCTAGAGAATATTCTAGGGGCCTTAAATTTTTCATTCATTGCGTACAAGGTTATTACATATTTTATTAGGTGTTTCATTATTGTTGATGTCAAATAAAATATTTGCTCAGCCAACAATTGTTAGAGATTTTGCCGCATCTAATAACAGTGGTTCAACGTATGGGACAAATATTGCAATTTGTATTAATAGTCCTTTCACCTTGAAATTTACTCCAAGAGTAAATTTGAAATATTATATTTACAAATCAACAGATGGGGGGACTACTTGGACTTCGACAACTACTGATCCAAGTATAACTTATGCTGGTATTACAGTACTAAGCTATCCTGCATTTTCAGTTGATACTAAATTAAGAGTTTTTTACACAACAGATTATCAAACTGATGGTGTTCCTCTTAGTTCTTATACTTTTTCAAATGAAATTATTACGCTAACCGTTAATCCAACACCGGTGGTTAGTAATGTTAGTTTAGGACAAGCAACAATTTGTCAAAATTCAACAACAATTGCTAGTAATGCAACTTCTAATGGAATTTGGAGTTCTGATGATTTGAATGTTGCTACAGTGAATCAATCTGGATTAGTTACGGGTATAAGTCAAGGCTTAGCTCAGATATCATATACTGTAACTGATAATAACAACTGTGTCACTTCAAAAAGTGATTTCGTTACAGTGAATCCAACCCCAATGATTGCTAGTTTTCCTGATGCGGTTTGTAGTGGTATTCAATATTCCAAAATACCAAGTGGATTAAATACTTCCGGAGCAATATTTAATTGGGGTATGCCAACTACAAATGCACCTAATGCTGGTGATTTAACGGGTATGGCAGCAGGTGCTTCTCAATCTAATGTGAATGCACTACTTGTAAATAATACAATTTCAGTTATAGCAGCTAGCTATTCGATAACAGCTACAAAAGGGGCTTGTACAAGTGCTCCCTTTATTTTGATTTTATCAGTAACACCAAAACCCTATATTGCTAATCGTGTAGATCCTGCATGTAGTGGTGCTTCATTTATTGTAACTCCGACAAATGGTGGTGGAAATATTGTTCCTGTTGGTATTACGTATTCTTGGTCAACACCAACATTGTCATCAGGATTAACAGGAGGTGTAGCTTCTGGCGCTGGTTCCCCAACAAGCATTAGTGGTCTATTAAACAATAGTACGAATGGTACACTTTCCGCAACATATGTGGTAAGTACCTATAACGCTGGTTGTGCTGGTTCCACATTCACTGAAACTATTAATGTAAATCCAACACCTAATATTGTTGCTAATCAATATGCTACTATTTGTAGCAATACTGCTTTTTCTATTCCACTTACAAATGGAGCTAATATAGTGCCCACTGGAACTACTTATTCATGGTTGGCTCCAGGTATTAGTGGTATTAATGGTTTTCAAGCTGGTGTAAATGTTTCTGTTATTTCAGGAACATTATCTAATACTACAAATACTACAATTTCAAATATTTTATATACAGTACAACCTACTGCAGGTGCTTGTAGTGGTAATTATTTTAATGTTTATGTCACTGTTAATCCTGTTCCAGTTATTTCTGATATTGGTCCAACACAAGCAGGCAGTAGATCTCCTTTTAATTATGCTATAACAGGAAGTATAGTCCCTGTAGGTACAACTTATTCATGGGCCACACCATCAATGCAAAATGGTTTAACCGGAGGCGTTGCATCAGGTGTTCCATCACCCACTTCATTAACTGGAACATTAACTAACCCTACTGGAGTTGCTTTAAATGCATTGTATACCATAACACCCACTTATTTAAATTGTACAGGTAACGCATTTGTTTACACCGTAAAAGTTTATCCAAAACCCATCATTGGAGTAAAAAATTTAACACCTATTTGTAGTGGTCAATCATTTGTTGTTAGTTTAACTGATAATGTTGATGGGGATGTCATTCCAGCTGGTACAACTTATTCTTGGAATGCACCTTTAGTTGCTGGTATAACGGGAACTGCTACCGGAACTGCTGTTGGAACAATTAGCGGAACATTAAATAACATTACCAATTATCCAATTGTAGTAACCTATGTGGTTACTCCATTTGCGAATCCTCAATCAGGAGATCCATTTAATATTACAATTACAGTAAATCCATTGCCGGTAAGTTCTATTCTGGTGAATGATAATTCAGGGCTTCAAAATAATGATAGAATTATTTGTAGTGATGCAAGTGCAACTTTTTATTCAGTACCCGCAGTAGGGTTGTTAACTGATTATGATTATACATGGACAGTTCCAGCAGCAGCAACCGCTCCAGGAAATGTTGCTAGTTTTACAAGTAGTAAAGCAGGAACTTATAGTTTAAGTATTACCAATAAAACAACAGGATGCATTAGTGCCGTACAAACTTCTACTAGTTTAACTGTAAATACGATTCCGAATGTTGGAACAATTTCAAGTACTTCTAATTCGGTTTGTGTTGGTGCATCTTTGCAATTAAACACTGTTGGTGATAATGGAGGTGCAACACCTTATACTTACAATTGGACATATCCTTCACCATCCATAGTAAGTGGAGCCGCTTCAACTAATACTTCAACAGTAATTTTAAGTGGTGTGAATGCTGGTAATGGTAACATCACTTATAATATTTTGGATCAAGTAGGATGTTATTCAAATAGTAGTGCTCCATTTAATGTAACCGTCTATGCCAATCCTTTATTGCCAAGTGTTACTCCAGTAAATGTTGTTTATGATGGTCTCTCGCATCAACTAATTGCAAATCCTGCAACAGCACCAGTAGGTACCGATGTGATTGAATGGTATGCTGCATCAAGTGGTGGAGCGGCAATTAATCCAATTCCATCACATACTAATGCTGTATCTACTTCCTATTGGGCACAGGCAAAAAATAATACAACAGGCTGTGTGAATAATAATAGAGTGAATGAAACTATTATTATTTCTCAAAAGGGCTTAGTGATTACAGCGAATGATTTTCAAAAAATTTATGATCGAATTGTTTATTCAGGGGGAAACGGAGTTTCATTTACAGATCCTGTTACTGGAGTTGGTCCTGGCTTTGTTAATGGGGAAACAATTGCAGTTTTGGGCGGTAGTTTAACATATGCAGGTACTTCGCAAAATAAAATTGCTGCAGGTACATATTCTATTATTCCTGGTGGTTTAACTTCTTCAAATTATAATATTAGTTTTGTTGCCGGCACTTTAACAATTACAAAAAAGCTTATTTCAATTTCAGGTGCAACCGTAGCAGATAAAATATATGATGCAACTGATGTTGCAAATTTGAGTGGAGGAACTTTGAATGACCTCATACTAGCAGATTTGCCAAATGTTACTTTAAATAGAAGTGCAAAATTTTCTTCAAAGAATGTAGGAGCCAATTTAGTAATTACATCAGTGAGTACATTGTCAGGTTCAGCAGCGTCCAATTATTCATTAGATCAAACTATAAATTTAACTGCGACTATCACTCCAAAACATATAAATACTATTGGCGTTTCAACTGTAGACAAAATATATGACGGAACTAATACTGCTCCTTTTACAGGTGGTGGATTTCTTGCAGCTATTGCTCCTGGTACTGGAACAAGTAGTGATTATAAGCCTTATCTAAATGACAATATTGTGCTTGTACCATCTGGATATTTTTCGACTAAAGATGTTGGAAATAATATTACAATCACATCCACATCAAGCATTACAGGAACAGATAAGAATAATTATATTTTAGATCAACCCGTATTAACTGCACGAAACATTACTGCAAAATCCTTGAACATGATTGGACTTGCGGTGACAGCTCCCAAAATATATGATGCAACAACAAAAGCAACTGTAACTGGAACGCCTGCTTTATTATCAGCGGAATTGCCGGGAGCGGGGACAGTGAATGATGGTAAGCCTTATACTATTGATATTGTTTCTGTAGCGGGAACTCCAATTGGAACATTTAATACTAAGGATGTTGCTACTGCAAATAGTGTAAGTTTTAGTGGATTAAGTTTAACTGGTAGCAACGCAGGCAACTACCTATTAGTTGTACAAAGTGCAGTAGCTTCCAATATTTTACCAAAGAATTTAACCATGTTTGGTTTAACAGTGCCCGCATCAAAAGTGTATGATGGAAGTACGGCAAGTGTTGTAAATGGAACTGCTCAATTACAAGCTACGGAAAATCCAAATACTGGAACTGCCAACGATGGTAAACCTTATACAGGGGATGTTGTATCAATAGCAGGAACACCTATTGGAACCTACAATAATAAAACAGTATTATTAGCATCTAATGTTACGTTTAGCGGTCTTGCTTTAACTGGAAGTCAAGCAAGTAATTATTCATTTACGATTCAGTCTAATGCATTATCAAATATTACGCCAAAACACATCAACGCAATAAATATAACCACTGCGAATAAAATTTATGATGGTACAACTGCTGCAAGTGTAACAGGAGGTAGTTTTATTGCAGCAATAACTGCCGGCACTGGAACAAGTAATGATAAAACGCCGTACATTAATGACAATATTGTTTTAGTACCATCAGGATATTTTGTAACCAAGGAGGCTGCAAATAATATTGCCATCACATCTAGTTCAACTATTGCAGGAACTGACAAGGATAATTATATTTTAGATCAACCAACTTTAATTTCAAGAAACATTACGCCTAAAATACTTAGAATGAATGGGCTAAGTGTTTCAGCGCTAAAAATTTATGATGGCACTACATCCTCATTAGTTGCTGGTACACCTGCATTATTAGTTAGTGAAGCACCAGGTACAGGAAATGTGAATGATGGTAAATCATACACCAATGATATTGTTTCCATTACAGGAACACCCATTGGAACCTTTAATTCAAAAAATGTTAATGCTGCAAATAGTGTAAGCTTTAGTGGTTTAGGATTGACTGGAGCGAATGCGGGTAACTATTTTCTTTTAATTCAATCAGCAGTCACCTCTAATATATTGCCGAAAAATTTAACCATGCATGGGTTGAGTGTATCTGCTTCAAAAGAGTATGATGGAAATACAAGTTCGGTTGTAAATGGGACGGCTCAACTTGAAACAGCAGAAAATCCAAATACTGGAACAACAGACGATGGTAAGCCTTACACAGGAGATAATGTTTCAATTGCCGGCACGCCAATTGGAACTTATAATAGTTTTGCAGTTACCACAGCATCATATGTTTCTTTTTCGGGACTTTCTTTAACAGGATCCGAGTCAAGCAATTATACCTTCACTATTCAAGGTAATGCACCTTCTAATATTACCCCAAAAAATATTAAAGTGGTTGCAGATCCTCAAATTAAAATTTATGGAAATGCAGATCCATTATACACATATGTAAATGATCCATTAGTGGCAGGGGATAGCTTCACAGGTTTATTGACAAGAAATCCTGGAGAAAATGCAGGTGTATATCAAATTAATTTAGGCACACTTAGTTTGGGTTCAAATTATGCCATTAATTATGTACCTAATAATTTGACAATAACAAGAGCGAGTATTATTTTGATTCCTGATGTAATTAATAGAACATATGGTGATCTGCCTTTACCTGCTAGTTTTGTAACTTCAAATTTTAAAGCAATTGGTTTGCAAAATGGGGAAGTGATTAATACAATTACATTATACCCATCATCCGGACCAGGAAGTGGAAATGATATAAAAGATGGAGTTGGAAATTATATTGGAGTTGTTAAAGCAGGGTTGCCTAATACTGGAACAATTAATTTGGCAAATTACCGTATCGAATTTTATAATGCAGACATCATAATTGGGAAATTGCCAATCACTATTACAGCAGATCCAAAACAAAAAAGAATGTCGCAATCAGATCCATTATTTACTTATCAAATTTCAAGACCACTTATAGTAGGTGATGTATTTACTGGAGCATTAGCACGTATGCCAGGTGAGACTGTTGGGTTTTATCCAATATTACAAGGGGATTTAGCTATTAATGATAACTATGACATCAATTATTTATCAGCTGATTTAGAAATTTTAACCATCGAAAGAGTACTGGTTATTCCGAATGCTTTTACGCCTAATAATGATGGCTTAAATGACGTGCTTAAAGTAATGCATAATTCTACAATTGTTTCTATTAATTACTTTAGAGTATTTAATAGAGCAGGTAATTTAATTTATGAAACCAAGAATATGAATGAAGGATGGGATGGAAAAATAAATGGTAGTATTGCCGACGCAGATGCCTATTATTGGATTGTCGAATACAATACCTGGGATACCAAAGTATTTAAAGTAAAAGGAAGTACACTTCTAATTAAATAATGCAATTGAAAAAATACTTTTTTATATTATCCTCCTTTTTATTACTTAACAGTACAAGTAAAGCGCAAGATATAGTTTTGTCTCAGCCATTTGTATCCAATCAGTTTTTTGGGCCTGCGGGCGTTGGTAATGGAATGTATTCAAGTAGATTTCAAGGAAATATTAAAGAGCAAATGATAGACGGAGAGAATTTGTATAGAACTATTGTTATTGGTTATGATACAAGGTTTAAGCCAGCAGAGAATACTAAAAACTATTTAGGAATTGGAGGACTTATTATGTCAGACCAAGTGATGAATGGAGCTATGAAAAGTAATTTTATAGCCCTTGATTTAGCGTATCATATTTTTTTGGATAGAAATTTGTACAATGATTTGTCTTTAGGCTTAGGAACTGTTTTTGCTCAAACTACACTAGATAAATCAAATTTAAAATTCGCTGATCAATATGATATTGCCGGTGGATATACAGGTATGGCTTCTATGGAAAATTTAATACCTTATCCATCTTCTTTTTCTGCAAATTCAGGTGTGCTTTATACAAGTCATAGTGATGAATCTTTTTTTCAAATGGGTGTTACAGCAATGTTTTTAACAAAGCCTAATTTAACTTATGCAATAACCAATACAGCACCAGAAACAAAGTATAGAATTTTTATAAATGGCGAAATTCCATTTTTTGCAAACTATACAATCGCCTATCATGGGAATTTTTTAAATAGAAAAGTGGGCAATCAATTTTATGCTGGAGCATCCATAGGAATTCCACTTTCTAATTATATGGACGAGGTAAAGAGAATCTATTTTGGGTGCTATTATAGAAATCAAGAGGCAGTGGTGCCAACTATTTCCTTTATTTCAGATAAATATGTATTTGGAATAAGTTATGATATTTATAATCCAAATATTACTGGCTCCAATCTTAAATTAAGTAGTTTGGAATTGTCTTTATCTACTTCCTTTGGTTCCAAAAAAACCAATTTATTTAGAACCATTTTTGACTAGTTGCAGCGCGTATAAAACAATTAAAAGTCAATCGAGCAATTCACCCATTCAGGATCAAATCCGCTATTGTATTTTCTATAAAAATTTAATGCAGGTTCATTCCAATCCAATGCCTGCCAATTCATTCCTTTAAACTGCTTTACTTTTGCTTCTTCAATTAAGGCATCAAATAAAAGGCTTCCAATTTTATTTCCACGCATTTTTTCTGAAACCACTAAATCCTCTAAATACATTCTTTGTCCTTTCCAGGTAGAGTAACGAATATAATATAAAGCCATACCTTCTACCTTGCCATTCACTTCGGCTACTAATGCCCACCACACTGGCTTATCGCCAAATCCACTTTCTACAAAATGTTCAAAAGAGACAACCACTTGTTCGGGTGCTTTTTCATATAATGCAAGTTCATGAATTAAATTCATCATGCGTTGACAGTCTTCTTTAATAGCCGGTCTTATTTTAATATCCATTTACTTTTTTAAAATTTAAATTAGAGTTGTGCCTTTGCTAGTGCTTGTGCCAAGTCGGCTTCTAAATCTTCGATATTTTCAATACCTACACTCATTCTTATTAAGCCATCGGTAATCCCATATTTTTCTCTTTCTATTTTTGGTATAGACATATGCGTCATGCTTGCTGGGTGTGAAACTAAAGTATCAACAGTTCCTAAGGAAACTGCTCTTGTACAAACTTCAACTGCATTAATAAATTTTTTACCAGCATCAATGCCTCCTTTTAATTCAAAACTAATTAAAGGAGCATGTTGTTTCATTTGTTTTTTAGCAATGGCGTGATGTGGGTGTGACGCAAGTCCAGTATAATTCACATGCGCAATCGCAGGGTGTGCATTTAAATAATTGGCTACTTTTTCAGCATTGCTACAATGTTTTTCCATTCTTAACTCAAGTGTTTTCATTCCTTGAATTAAAAGATAGGCGTCAAATGCGTTGCTGTTGCCTCCTAATAAAACATGCCATTTCCAAACCTTGGTATGCATGAATTCTAAATCCTTCCCCAATAAAACACCATGTAAAGCACTGCCATGACCGTTTAAAAATTTAGTTGCAGAATGAAAAATAAAATCAGCACCTAAAGCAAATGGTTGTTGTAAATAAGGGGTTGCAACGGTATTATCAACAGATACTTTTACGTTATGAGCATGAGCAATTGTACAAATTGCTTTAATGTCAACACATTGTAATGTAGGATTAGCAGGAGTTTCTAAGTGTATTAATTTTGTAGATGGATTTGCTTTTAATGTTTCCAATAATAAAGCTTCATCATGTATATCAATTAATATTACTTTAACTCCAGTTTCATTTAATACTTTTTGCATTAATTCCTGAGAACCACCATACAGTGAGTAATGAGAAATTAAAGTGTCTCCTGCACTTAGGTTGCTAAAAAATAAAGTAGTCATTGCAGCCTGACCACTTGCATGTAGCAATGCTTTTACTTGTAGAGGTGCTCCATGCTCGTCTGTCAATCCTCTTGATTCTAATGCTTCAATGGTTTGTTCTGCAGCAGTAAAAGTGGGATTTCCCCATCGAGTATATAATCTTGTTTTATCATCACCTTTGAATCTTTCCATGCCTTCTTCAGCAGAGCCAAATGTAAAAGTAGAAGTTGCATATATTGGAGTAGTATGAGAAAAATTATCATTCTCATGATTAGCAGTATGCAATGTTATGGTGCTAATGCCTTTAAAATTTTTCTTTCCCATAATTCCTTATTTGTTTAATTGTAATGTATGACATTTATTTAGTAAGCCCATTTAATCCATGCTGCACCCCAGGTAAATCCACCACCAAAAGCTGCTAAAATTAAATTATCTCCTTTTTTTAGTTGAGATTCCCATTCCCACAAACATAATGGAATGGTTGCTGCTGTTGTGTTTCCGTACTTTTGAATATTGATCATTACTTTCTCTTTAGGTATACCAGCACGATTTGCAGTGGCATCAATGATTCTTAAATTCGCTTGATGTGGAACTAACCAAGTAATATCATCACCTGTTAAATTATTTTTTTCTAACAATTCGGCAGTCACATCTGCCATACCTTTCACCGCAAATTTAAAAACGGGTTGTCCATCCTGAAATGCATAATGCTCTTTTGCCATAACGGTTTCAACACTTGCTGGTTTTAAACTGCCACCCGCTTTTATATGTAAGTAATCTCTACCACTTCCATCACTTTTTAATATTGCATCTTGAAAACCATTTTCATCTTCACTTGGTTCAAGCAAAACGGCGCCAGCACCGTCTCCAAAAATAATACAGGTAGCTCTATCGGTGTAGTCAATGATAGAACTCATTTTATCCACTCCAATTACCAATACTTTTTTATACCTGCCTCCTTCAATAAATGAAGCACCTGTGTTTAATGCAAAAAGAAATCCACTACATGCAGCACCTAAATCAAATCCAAATGCATTCTTTGCGCCAATTTTATCACCTATAATATTTGCAGTTGCAGGAAACACCATATCTGGGGTAACTGTTGCACAAATAATACAATCAATTTCTAAAGGGTCTAGCTTTTTTTTGCGTAGAATTTCTTCTACGGCTTTCACTGCCATATCCGAGCTTGCTTTACCCGGTTCTCTTAAAATTCTTCTTTCTGAAATTCCCGTTCTAGTTCGTATCCACTCATCGTTGGTATCTACCATTTTTTCAAGATCAAAATTGGTCAATTTTGTTTCAGGTACATAACCTCCAACTGCTGTAATTGCTGCTTTAACTATATGTGACATATTTGCATTATTAGTTTGGCCTACAAATATCTTAAATTTTGGCTAAGATTGGGTCTAAAAGTCCATTTTTCATGACTTATGCGTTATTTTTGAATACTTATGATCGCATTTTTAAGAGGCAATTTTGTACAAGTTACCCCCGCTAAATTAATAGTTGATGTGGGAGGTGTGGGATATGAAGTAAATATCAGTTTACATACCTATGAGGCCATCTCCAAAAAAGAGCAAGGTCAGTTGCACACTTATTTGCATATTACCGAAAATGCACAAGTGCTTTTTGGTTTTCATGAACTGCAAGAAAAAGAATTGTTTTTACACTTGATTAGTGTTTCTGGAGTTGGGGCGAGTACCGCAAGAATGATGTTGTCTGGCATGCAGCCCGAAGAAATTGTACGTGCAATTGTTCATGGGGATGCTAGACAGTTAGAAGCCATCAAAGGAATTGGTAAAAAATCTGCTGAAAGATTAGTGTTGGAATTAAAAGATAAACTTTCCAAAATTACAATGCATAATAATCCTTTGGGTGGATTTGCAGTTGTGCAAGAAAATCCACATCAGGATGCCATTCAAGCATTAATTGCTTTAGGTATACAAAAAGCAATAGCGGAAAAAGCAGTTGATAAAACCATAAAATCCGAAGGTGCAAATTTAAGTTTAGAGTTGCTCATTAAAATGGCACTTAAGAATTGTTAATCAGTAATTCATTTTCATTGAAATCTCGTCTACTCATTTGTTATACAATGTTATTGCTCTTTTTGAGCCAAATAACTACTGCGCAAACAAGAACAAAGGCGGATACTTCTCTAAAAACAATTACTAAGGATTCTTTGCATTATCCAATAAAAGATAGAAGGGGAGATTTTCTTACACAGCAAAGTAATAATCCATTCGATTTAAGAGATACTAGTTTCATAAAAAAGAATGTAGAGTATGATCCTGCAACGAAACAGTATTATGTTCGTGAATTTATCAATGGCAGATTGGTTAAAGTGCCATCAAGTTTTAGCTTTAATGATTTTTGGAAATTGAAATCAGACAAAGACGAAAAAGCTTATTTTTTACAAAGATCAAATTCATTGGGGGTGCTAAACAGAAAAATTAGCAGACCTAAAGCAAAGGTTTTTGATAGTTATTTTGACCGTTTATTTGGTAAAACGGGTTCTGATTTGCAATTGGATTTTAAACCTGTTGGAGAAATTAATATTAAAGCGGGCTATCAGGGACAAACCGTAATGAATCCTACATTACCCGAACGCGCGCGTTCCAATGGAGGTTTTGATTTTGACGCAAGTACTAATTTTAGTATGAATGCAAGCATTGGTGATAAATTAAAGTTTCCAGTAAATTTCAATACACTTTCTAACTTGGGTTTTGATAATCAAATCAAACTAAATTATAAAGGGAAAAAAGATGAAATCATAAAAAGTATCGAAGCAGGTAATATCAATTATATTTCAAGAAGTGCTTTGATCCCAAGTACGCAAAATTTATTTGGTATTAAAACGCAATTGCAATTTGGAAAACTTTTTGTGACTGCTGCCATTGCCAATCAAAAGTCGCAAAGACAATCCATGAATTTGCAAGGCGGCGCTTCTACTCAAAAATTTCAAAAACGGTTAGACGATTACGAAGAAAATAGGCACTTTTTATTAGCGCAATATTTTAGAAATAATTATAATAAAGCCATGGCATCACTGCCCTTGGTTAATTCACAAGTGCAAGTAAAGCGAATTGAAGTTTGGGTTACTAATAGAAATGGTCAAACCACCAATGCAAGAGATGTTGTGGGACTTGCAGATTTAGGAGAACCTGCGCCGCATAATTCAAAATGGCAGAGTTCGGCTAATCCTTATCCAGACAATAGCGCCAATAATTTATATTCCACTTTGGCAAATAATGCAGGTGCAAGAAATCCTTCGGGCATTGCTTCCATATTAGCAATGAATGGGTTAAGATCAGCAGAGGATTATGAACGCACATTTGCAAGAAAATTAACGGAGAATGAATATTTTTTCAATCCACAAATTGGATTCTTATCCTTAAATATTCCTTTGCAACCCGATGAGGTTTTAGGTGTTGCTTTTCAATATACTTATAATGGTAAGGTATTTCAAGTGGGAGAATTTTCGGATAATGTTGCATTGAATCCAACGAATGGTGTGCAACAAATTATGTTCTTAAAATTATTGAAAGCAACAACACAAAGAACTGATTTGCCTATTTGGGATTTAATGATGAAGAACGTTTATTCTTTAGATTTATTTGGTTCCATTCAACAACAGGATTTTCAATTGAATGTATTGTATGAAGCGCCAGGTGCCGGTTTAAAAAGATATTTGCCTGTTACCAATGCAGCAATGGATGGCAAATCATTGATTAAAATTTTACAGTTAGATAGATTAAATAACCACAACGACCCACAACCCGATGGTATGTTTGACTATGTGGAAGGATATACTGTTTTGTCAAAAATGGGCCGCATAGTTTTTCCATTGTTGGAGCCATTTGGAGAAGATTTAAAAAACATCGCTTTCAAAGGTTTGGATACGAATATTGCCAATAAATATGTATTCCCACAATTATATCGTAAAATAAAATCTGAGGCACAAACCTATACCAACTTGGATCGTTTTGTAATGGAAGGTCAAGTGAAAGGAAGCAGTGGTGGTGCCGAAATAAGTTTAAATGCATTTAACGTTCCTCCGGGTTCTGTGAGCGTAAGAGCAGGAGGTCAAATTTTAAAAGAGGGGGTAGATTATATCGTTGATTATGGTTCAGGTACGGTGCGCATTATTAACCCTGGAATTTTAAGTTCAAATATTCCAGTGAATGTTTCTTTTGAAAACAATTTAGGATTTGGTTTTCAAGAAAGAGGATTTAGAGCATTACGTGTGGATTATATGGCAAGCAAGAATTTTAATTTTGGATTCTCCACACAAAGATTAAGTGAGCGTCCGTTTTTCACTAAAACAAATTTTGGTTCTGATCCAATTAAAAATGCGATGTATGGATTTGATTTTAATTATAAATCGGAATTGCCTGCTGTTACTAGATTAATCAATAAACTTCCTTTTTATAAAACAAATGCCAAGTCCTATATCACCGCTAATGGCGAAGCAGCTTATTTGCAACCAGGTCATGCGCAACAAATAGGAAAAGGAGCAAGTGGCTTAGTATATTTAGATGACTTTGAAGCAACCCGTACAGATATTGATTTACGCTTTCCTTTTACAGCTTGGGCACTTGCCTCCACACCTGTTACTAGGCTTAATAAATTTCCAGAAAGTAATTTAGCAGAGAGCATTGATTATAATAAAAACAGAGCAAGAATTTCTTGGTACACTATTGAGCCAACTTTACAAGATCGTAATAGTCCTAATAATCCTTTGAGTGCAAACCCTGCTTTAATTAGTGATCCAAGAGTTAGACAGGTATTCACTAATGAATTGTTCCCCAATAAAACAACTAATATTACGGATGTTCAGCTACCCACTTTTGACTTAACCTATTATCCAAAAGACAGAGGTCCTTATAACTACAACTATAAAGATTTAGATGGCACGGGTAAATTTAAAAGTCCAAAAGATAAGTGGGGTGGTATTATGCGCTCATTAGATCAAACCGATTTTGAATCAAGTATTATTGAATATGTAGAATTTTGGGTACAGGATCCTTTTATTAAATCACCGGCATCAAAAGGTAGTTTAGTGTTGAATTTAGGTAATGTGAGTGAGGACATATTAAAAGATGGCCGACGTTTTTATGAAAATGGAATGCCTACTCCAACCATCCCTGCTCAAATTGATAGTTCTGTTTGGGGAAAGGTTCCTATTAATCCAATTCAGGTAACTAATGCATTTAGTAATAATGCCGAAGATAGAAAGTACCAGGATGTTGGATTTGATGGTATGAATGATGAAGAAGAACGCATAAAACGTGCCGACGTAATTAGTCAAATTACAAGTCCAGTCGTTGCACAACAATTTATTAAAGATCCTTCTGCAGATAACTATGTATGGTATAGAGATGCGCAATATGATGCTGGTAGTGTTGGTATTTTAGGTAGATATAAATACTTTAATAATCCTCAGGGTAATTCTGCAATTGCTGGAACAAGTCAATTTAGTAGTGCATCCACCATGTTGCCAGATAATGAAGATTTAAATAGAGACAATACTTTAAATGAAACCGAGTCCTATTTTGAATACGAAATTCCTATGCAAAAAAATAGCATGGGAGTAGGTGCAACAAAATATGTTACGGATACTAAAACGGTAAATGTTACATTGGCCGATGGAACAAAGAGTGTAGAAAATTGGTATTTATTTAGAGTACCTATTAAATCTTATTCCGATTCGGTGGGTGGCATTAAAGATTTTAAATCCATTCGTTTTTTAAGAATGTATTTAACTGGATTTGAAGATTCTATCACACTTCGTTTTGCTAAATTTAGTTTGGTGCGTAATCAGTGGAGACAATATAATTATGAAGTAGATAGTTCGGGTAATTATACACCATTATCTGCTACTAATAATTCATCTGTAAATACTTTGGCGGTAAGTATTGAGGAAAACGGAAGTAGAACTCCTGTCAATTATGTGATTCCTCCTGGGATTGAGCGGGTTCAATTGCTTAGCAATAATGGAGTGAACCTATTACAAAATGAACAAGCATTAAGTGTGCAAATTCATAATTTAGAAAAAGGAAAAACACCTAGAGGGGTATTTAAAACTATGAATGTAGATATTCGTAGGTATGGTAAACTATCTATGTTCTTACATGCTGAGAATAAAAATAACCTTTCACAAACCGAGAACGGGGTGATTACCGCAGTAATAAGAATGGGTCAAGATTTTCAAAATAACTTTTATGAAATTCGAATTCCATTAACCACCACCCAGCAAAAAGCATATGCAAATGCAGAAGCTAATTTAGTATGGCCAGCACAAAATGAATTGAATTTAAATTTGATTGACTTGGTCAATTTGAAACTAGAGAGAGATAAACAACATTATTCTTACACTTCAAAATTTTCAAAAAAACAAAGCAGTACATATCCAAATAATGAACAAACATATTCAGTGATGGGTAATCCAAATCTAGGAGAGATAAGGGGTATGATGATTGCTTTTGAAAACACTTCTACGCAACAACAAATGGATGCCGAAATGTGGATTAATGAATTGCGTTTATCTGATTTAGATGAGCGTGGATCATGGGCGGCAATAGGAAGAATGGATTTAGTGATGGCCGACTTAGGAACCTTGGCTATATCTGCTAGTAATCGTACTGCCGGATTTGGTACGATAGAACAAAACATGAACCAAAGAGCTAAAACTGGCTTATCTCAAATTGATATTGCAACTAATATTGATGCAGGTAAATTATTGCCAAAACAAGTTAAGCTTTCTTTGCCTGTATTTGCAAGTATTAATAAGTCGGTAGAGACGCCAATGTATGATCCTTTTGATAAGGATATTCTTTATCAAGATAAAATAAATACATTATCAGGAGCAAAAAAGGATTCAGTGATCAATGCATCTGCAGATCAAACTACTATAAAAACTTTAAATTTTACCAACGTTCGGTTCTTGCCCTCTGGTACACCTACCTTATTTAGCATTAGTAATTTAGATTTTAGTTATTCTTATTCTCAATTGACGCAGACAAGTCCTTTGATTGCTGAAAATAAAATGGTTAAACAAAGAGGCGCTATTGGATATACTTATAATAGAAACGCAAAGCCAATTGAGCCATTTAAGAAAATTTTAAAAAATGCTTCCCCATGGTTGACTTGGGCAAAAGAAATTAATATAAACCCCGCGCCAACTTTGTTAAGTTTCCGAACGGTATTGGATAGACAATACGGGGAGTTTACGCCAAGGGTAGTGAGTTCCTATGATGGTACTACCGAAAAAGTAGAAACTACTTATAATAAATACTTTACGATGGTAAGGTTGTTTAATATGAGGTGGCCAATTACCAGATCATTAAATATGGATTTTAATGCCACTATGAATTCACGTATTGATGAGCCAGACGGACCTATTAATACCCAGGCCAAGCAGGATTCCATTACAAGAATGTTATTTGGTGGTGGAAGAAACACATTGTATAATCAAAGATTGACAATGCGTTATGATCTTCCTACAAATAAATTTCCAATTACCAATTGGATTAATTCAACGTATAATTTTTCAACAAATTACAACTGGATTGGCGCAAGTAGATTGGCACAGTCATTAGGCAATACGATTGAGAACACCATGTCTCAACAAATATCCGGTCAATTTAACTTTGCTAGTTTGTACCGCAAATCAAAATATCTAAGCGCTGCGCTTAACAATAATTATAATACAGGACGAACAAGTTTTACAAATCCATTGGCTACAAAAGTATTAATGACAAAAGAGGAAGCGTTGGCTGGTAAAATAGGAAAGTCGAGAGATAGTGCATACAAAGCTTGGAAATTAGCAAGAAGACAAGAGCGAATTGCGCAAAGACTATTAAAATCAAATGAACCTATTGAAGTGCCATCCATTGTGAAGCCGTTTGCAAAATTCTTAACAATGATGCAAGCAGCGAATGTTGATTATGGCGAAAACTTTAATAGTAGGTTGCCAGGATATATGTCGGGGGTACAATTTTTAGATAAAACATTTACTGGATTATCACCAAACATAGATTACATGTTTGGAAAACAGCCCGATACTGCATGGTTGAATACACAAGAGAAAAAAGGATTTTTAACAAGAGATCCAGCATTCAATATGGTGTTTAGACAAACCTTTGATCAAAAATTAAGTGCAAGACTTACGCTTGAGCCTATTAAGTCTTTAATGATTGATATTAATTTAAATAAAACATTCTCAAAAGAATACTCTGAATTATATAAGGATACTAGCTTTAATTATAATGGTATCCGAACACATGCAAATCCATTGTCTGCAGGAGGATTCAATATTAGTTACATGGCTTTAAATACGTTCTTTGACAACCATGATCCTAATGTAATTTCACTTCAGTTTAAGGCATTCCAAAACTATCGTTCCATTATTTCACAAAGACTTGGAACAAATATTGGCACCAATGGATATGCATTAGGTTATGGAAGGTATGCGCAGGATGTGTTAATTCCTTCATTCATTGCAGCGTATACTGGTCAAGACCCTAAGAAAGTTTCTTTAATCAATGAAAATAATAGCAGCATTCGATCTAATCCATTTACAGGTATGATTCCAAAACCAAATTGGACTATTATGTATAGTGGACTTTCTAAACTACCCGCACTTGCTGAATATTTCACCAATATCACTTTAACCAATGGTTATAATGGTAGTTTGGCCATGAATAGTTTTACAAGTTCTTTGAATTTTGTGGATGATATTACCAAGCGAGGCACCCCAACCTTCCTTGATCCAATTAGTGGTAACTATATTCCTTATTTCTTAATTCCGAATGTTACAATTAGTGAAAGAATGGAACCTTTGATTGGGTTGAATGTTACCACCGTAAATCAATGGTCATTAAGATTTGAATATAAAAAAAGCAGGATGCTTTCTTTAAGTTTAGTGGATTATCAATTAAGTGAAAATAATAGTAAAGAGTGGGTAGTGGGCACAAGTTGGAGGAAAAAGGGGTTAAGATTACCATTTAATATTCCAGGACTTAATAATGCTAAACTAAATAATGATTTGACATTCCGATTTGATATGTCTATGCGCGATGTATATAATAGTAATAGCAGATTAGATCAAACCAATGCATACGGGACAGGAGGTCAAAAAGAAATTACTTTACAACCTTCTATTGATTATGTTTTGAATAGCAAAATTAATCTTAAATTCTTCTTTGATCAAAGAAGAGCCACCCCATATATTTCATCTTCACCGCCCATCGTGAATACAAGAGCAGGCGTGAATGTTAGGATTGCTTTGTAGTTTATGATTGCTTAGTAAATGCCCATTTAATCATCGTCTTCCAATTTACTTTCTTACCATACATTAAAATACCTGTACGGTAAATCTTACCACTTAACCAGGTAGTAAATAAGAATCCAACAATTAATATGGCCATACTCAATGCCAATTCCCAATAACTTACAGCACTTGGAACACCATATGCAATTCTCGCCATCATAACCATGGGTGAACTAAAAGGAATCATACTTGCCCAAAATGCCAAAGGCGTGTTTGGATTTTGTGTAACCATATTGGTAATTAAATAAGAAAAAATGATAGGCATGGTAATAGGGAACGTAAGGCTTTGTGCATCCTGAGGGTCTTCATTAACAACACTTCCCACGGCAGCAAATAAAGCGGAATAAAATAAATATCCTCCTAAAAAATAAAATACAAAACAAGATAAAATCAAAGGCCAGTTGGCGGTTGCAATCGTATGTTGCATATTGTAAATACGCATGGCAGATTCACTGGCTTGTACCATTCCTACACTACCCATTTGTCCATTATTTTGTTGTAAGGCAGTGACCTGGTGTTGTAAATCGGCAGGAAGTAATCCCATGCCTACACTTGTTAAACTTGTTATCAAAATAATCCACATAGCAAACTGGGTTAATCCAACTGCACCAATTCCAATAATTTTACCCAACATTAATTCAAATGGCTTAACACTACTAATGATAACTTCCGCAATTCGGTTTGTTTTTTCTTCCATTACGCCACGCATTACCATTGTGCCATAAATAAATAAGGTAATATAAATCAAAAAGCCGCTTGCGTAGCCAATGCCCATTGCAAGGCCTGCATTGCTTTCTTTGCTGGTATTTTCTCCTTTATCTTCATATGCTTTTAACTCAGCAAATTGTGATGCTTTATGAATAGAGTCCAATACATTTTGATGGATCCCTGCATCCTGCAACATTTGATCTTCAATTGCTGTATTTATCTTTTCACTAATGCTATTTTGAAGCATTAAGCCCATTGATTTTTTGGATCTTAATATATAATCGGTCTTGCTGTTCTTCTCAAACTGCGGTAAGATTAAAATATCCGTAAATCCCTTTTGACTATAATTATTGGTATCGATATTTTCCGGAAATAAAAACTCAATTTGATTGGTATTTTTCAAAGATGTTTTAATAAAACCATTCGGATCTATAACAGCAATTTTACGATGCTCGGTTCCAGTAGTTGACAAATAGGCGCTTCCAAAAATGAGCCCTATAATTAATAAAGGCATCAAGAAAGTAACCAATAAAAAGCGTTTATTTTTAACCCTAGTGGTGTATTCTCTTTGTATGATTAACCAAATTTTATGCATAAAAGTTAAATTAAAATGTTGTGGAAAAATGGCTCAAGTCCATTAAATGAAAAGTGTTATAAATTTTGAAAAGCTCTTGTTGTAGCATGTGTCGTTTCAACAAGCTTAATAAAAATATCATTTAAAGAGGGGAGCACTTCATTATAGGCGATAATTCTATTGTTATTATTAATCAAATGTCCAAGTACTTGATTTGAATTATTCCCTTCATTGATTTTTACAAATACTTTTTGCCCTTCTTTTTTTATAATGGAAAAGATAGGGTTTTCAGTTATAGAATCAATTTGATCGGTCTCAATTGAAAAAATGTTTTCCTTATATTTTTGCTTAATTTCCTGCACCGTTCCGTCTAAAATCTTCTTACCTAAGTTTACCAATACAATATGATCGCAAATTTCCTCCACTTGTTCCATCCTGTGGGTACTAAAAATAATGGTAGATCCATTTTTAGCAAGCCCAAATATTTCATCTTTAATTAAATTGGCATTAACGGGATCTAAGCCACTAAATGGTTCATCTAATATGATCAACTTTGGTTCGTGTAATACAGTAATTACAAATTGAAGTTTTTGACTCATCCCTTTACTCAAATCCTCCACCTTTTTATTCCACCAGGTTTCCATCTCCAATTTGCTGAACCAATATTTAATCTTTTCAGTAGCATCGGCTTTTGAAAGTCCTTTTAATTGAGCCAAGTAAAGTGCTTGCTCCCCAATTTTCATTTTCTTATACATACCTCTTTCCTCAGGCATATACCCAATTTTCGCAATATCCTTACTTGGATTAAATGGTTGGCCATCTAATATAATATTGCCCTCATCTGGATAAAAAATTCCAGTAATCATTCTAAGTAGGGTAGTTTTCCCAGCACCATTTGGACCTAAAAGGCCAAAAATGCTGCCTTTTTGTATATCAAAACTGATATCATCCACCGCTTTTTGAGTTGCGTAATACTTTTTTAAATGCTGTAAGCTTACTATTGGATCCATGGGGAATGTTTTATGAATCAAATATAGATAAGATATTCAATTGGTTGAAAGCTGATTTAATCAAAGGTTAAATTATAGGAATGGCGTATTGAAAAAAGGATAATAGGCTATATTCGTGAAAATTTATAGCATATGATCTCTAAGAAAATGGGTTATTCAGCTTTGTTATTGGCCTTAGTTATTGGGCTAAGTAGCTGGGGTTTTTTGGTACACCGCACTATAAATCAATTAGCCATTTATAGTTTACCAGCTCCATTGCAATCTTATTTTCATAGTGAAATGTCCTATTTAGTAGAGAATGCGCCAAGGCCAGATATTCGACGAAATACAGATAAAACGGAAGATACCAAGCACTTTATTGACTTAGAAATGTTTGGGCCAAAAGCTGCCTACGACATGCCAATGGACTGGGAATCTGCAGTGAAAAAGTACGGGGTAGATAGTTTAAAAAGATATGGTTGGGGACCCTATAATGCAATGATGCAAATGGAACATTTGACTCAAGCTTTTAAGTCAAAAAACAAGGACAGTATCCTATTTTATGCTGCAGATTTAGGGCATTATATTGGGGATTTACACGTGCCTTTACATACTACTACAAACTATGATGGTCAACTAACAGGCCAAAAAGGATTGCATGGTTTATGGGAGTCTTACATCCCCGAACTGAATTTGAATGACTATGATTTATATAGCAAGCACTCAGCAGTATATTTAAAAAATCCGGCTGAGGCATTATGGAAGGATATCAGAAAAGCAAATGCTTTATTACCTGAAATGTTCGCCAAAGAGACCAAGCTTACTGCCCAGTTCACTCCAGACACCAAGTATAAGACCATGGTTAGATATGGCAAAGAGACTAAGGCATATACAAAGGAGTTTGCTGAAGCTTACGCAATTGAGTTAGGGCCAACCATCAATGGCCAGTTAATAGCCTCCGCAAATTTACTATCCGACTTCTGGTATACAGCATGGGTAAATGCGGGTAAACCCGATTTGGGAAGCTCGAGAAGCATTTCGAATCAACTTGAAGATGAATTAAAATCATATAAATCTAATCAATTGATTAAGAACGGCTTATTATTATCAAAAAAAATTAAATCGCAGGATTAACTGCCTAGTTGACTTGCAATCACCTGTGCTAGTTTTTGGCCATCCATGGCGGCGCTCACAATGCCCCCTGCATAACCTGCCCCTTCACCACAGGGGTATAGATTAGATAGTTGAGGATGTTGATAAGATACTGGATCTCTAGGAATACGCACTGGGGAGGATGTCCTACTCTCGGTGGCTACCACAATTGCGTCATTAGTATAATATCCTTTCATTTTTTTACCAAAAGCCTTAAACCCTTCCTGTAGCGTGTTGCGTACAAAGTTGGGTAAAATATTACTCAAGTCGGCGCTATGAAGCCCTGGCAGGTAGCTGGCATTGGGTAAATCCTTGGATATTTTATTGGAGCAAAAGTCCACTAATCTGGAAGCTGGGGCAATTTGTTTTCCACCTCCAAATTCAAATGATTTTTGTTCTACATATATTTGAAAATCAAGTAATAATAAAGGGTTATTTAAATTTATACTTGAATTATTTTTTTTCGTTGATTTGGTCAAATATTCGGCTGCCGTAGCTAGGTCTATTTGCACCACCATGCCACTATTGGCAAAGGCATTGTCTCTTTTACTAGGACTCCAGCCATTTACTACAATTTCCCCAGGGGCGGTTGCTGCTGGTGCAATAATTCCTCCTGGACACATACAAAAACTAAACACCCCTCTGTCGTTCACCTGCTCCACCAGGCTGTAGGAAGCCGGGGGCAAATTGGGGCCTCTCACAGCACAATGATATTGTATGCCATCTACGATGGATTGAGGGTGCTCCACACGAACCCCAAGTGCGAAAGGCTTGGCTTCAATCAAAATGCCTTTTTCATAAAAGAGGCTAAAGATATCCCTAGCCGAATGGCCGGTTGCTAATAAAACGGCTTGAGTGGGATATCGGTCTCCATCAGCAGTGAACACCTCTTTGATAGTCCCTTTTTCAATAACCATATCTACCAGTTTTTTTTCAAATAAAACCTTCCCACCACTTTGTTCAATTTGAGTACGCATGGAGGTAATGATATGAGGTAGCTTATTGGTTCCAATATGGGGGTGCGCTTCATATAAAATACGCTCATCGGCTCCAAACTGGTAAAATAATCTTAGGATCTTATCTATGCTTCCTCGTTTATTGCTTCGGGTATATAATTTCCCATCACTATAAGTTCCAGCACCCCCTTCCCCAAAGCAATAATTACTCTCTGGGTTGACGATGCCTTCCTTGTTTAATTTGGCTAAATCTCTGCGTCTTGAGCGTACATCTTTCCCTCGCTCTAGCACTATGGGTCTTACACCTAATTGTATGCATTCGAGGGCTGCAAAAAGGCCGGCTGGACCTGCGCCAATAATAATGACTTCTTTGGCATTTGTCGGTAAGACTGGGAAAATAAGTTTGTCGCTATATCGATTACTAGGCGACTCGTTAATAAAAACTAATAAGCTTAGGTTAATCCATATTTGTTGACGACTTCTTGCATCAATGGATTGTTTTAAAATATGGTAGCCCGAAATGGATTCAGGAGTCTGCCCAATGGCTTGGGCTACTAAAAATATCAGGGAGGAAGCATTGGCTGCTTCTTCTGGCTTTACGCGAAGTTGAATTTGTTTTTGCATGGGTTAGGTTTTTATCCTAAAAATTGCTTGAGCCTAAAAAAGCCTGCCTATAATAGACAGGCTTTAATATTATGTATCTTTTTTTAAAATGGCAAATCATCCCCAGATTCGCCTGGAGGCATATCAAAATAGCTATTATCAGTTGGTGCAGTGTCTCCACCTAATGCAACAGCTTCCATTCTCCAAGCATCTAAATTGGTGATATAGTTATCTTTCCCGTCTTTATTCCATTTAGAACCTTTAATATTAAAAAGCACTTTTACAGTATCTCCAAGGTTAAAGCGGTCTGGCATGGTTGTTCTATCTTGAACACATTGAAACTTCACATAATTTGTGATTAATTTCCCATTGATATCATCAGACTTTTCGATCACAAATTCTCTTGTTTTAAAGGTTTCTTTTCTTTGAACAGTATCGTATTTTGCTATTAATTTACCAGTTAGTTCGTAGCTCATAATTATATATTTAAGTGGGTAAAGGTAGGATTTAATCCCCAATTCTTGGCTGTGCAACTTGGGAAGCAAATGGTCATTCGCTTTTTGAAATAAAATCTTTTAAAAAATAGTGGATAAACTTTCTTTTTATTAGAAATTGAGCTATCTTGAACGCCTGATCATTCGATTAAAAAGTAGGAAGACGAAGTGTTTTTGAGACATGTAAAAAAAATCAAATAAAAAAGTTTTTTTTTCAACAATTGTTTTGAATATTCGCAGTCTGATTAACAATTCGATAATCAGGGGAAAAAGTAGAATTATCTTATTTCACTATATAAAGGGTTCGTAAGTAAAATGGCTAAAAGTGCAGATTTAATTTGGAGCAATTGTTTGAAGATCATTAAAGATATTGTCGAATGGCAGCACTTTAAGACATGGTTCGAACCAATTCAACCAGTCGACTTGAAGGAGCATGTTTTAATGATCCAAGTTCCAAGCCAATTCTTTTATGAATATATAGAAGAACATTATGTGAACTTATTAGCAAAAACTTTAAAGCGTGAATTAGGAAAAGAGGCAAGATTGGAATACCGCATCATGGTGGACAGCGGTAACAACAAAAAAGGATCAATGGATGTGCCGGCAAGTGGCATGAAGACATACAATAACAATGAGATGAACTTCCCATTGGTGATTGATAATCCAGTAAAGAATCCGTTTGTGATTCCTGGATTAAAGAAAATGCAAATTGATCCTCAATTAAATCATAATTACACATTTGATTCTTTCATAGAAGGTGATTGTAATAGGGTAGCGCGCCGTGCTGGTAAAACAGTGGCTGAAAAACCTGGAGCAAATTCATTTAATCCATTGGTTATTTATGGTGGCGTTGGTTTAGGTAAAACACACTTAGCACAAGCTATTGGTAACGATGTAAAACGCGTTCATCCAAATAAAGTGGTTTTATATGTGAGCTCTGAAAAATTTATCAATCAGTTCCAGGATCATAGTCGCAATAACGCAATCAATGACTTTATACATTTTTATCAATTAATTGATGTGTTGATTATTGATGACGTTCAATTCTTTAACAGAGCTGAAAAGTCTCAGGATGCATTTTTCGCCATCTTTAACCACTTGCATCAAAGTGGAAAGCAGTTGGTGTTAACATCGGATAAAGCACCTAAGGATTTGGAAGGATTACAAGAAAGATTATTAAGTCGTTTCCGTTGGGGTTTGAGTGCCGACATTCAAGTGCCAGACTATGAAACGCGTATTGAGATATTAGAGAAAAAGATGAAGGCAGATGGTTTGGAAATGCCAAAGGAAGTGGTGAAGTATGTGGCGTATAATATCAATACCAATGTTAGAGAATTAGAAGGCGCGTTAATATCCTTATTAGCCCAGTCGTCTTTGAATAAAAAAGAGATTGATGTTGAGTTAGCGAAGAAAGTACTCCGCAATTTTGTGAAAACAAGTAGCAAGGAAATTACCATTGACGCAATTCAGAAAATGGTTTGTGAATTCTTTGAAGTGCCATATGATAAGTTGTTACAAAAAACGCGTAAACGTGAAATTGTACAGGCTCGTCAGATTACTATGTATTTAGCAAAAGCATTTACTAAGAACTCATTAAAGACAATTGGAGAGCACTTTGGCGGTCGTGATCATACTACAGTAATTCACTCTTGTCAAACAGTGAAGGATTTAATGGACACCGATTCTATGTTCCGCGAAAATGTAATGGAGCTTACGCAAAAAGTACAGTTAGCAGCTATGTAAATTGAGGCAAAAGCCAACTAAACAACGTAGTTTAATAATATATTGGTCCGGAACGAACTTTATTTAGTTTATTCCGGACTTTTTTTAGGAATTTAAAGAATCAGTGCTTATTTTTGCACCCCTCGAAAGAGGTTCGGAGGAGAGGTGGATGAGTGGCTGAAATCAGTAGTTTGCTAAACTGCCGTACGGGTTAAACTGTACCAAGGGTTCGAATCCCTTCCTCTCCGCACTTAACTTTTAGTTCTTGGGTTTTAAAATAGAGCAGATCACCGGCTTAAAAATATTTATAACGCAAGTTATAATGGAACGGGAAGTAGCGCAGGCCGGTAGCGCACTTGGTTTGGGACCAAGGGGTCGCAGGTTCGAATCCTGTCTTCCCGACAAAAAAGTCAGTAGCAATACTGGCTTTTTTTATGCCCCTACTTTAACAGGCCTTGCCGAAGGCAACGAGTGGAATATAATTTGACAAACATTAAGCTAGCTTATGTTTGCAAATTATTTCCTACTCGTATCATTGCGAAGCAATGAGGCCTGTTAAAGTAAAGAAATAAAATTAGTAGGGAAGACAGTATTCGAACTACTGACGCATTTTGCACCGCCCACTCCAGGATGCCGGAGCAGCGCGACGGCAATCATTAATTTTCTATCTTAGCAAATGTAAATTCCCACCTCATGCAACTCTATCAAGATCAACAATACGAAAACATTGATTATTCCTCAGAAGGACTGCAAATAGGGGAATATGAAAATTGCATTTTTAAAAATTGCAATTTCTCAAATACAAATTTATCCAACTATACTTTTATTGACACCTGTTTTGAAAACTGTAATTTAAGTCTGGTAAAAATTAATAACACCAATATTAGAGATATAAAATTTAAAGGTTGCAAAATGATAGGCATGCAATTTGGAGATGCTAATGCTTTTGGACTTTCCTTTTCTTTTAATGATTGTATACTAACCAACGCTTCTTTTTATAAAACAAAAATTAAAAAAACGAGTTTTATAAATTCAAAATTAAACGAAGTAGATTTTTCTGAAACGGATTTAACGGAATGTGTTTTTAACAACTGTGACTTAAGCGCAGCCATTTTTTCATTCACCAATTTAGAGCGCGCCAACCTAAGCAGCTCGTTTAATTATTCAATTGATATTGAAACCAATAAAATTAAAAAGTCAAAACATAGTGTGCACCAATTGGCTGGTTTGCTTGATAAGTTTCAAATCATAGTTGAATAATTACTGAATAACTACATAGTTCCATTTATATATACTACCAGATAAAGCTGTTGAATTGGTATTGATTGTAAAGTTAGTGGTCCCAATATTAATCCAAACGGCTTGTGCCGATGAAAGACTTGCAGTTACAGCGTTTGCTGGAGTAATCACAACAACTGGTGCTGTGCTATATCCAATATTATAAGTAATGGTTGCTAGTACTGCATTGATGGATGGACTTGTCCCTGGTCTTATTGAAATGACACCACTCATATCTGTACCACTAATACTAATAGTTGGAGTAGTACCTGCTCCAGTAGATGCTGCAATGGTTGGTGTTGCTGAATTGCCTTTTAAATGTTTTGTATCCACTTCTGCTGCAAATACAGTACCCCCTACATTTAAGTTTTTAGCAATACCCGCACCACCAGATACGGATAAGGCGCCATTATATATATCCGTTGATTCAGTGTAATTTGTAATTTGCATCATGCCACTAGTACTTACAAATTGTAAATTTGTATTGCCAAGCTGCATTGTATTATCTCCAACTACAATTGCACCATAGCCTATTGCTGTTGAGTTTGTTGGTGTTGCAAAGGCATCTGCCCCATAACCAATAAATGTGTTGTAGGTACCTGTTGTAGACGCATTACCAGCAAAGTATCCAATAGCGGTGTTTCCCGTTGCTACATTATTTCCTAAAGCATAATTCCCTAATGCAGTATTATTATTTCCAATCATATTTTTCCCATTTGCAAAGTTTCCAAAACCAACATTGTTATTCCCGGATGTATTAAAAACTAAAGCAGTTATACCGGAAGCCGTGTTATTATTTCCACTTGAATTGTCTCTTAAGGACATATATCCTGAAGCAGTATTAAAAGAACCACTTGTATTTGAAAGCATACTATAGCCCCCGACGGCCGTGTTTTTAATTCCTGTATTATTTGCGGGTGTAGCAGAGCCTTGCAATGCTTTATATCCGATGGCAGTATTAACCACGTCAACAGCACTTGTTTGGCTATTATTTACTGCATTACTCATAGCCTGAAACCCAATGGCAGTAGAACCTGAACCGCTGTAATTATTAAGCATTGCTTGGTATCCTAAAGCGGTATTTTCTTTTCCATATCCTGTATTTTTTATGGTCTGATATCCAATACCTGTATTTTTAGTTCCATCTGAATTTGAAACATTACGCACTGTACTACTAGCTGCTCCATAACCCATTGAAGTTTGTCCGCTTACACTTGAAACATCTATTCTACCCGACGCAGTATTGTTAACTACAATATTTAGTGGTTGTGCATCGGTGGTGCCAATAAAATTTGTACCGTCCACCATACCACTATTGCCCGTTAAGCCCCAGCCGCTGCTACCTGAAGTAGTTGTGCTAACGCCAGCTATTGCATTCATCACATAAGCTGTGGTAGCTAATTTTGTTGAATTGTCATTTGAAGAAGGGGTAGAAGCAAATGCATTTCCCCCAATATATAAATTACCACCAATACCTGCACCACCAGCTACCACTAATGCCCCTGTTGAAGAAGAAGTAGCTGAACTTGTATTGGTTGTGATGTAAGTTCCAGCAGTATTTACACTAGTCACATTTGCATTACCTAATTGAATGGCATTGCTTAATTCAGTGATTGCACCATTTCCAATGGCTGTGGAATTATTTGCATCTCCGGTGACATCGGCTGCATTTCCAATGGCTGTGTTGTAATCGCCTGCTATATTTGAACTTAAAGTTTGTCTTCCAAAACCTGTATTGTATTTACCTGTGGTATTGCCGGTTAGTGCCTCTGAACCAGTAGCCGTATTTCCATATCCAGTTAAGTTGGTATTTAATGCATAACTACCAACCGCGGTATTAGAAAATCCGGTAGTATTTAATAAAAGTGATTGAATTCCTATTGCTGTATTTTCATTTCCTGAAGTATTACCATTAAGTGCATAATATCCATTTGCGCTATTGCCATATCCTGTAGTGTTACTATTAAGTGAATAAGCACCTAACGCATTATTAGATCCACCCGAGGTATTCAATTGCAATGCTTTGAATCCAATGGCTGTATTTGCGATACCTGTATTAGCTGTAGCTGTTGCAGATCCTTGCAAGCTTTGATAGCCCATAGCAGTATTTGCAGTCATAAATGTACTTGAAGTGTTTAAACTATTTGCATTGCTCATGGCTTGATATCCAATAGCTGTGGAACCTGAACCACTAAAATTATTCAGTAAACTTTGATAACCTAATGCAGTATTGCCATTACCATAAGTTGTATTTTTTATTGCATTAAATCCAAATCCAGTATTCTTAAGTCCATAATTACTTGTAGTATTTCGCTGCGTAGTAGATCCTGCGCCATACCCTAAAGTGGCTTGACCACTCACTGCAGACACATCAAATCTTCCTGATACAATGCCACCTATCTGAAAATTTAAGGGTTGTGCATCGGTAGTGCCAATAAAATTAGTACCATCCACCATGCCTGCATTGCCTAATATACTCCACGGTGTAGTAATGCTCGTCCAACTGGCGTTTGTACCATCTGTTGTTAAAAACTTTCCGCTATTACTTGTTTGAGAAGCAGCTAGTGCATTAAATGCCGCATTGGGGGTAGATTGGCCGGTACCACCATTGGCAATAGAAACAACCCCTATCAAACTAGTAGCACTGATACTGCTTGACCCAATAGTATTGGTTACATATTGTTTAATGGCAGATTGAGTTGGATAAAGGGTTACACTTGGACTACCGCCACCAAGTGTTGCATCATTTGATTTATTAGCTGTTAATTCTTTCTTATCTAAAGCAACTAAATAGGCACTCAACATTGCTGCAGTATCAGACTTATTTAATTTGATATTGTTTAAAGTAATTTGATAGTTCTTATAGTTAGAAAGCATATTAGCGCTATCACTGACATTAAACTTGGTGGCAAGTGTATTATTTGTATTGTGAATATTACTTAAATAATTACTCAACATTGTGGCGGTATCTGTACTATACAACTTTAAGTTTAATGCATTTTGTGTAAGGGTACTTATCGGTTTACTAAGATCATCAGTGTTGTTTACATTGCCTAGTCCTACCTTGCTCGCACTAATTCCAGCAGCAATTTTATTATTTGTCACTACTCCGTCTGCGATAATTGGAGCATTTGCAGAACCAGCTAAGTCGCCTGCTAATTTTAGAATACCTTTTGTGTTTATTGTTGCATCAGGGATTACAATTCCATTATTGGATGCTACTATATTTGAATTTAATACATCACTTACACTGTCTATATATTTTTTAAATGTAATTGTTTTTGCGTAAGGAAATAACATGGAGGAAGTGTCACTAATATTTACTTTTCTATTTAAATTTGTAGCATTCGCATTATTAACTTGCTGTAAATTATATCTAGTCACTAAGCCATAATTACTGGTACTGGTATCTGCTGTAAGCAAACCACTTGCTGCATTATAGTTAATGGGTGTATTAGCACTTATTGAAAGCCTTGCTTTGTTTTGTGTAAAATATTCATTACTCCCTTCCATTATGTCCGAACTAGTTAAACTTACATTGGCTAATTTTCCATTGACACTTTGCACCGGGGCGACAGGATTTAATATTTCTATCCAATCACTTAAATTCGTTGAATTATCAGCGGATAAAATATAGGTCTTACTAATATCTGTTCTCACTACCACTGTCCCTTTTAGTGCAGTCGTACCAATGCCTTGCATTTGTGTTGAACTATTAGCAACTAAAACAGAAGTGAATGAAATGGCTGGCAATAAATTACTTGGAATTTTTGTATTTGCATCTAAACTTGGAATTCCATTGGCTATATTAATGGAAGATTTGTCCACTTTTTTAGCAAGTGCATCATTGGTTAAAATTGAAACTGGTTTATTCGCATCTGAAGTATTATCTACATATCCAAAACCAATGGTGTTTTTGTCAATTATTATATCTCCTGTGAGATTATTGATTGTGTTTACAATATTTCCTATAGCTGTTGGTTTGTTGAAAATATCGTTATAATTACCTGTAAATGCAAGTGCGCTTAATTTGGAAGAAACGGTGTAGTTTTTTAACATGGATGCAGTATCCGCTATGTTTAACTTTAAAGCAAGCGCACTATTTACTTGATTTTGTTTAGTATAGGGGCTTAACATTGTACTCGTATCACTGACATTTAATTTATTATTGATTCTATTGGATAATGAAGTGGTATCAATTTTTTTAAGCAATAATTGAAATGGAGTAACATATACCAAATTACTATCCTTGACGTTTACTTTATTAATATCGGTAATAGTAGTAGTATTCCCTGCAGATAATGCATAGGGAACCGTTCCAAATGGGCTACTGCCAAGGTCAATCCATTCTTTTGTATAATCCCAATTCATTAATGGAGTTAAAGGCTCGATGGCAATTTTCAAATTTAAAAACATTGGGCCTTTGCTCCAAGGGATAGATAATAGATCATTTGAAGTTCCACTGGTTTGTTTTCCCTGTCCAATGCTAATATTAAATATTCCATTAGCATCCGTAGTAGATTGATGTATTTCTGTCAGGAAAGATCCTGTTGAATGCATACTTTCAATAATACTCGTTTGAATATATATTTTTCGATATTTAGCTGGATTATCCATTTTATCTCGTGCAATGGCTTGGAAAAATATACCTAATCCTGGTATTTGTGCTTTAGTCGTAAGGGGGCTTATAAATAAAAGTACCACTAATAGGCTTAGTGGTACTTTTGAAAAACTAATTTTCATATCGTATAGTGATTGCTTTGTGATGGGGCCTTAATTTATTTTTATAAATTTTATTGCTTCAATGAATCGAGGGGATTCAATTTTTAATATATAACTGCCTGCGCTTATTTCGTTTAGATGCAAGATCAAACCTTGAAAAATTTGATAACCAGTTGCTTGTCTTGTATTTATCAGGTACCCTTCTGAATTCCAAATACTAACATTAAAAATTTCATTAAGGGGTGAGGCATTAATGAATTTTAGGGTAGAGATGGTTTGAGCAGGATTTGGATATAATTTAATGCCAAGCGTATTTATTTTTTGATCAATAGTACAATTGATTGCAAATTCACCTAAGGTTGTTTTTGCATTTAGTACTGCAAGACCAGATTGAACATCAATACATAACGCATTGCTTTTAAAATTAATAGCGTTTGCTGTTGAACTGGTATTAGGGAAACTCCCCATACTACTAACCATAAACATCTGACCTCTTACATTGCTGATTACTAATACTAGTAGTATAATAACCATGCTTTTTAGGTAAGTTGCAATTAAATTTGTAAATAGTTTATTCATACTAAATGCAGTTGCAATTATTATTTTTGAGTACTAAAGAATAACCTTGTTTTGGTATTGTTTTTGGAATAACTCATAATCATACTTTTTTTACCAATACTTTCAATTTCATAACTATAAGCACTGGGATTACCACTATTTGTTTTAGCCATAACCTTAATTAGTAATACGGTATCTGATTTAGCAATTTCATAAACACCAATAAGTCCATCTGAATCGGAGGTGGCTAAACTTTTAAGATAATTAATAAAATAGGTAGGCTGCCCTAAAAAAGTCCTAGTGCTAACGGTTGAGTCTGTTGTAGTTTGTACATAATCCAAATACCAGGTTTTATCCGCAATAAGCTGATAAGCCAGGTTTACTTCAATGCCAGTATTGTCTTTATTGCATGCTATCGTAAAGGGTAGTATACAAAAAATAATAAGTAGAGAATTATATAATAGCTGTTTCATAATTATAGAATTTAAAAAATATCACTTAGTTTAATCATCGTCCCTAATTCAACACTATTAAGGTTGGTAATCAAAGGGGCTTTGGTGAATGAGTTAAGTGCATATTTATAATGTACAAATAAGGTGTAGAATGATTGATTATTAAACTCTATTCCGCCATCTCCACTTATATAATACTTGTTATAATTGTTGTTAATTTGATTGTCGGCACTTTGATCAGAAAGCCTGGTATTAATTGTTGGACCTATAATAAAGTAAAGACGATATTTGCTGGTATCGTTAATTGGGATTAATTGTTTATAATATGCTGAAAGATTTAGCATTAAAAATTGATCCTCTGCTAAAAACTTTGAATAATTATTTATAAAGGGAGATAGTTTATTTACATCTTTATAATTATTGCCAGTAGCTATTTTACTCAACATTGCTGTAAATGAGAACTTGTGATTATTTACATGCTTAGTTTCCCATCTAAACCCTAAAAAATAAGCAGGGTTGTATAAATTCTTTTGATAATCATTTAAGTCATAATTAAATCTTGAATTATAATCATTTAACGTAATGGTTTGCTTATTAAAATTCATGCCAGTGATAAGATAAATACGCTTTTTGAGTACTTTGGTATATGGCTCGATGTTTATTTCATCATTTGTTTGTGCTTGCACTTGGCATGTTGTTGCACAAATAAGTAGGAATATAGGGATCAGGATTATCTTTTGCATTCGCTTAGCTTATTAACTGAGTGTTTTATTTCAATTCGTACAAAATACGTTGAATATCATCCTCAGGAAATAGGGCTAATGCCTCAATTGTGTCTTAAATGAAGTTATTTATTAAAATGGGTGATGGCCCATTTTAATAAACTATTGTTATCATTGGGCAGATTGAGCTTTTTGATGATATTATATCGATGATTACGAACCGTCTTTTCAGCTATAAAGAGCATATCAGCTATTTCCTTACTCTTTTTTTGTTTAGCAATGAGGTCGAGAATTTTGTACTCAGACATGCTTAAGCTTTCAATTAAGGTATCCTTTTTCATCTTTTCTGATAAATATTTGAATGCCATGTTAACTGAAACCTTTATTTGTTCCTCATTCCAAGGTTTGACAATATAAATAAAGGGGTCAGTAGCATCTGCAGATTCCACCATTTTTTGATCACTAAATGCGGTGACATAAATGACTTCTAATTTTGGTAATATTAATTTAGCTTCTATAGCAAATTCAATTCCAGTTTTGCCGTTACCAAGATTAATGTCACATATGGCCAAATTGGGCTTGTACTTTTTAGTAGCTTCTATAGCATCCTGAAAGTTATGCGTTACGGTAACAAGGTATCCTGCTGATTCTAGAATTTCTTGCAAATCTAGTGCCACAATTATTTCATCTTCTACTAGTAATATTTTCTGCTCCATTAATTTATTTATTAAATTTTATAAGGTGGGTAACACCATTCATATTTTCAATGGTATGAGTTGCTTTAAGTTGAAGACACATTAGGTCAATCAGCTTCATTCCAAGACTATTTTCTTTATTATTTTTTTGTTGAATACCATCCCCGTTATCACTGACAGTTACTTCAACTTCAATATCTTTACTTACAATTCTAATTTTTAGAATTCCATTGTCTTTTTTATGTCTAAAAGCATACTTAAATGAATTTGAAACTGCTTCATTTACTATCAATCCAATGGCAACTACCGTCTCAATAGGCAACTTTAAGTTTTCATCAATTTCAAATTCAACTTTAATATGTTGCTTATCAATTTTATAAATACTTTCTAAATGGGTAGCCAGTGTTTTTATATAATTCAAAATTTCAACTAACTCAAAATCACCACTGACATATAAATTTTGATGTACTAGGGCCATTGTTTGAATTCTATTTTGAATAGATGACAATGTTTCAATAATGTCGTTGTCTTTATTTCGTCTCTTTTGGAGATTTAATAAACTATACATCACTTGTAAATTATTTTTTACACGATGGTGCAATTCTTTCAATAATGTTTCATTATGATTAAATTGCGACTCCATTTTTAGGGAGTGGGCATTTATTAATATATTTTGTGCTTCAATTTTATTTTTTGACTTTTTATTGGCAATATTGTTCAAATAAATGGCAGTAGTTATGGTAATAGATATGACTAAGAAAAATAGTAAAATTAATAACGCGGTTCTTTGTTGGATATTTTCTTTATTACTGTCTTGTAGTGACTGATTACTTTTTAGCAGCTCACTTCGCCTATTTGAAACCTCTAATTGGACTAATAATAGAATTGATTGATTCTTTTGAATTTTATTATATAGTGTATCCTTATAATTATTGTATTTCTTGTAATAAAATAAGGAAGAATCATTGTTATTAATAGCGTTAAAGTATTCAGAATAATTTAATAGTAAATCAAGTGATAATGGCTTAGACATTTTTTCTGCCATTAGATTCTGCGCACTGTCTAAATATTTTTTTGCTTCAGAGTACTGTTTAAAATGAATAAAACATTTAGTTAAAACAATCATTTTTTCAATTTTATTATCAGGATTGTCGATACTATTATTTATATCATTTTTCAAATTGATAATTGCGTCATCAAAATCACCTTTTTCAATATTACATTTTGTGATAAAGCCTTTAAAACTAGTTTCCCAGTAAGAAAGTTTTTCTTTTATAAATGTTTTTGCAGTTTCGTTATATTTTATACATGCAATTGTCTCTCGATATCCAGTTAAATATGCCGCTTTTGCGCTATCAAAAGCTTTCATGCTACTATATAAATCCCCTAGTAAAAAATAGTAATGAAGTCTATTATAAGTATTCTTTTCGGGTATGGTCACAAATTGCAATAAATCTTTTTTTGCAGCTTCATATAGTCCACAATCTTTGTAAATTTCCCAATAATTATTGATGAAATTATTTGCTATTCTTTCTTTTCGTATACTAATAGCATCCGCAATTTCATTAGAAGCTCTATATTCCTCTTCAATTTTTATGAGTATATGCTTATAGGTTTCTTTATCTAATTTTTCTTTATGTTTTAATATATTTTGCAAAATTGGTATCCCCTTTGAAAATTTGGTTTCAGAATGATATATAAAACTCAAGGGGATGCTTAATTCAAAAGCGAGTGAATCATCTTTTGTATATATTGCTTTTTTGTATTCTTTTTCAAATTTACGTTCCCATTCTGGATTACTAAAAGCGATATTATTTTTTGAGGCCAAAATAAGAATACTATCCCATGATCTTAATAATAACCTCCCAGAGTTAACTACATTTATTTTGGTAGGGTCGGTTGTTAGAAAATTTGCATACACTTTTGCAAATGAAAAGATCAAAATAATGATTAGTATATATGCTTTGGTGCGCTTCATTGACTTACTTAGGTTGCCCAATGTATTTATAATATCTTGTAATGTGTTTATTTCGAAATTTCGTTACTTTTTGAGTTTACAGTTTTTTTTAAATGAAATATAGCGCTGTATTAGATTACATCTATATATCATAATTACTGAATAGATACAAAATGAGGCATAAGACTCATTGATTGCGTCTATTAAGTTTAGTTTATTTGTTAAATACCGAATTGACACTTTCACGTAATTAACATTGAATACTATGACTAATACTAAAACCATTTTGAAATGTTTACTAGCACCCATTATATATACAATTGCTATGTTAAATACCAATACTTTATGCGCACAAAATGTTAACCCAGGAATTAATTTTCAGGCAATAGCAAGAGATAAAGAGCACAATGCGGCCAATAACAGAAAAGTTTACATTGAATGCACTATTGAAAATGGATTAACAAATCCAATTATTGTATACGGAGAACATCAGGAAGTAGTAACGAATGAATTTGGTGTTTTTAATTTAGTCATTGGAAAGGGAATAAGATTTGTAGGTGTAAATGATATATATGCCATTAATTGGATAACAGGTAAATACTACTTTCATTTAAGAATTTCAATTACCCCAGTAGCTCCCGATATTCATTGGGACTATACAAAAGAATGGGTTGACTTAGGGGCTGTTGAATTTGGAGTTGTTCCTTATGCCATACAATCACTAACTGGGAATAGCAATAACATAGATACTACAAGTTTGAAACTTAAATTAAATATTTCAGACACTTCCAAAATGTTATTACCTTATCGTTTAGCTATCACTAGTATTGATAGCAATAAATATGTCACACCATATCAACTTTCTCTAAAAACTTTTGACACATCAAGTTTATCGAAAAGAATTAATTCAAAATTATATATTAATGATACTAGTTTAATGTTACTCCCTTATCGAAAATCGCTTACTGAAACTGATAGTACTAGATATATTACTCCCTATCAGCTTTCATTAAAAACGTTTGACTCATCAAGTTTATCCAATAGAATTAATACCAAATTGAATAGTGCTGATACAAGCAGTATGTTATTCCCGTATCATAAATCACTTATGCCTTTTGATAGTAGTTATTTGTCAGATAGGATAAATTTGAAACTTAATATTTCAGATACCTCTTTGATGATAAGTAACAGATTTGCTAGAGACACTTTATTTTTATCTTCAAGATTAGACCTGAAAGAAAATCTAAGCAACAAGTCAATTAATATGAGTTTGACTGCAGATTTTAATGATACTAAATATCCTACAGTTAAATCCATTAAAACCTATGTTGATGCTGCTTTAATTGCGGGAGCTCCAGATGCTACCACCACCAATAAAGGAATTATTATGCTTGGGGGTGACTTATTAGGTACAGCTACCGCACCCATTATAGCACCGGGTGCGATTACAAACCTTAAAATTGAAGATGCAGCAGTTACTGATGCTAAATTAGCTTTTGGAATTAGTGCTTCAAAAGTAGGGTTAGGAAACCTAACCAATAATGCACAGTTGTATAGTTTAAATGGTTTAACAACACAGGTCCAAAATTTTGGTATTATTGGAACCAATGGATTGGTCCCCAATTGGATCTCAACAAATAACACTCATGTTTTAAATATTCCTATGGCATCTGCAACTGCTGTTACTGCTGGTTTAATTAGTAAAACTGACTATGAACATTTTAATGCTGCTTTTAATAATAATTTTAATACGCTTACTAATAATGGAAATACGGGAGCAGCTACTTATAATGGTCAGGTTATCAATATTCCAAATTATACTTTAATAGGACTTGCAGGCAATGTAAATGCCAATTCGATATTAGCTGGACCAGCTTCGGGTGCTAGTGGATCTTCTTCTTTTAGAAATTTAGTTGCTGCTGATATTCCAAATAATGCATCTAATACAACTGGTAATGCTGCAACGGCAACAAAATTGTTAACAGCAAGATATTTAAATAATATTTTGTTTGATGGGTCATCTGATATTAACAACCTTACTGCAACTACTCAGAATTCATTGACGTTTAGCAATGCGGGTACTGGAGTGAATCCTGGTGAAATTTTTAATGGCTCAAGTGCAAAAGAAATTTCTTATAATACTATTGGCGCTGCTCCAAACATTGGTTCCAATTTAATTACAACGATAGGGAGTATTAGTAGTGGAACTTGGGCTGCCAATATAATTGGCTCAAATTACGGGGGTGCAGGAAATAACAATGGAATTTTAAAAGCTAATGGATTAGGTATCGTATCAGTTGCCACAGCAGGAACTGATTTTCAGACTCCATTATCATTTGCAAGTCCATTCATAAATGCTTCCAATACAATTGCGTTACCTGCGGCCAGTAGTAGCAGTAATGGTTATTTAACAAATACGGATTGGACCACATTTAATAATAAAATTGATTTAAATCAAAAAGCTGCTATGAATGGGGTAGCTTCTTTAGATGCAAATGGTAAAATTCCCTCTTCTCAAATCCCTGCTATCTCTTTTTCTAGTGGTTATGTAGTTACTAGTCAATCGGCAATGTTGGCACTTTCTAATGCGGTGGTAGGAAGTATTGCAATTAGAACAGATAATAGTAAAAACTTTGTTTTAAGTGGAGCACCAGCAAGTACTTTAGCAAATTGGTTGGAATTATTAATGCCCGCTTCAGTTTCATCAGTGAATGGACATGCAGAGAGTAATATTACACTAACCACTACAGATATAGCAGAGGGAACCAATTCATATTTTACCAATAGTAAATCAAGAAATGCAATAAGTGCTACAAGCCCTTTATTGTATTCAGTAAGTACAGGTGTGGTTTCATTACCTGTTGCAAACAATACTGTTGCTGGTTATTTGTCCGCATCTGATTGGAATTCGTTTAATAATAAAATTGGCGCATTCACTGCACAAGCAGCCAATACATTTTATGCTGGTCCAACATCAGGATCTAATGCTTTGCCAGTATTTAGGTCTATAATTGCTTCAGACATTCCCACCTTAAATCAAAACACAACTGGTAATGCTGCAACGGCAACTAAATTATTTGCTACAAAAAATATAAATGGTGTTCCCTTTGATGGGACTGGAGATATCACTATTTATGCAACTGTTGGGTATCCAATTACTTTTGATAATAGTGGAGCAGGAGGATTAACTACGACTACATTTAATGGTTCAATCGCTAAAACTATTTCATATAATACGATTGGAGCTGCACCTGCCATTGGTTCTAATGCAATTAGTCAATTGGGAACTATTTCTTCAGGTACTTGGGCTGCAAACATTATTGGATCAAATTACGGCGGTGCTGGTGCTATTACAGGGGTATTAAAAGCAAACGGCTTGGGAGTTGTAACTGCAGCAGTGGCTGGAACAGATTTTGAAAATTCATTAAATTTCTCACTTCCATTAGTAAGATCATCAAATACAATTTCAATGTCAGCAGCAACTTCTTCAACCAATGGTTATATGACAAATACAGATTGGAGTCTTTTTAATAATAAGCAACCAACAATTCTTGCAGGTATCGGTGTAAGTTTAACTGGTGGAAATACAATTTCAATTGGACAGTCGGTGGCAACAACTACTTCACCCTCATTTGTTGGTGCTACATTAACTGGTTTAAATGTGGCAGGCGTTGTAACCAATTCAGCAGCAGGTTTATTGTCTACTTCACCAACTACAGGAACAGGAAATATGGTAAGAGCCACTAGTCCAACATTGGTAACACCTGTTTTAGGCGACGCAACGGCAACAACTATAAATGTATCAGGAGATATAACAGCAAAAAGATTTAAATTAACAATGCCTTCTGCAATTACTGCTGCTGCCACCACCACAATTGATTTAAGCGGAGGAAATGTGTTTACTGTAAATATGGGTTTAAATATTACTACACTTACACTTACCAATCCAGTGGTGGGAACCTACTTGCTTAAATTTGTACAAGATGGAACGGGTACGCGCGATGTAAGTTTTCCTACAGCATGGAAATGGGCGGGAGGAGTGATTCCTAGTTTGACAAATACCGCCAATAAATTAGACATTGTTACATTAATATATGATGGTACTACTTACTATACAACCATTGTTCAAAATTTTTAAAATGAAAAAGTATTTACCAATAATTTATCTTTTCATCTTTACTCCAATTTTCAGTTTTGCACAAGTAGTGCCTCAGGGATATTTAATTGGACCTCAGACCATTGGAGGGCAAGTATGGTCACTCGTTAATTTATCATCTTCTGTCTTTGAAGACGGAACTACCATTCCTTATTATACTTCCGCTTCAACATTTGCAGGATTAACAACGCCAGCATCTTGTTCGTTAGGATTTAATGCAGCCAACGATGCTATTTATGGGAGGTTATATAATTGGTATGCAGTAACGGATACTCGAAATGTTTGTTTGCTAGGTTGGCATGTACCTAGTAATGCTGATTTTTCTACTTTAAATACTACGATTGGAGGCACAGGAAACGGCAATAAATTAAAAGCAATCGGATTTACTTATTGGAGCAGTGGTGGTGGTACGGATAATTATAATTTTAAAGCAATAGGGACTGGTTATATGGGATCATCAAGTTATAGTCACTTAAGTCAATCCACTTATTTTTGGACCATTAATGAAGTATCTTCTGGTTCAGGTAATGCATATACTTGGTCACTACTCGATGGGCCTACTTCATTAGCACAAAGTGCGCAAGGGAAAATTGGGGGATTCTCCGTAAGATGTATTCATGATTAATTAGCCTTTGGGGCCTTACTTAATACAGGGGTTGGTTTTAATATGGGCTGTAACACTTTTAATTTTCCATCAATTGCGTTTTCATCATATTGCAATCCTAAAATAGAGGCTACCAATGGGTATACATTTATGTTTTCAAAATCATCAATATATAACCCATTTTTTATTGCAGGACCCCATGCCATAAATGTGGCGCGCATATCAGTTAAATGATTGTCAAATCCGTGTTTTCCTAATGTTGTTTTGCGTGTAGAAAAGTTAAACACTTTTGGTAAAACTGGGGTCACTAATAAATCGCCTAAACGATTGTATTTGTCGTCACTTGTTTTTGAATGCCAATAGTCAGGGGTCTCCTCTAATTTATATACTGAAATGTTTGAATCTTTTTTTAAAGCATCGTAAGTGCTTTGAATTTTAGAAATATCTTTTGCATACAAATGAATTAATGCATCACCCCAAGGTACCTTAAAAGCAGCTGTATCAATGGCAGTTGGCATACTTAGTGTATTATCATTATCTACTTTTGTCATTCCATGATCTGAAACAAAAATATAGTTAATAGGTAAATTTAAAGTAGCTAACTGGGCTTGTAAAGCATTTACGCTACTATCAACAAACTGAACGGCGTCTTCAACATGTTTCTCATTAGGCCCATAAGTATGTGCTTCATGATCCACTTGAGGTAAATAAAAAGTAATCATGTGAGGACGTTGATCTTCGGGAAGACTCAACCAATCTTTTACCGCTTTGATTCTATTTGCAATATCAATTTTCTCATTGTATACATAGTAATAGGTAGGTCTTGTATTTTGTATATCAGCCTCAGAGCCTACCCAATAAAAGCTTGCAGATAACATTTTTTGTTTTTCAGCCAATACCCATAACGGCGTTCCACCATACCATTTGCCGTCTTGTACCATTTTAGGATTGCTCATTCGATATTCTAATCCACTTGCTTTGTCAAAATAAGTATTGTCTACCAATCCATGATGAGACGGGTACATGCCTGTAACAATAGAGTAGTGGTTTGGAAATGTTAAGGATGGGAAAGAGGGGGTCATAAATTTGGCGCGCACTCCTTTTTGTGAAATGGACTTTAAAAATTTAGCATCGTATAATTCTGTGAAATCAGCCCTAAAGCCATCAGCTGAAATTAAAATCACATAAGGTTTATTATATTGACTTTTATCGTTCCTTCTACCTTCAATTATTTTTTGGGTAGTGTCTTGTGCAAAGGAACAATTCGCTATTGCCAAAGCAATACAAATGCTAACTATTTGATAAATTCTTTTTTTCATTTTTTCTAATATATATACTTAATAAAATGGTTATGATTGCAACAGTTATTCCCCCTGCAACATCCAATGGGAAATGTTGTCCTAAATAAACTCTTGAATATCCACAAGCAATCGCGTAAAGCGCTCCAATTGCTAGCACTGTTTTTTTGGGAAATAAATACGTGGTTAATAAAAACAAGGTGAATGCAGTTGCGGTATGACCCGAAGGAAAACTATTCCATAAATGCATTTCAACGCCCTTTACGGTATGTATTTGATCAACAGGGATTCCACTCGCCATGGGTCTGCTTACTTTATCCCAAATAAAGTTTTTAGGAATTTGTGTGAGCAGGGTTGATATTAAAAAATTTAATAAAACAAATAGGGCATCTTTTTTAAACCACCCAAAAACTACCATAAAATAAGGAATCCATATCCATCCTTCTGCTAAATAGCTGAATCCATTAAAAATCAAATCGGCACCTCTACCTAAGTCATTATTAAACCATAAAAATACAGTAGCTCTACCAGCCCCAATGCTTGTAATATATAGTACAACAGCAATAAATAAGCACAAGGCAATTGCTGTTGTAAAGATTTTGCTATTAATTGAATACATACTTAGGAAAATGGCTTAAACTTTGTAAAAATAAGCAATGTTTATAGCTTATAGTCAACTAATTAATTAATTCGTTGTTATATCTTTACCATTAACCATGAGCAAAGACAAAGACCAAATAAAAGTAATAGGTGCCAGGGAGCACAATTTGAAGAATTTTGATATTTCTATACCTAAAAACCAATTGGTGGTTTTTACGGGGGTGAGTGGAAGTGGGAAGTCTTCATTAGCTTTTGACACCCTTTATAATGAAGGTCAGCGTAGGTATATGGAAAGTTTTAGTGCTTATGCTAGGCAATTTATGGGTGATATGGAGCGCCCAGATGTGGACCAAATTACTGGTCTTTCTCCCGTAATTTCTATTGAGCAAAAAACAACCAATAAAAATCCAAGGTCAACGGTAGGAACAGTAACTGAGTTATATGATTTTTTAAGACTTTTATTTGCGCGAATAGGAAAGGCGTATAGTTATAATACTGGCAAGCCAATGGTGAAATTTTCCGAAGCCGAAATTGTACAAAATATATTTACGCAGTTTAAGGATAAGAAAATTAATTTATTAGCACCAGTAGTTAGAGGGCGAAAAGGACATTACCGTGAATTGTTTGAAGAAATAAGAAAAAAAGGATTTGTAAAAGCAAGAGTGGATGGCGAAATTATTGAATTAAGACCTAAGTTTCAAGTGGATCGTTATAAGATACATGATATAGAAATTGTAGTGGATAGAATTCCTGTTACAGATGCAATGAAAACAAGATTGGGAGAAAGTGTGGCGCAGTGTTTGAAAATGGGAAATGATTTGATGTTTTTATTGGAAGAAGGGAAAACAAAAGTGGTGCAATTTTCCAAGCAATTAATGTGCGAAGAAACAGGGTTAAGTTATGAAGAGCCTTCCCCCAATAGTTTTTCCTTTAATTCTCCTTATGGTGCTTGTCCTGTATGTAAAGGATTGGGTAATGTATATGCCATTGATTTAAATTTAATCATGCCTGATAAAAGTATAAGTGTAAATGCAGGAGGTATTGTACCATTAGGAGAGGCAAGAGAAGCAAGTGTCTTTACCCAGGTAAAACAATTTGCAAGAAAACATAAAATTAGTCTTGACAAGGCATTAAAGGATTTGCCTCAAGAACAATTAGATTTATTATTGTTTGGAGATAAAAATATTACCAATAGTTTGGGTTTAGATTTAAATGATGAAGATATTCCAGATACTTATACAGGAAGTTATGAAGGAATTGTATCCATGTTAAAACGTTGGTTTACTTCCTCTCAAAGCACAGATCATTTAAAAGGATGGGTAGAAAGTTTTATGGAATTAAACACCTGTTCGGCATGTAATGGTGCTAAGTTGAGAAAAGAAAGTTTATGGTTTAAAGTAAATGAGCAAAATATTGCAGCATTAAATGACATGCATTTGGATGATTTGCAAAAATGGTTTTTAGCACTTCCTAAAAAATTAGATAAAAAAGATACTCAAATTGCAACTGGTATTTTAAAAGAAATTGATGATCGCATTTCATTTTTAATGAATGTAGGCTTGTCTTATTTGTCATTAAGTAGACCTTCCAAATCATTGAGTGGTGGAGAGTCTCAGCGTATTCGTTTGGCAACTCAAATAGGATCTCAATTACAGGGCATTACCTATATTTTAGATGAGCCTAGTATTGGATTGCATCAAAGAGACAATCAAAGATTAATTACTGCTTTAAAACAGTTAAGAGATATTGGTAATTCGGTATTAGTGGTGGAGCATGATAAGGATATCATGATGGCGTCGGATTATTTAGTTGATATTGGTCCTCGCGCTGGTATTCACGGAGGTCATATTGTTGCAGAGGGAACTCCCAAAGAAATTTTGAAATTAAAATCGGAAACTGCACTTTATTTGGCGGGTAAAAATAGTATTGAAGTTCCTAAGGAAAGAAGAAAAGGGAGCGGTAAATCTATTGTAATTAAAGGCGCTTCCGGAAATACATTACGTAAAGTGGATTGCGAATTTCCTTTAGGAAAATTTATTGTAGTTTCAGGAGTGAGTGGTAGTGGAAAGTCTACTTTAATTAATGAAACATTGTATCCAATTTTATCTCAGTATTGTTATAATAGCAAGACAAAACCCATGTCGTATAAGGAGGTAAGTGGGTTGGATTTTATTGACAAAGTAATTGAAATTGATCAGTCACCAATTGGACGTACCCCTCGAAGTAATCCTGCAACTTATTGTGGCTTCTTTACGGATATTAGAACTTTATTTGCATCAGTACCAGAGGCAAAAATTAGAGGATACCAAGCAGGTCGTTTTTCTTTCAATGTTAAAGGGGGAAGATGTGAGGTTTGTGAGGGAGGAGGAATGCGTGTAATTGAAATGAATTTTTTGCCTGATGTATATGTGCATTGTGAAAAATGTGCCGGCAAAAGATACAATCGTGAAACCTTAGAAATTAGGTACAAAGGAAAATCCATTAGTGATGTTTTAAATATGACGGTGGAAGAAGCATGTGAGTTTTTCCAAGCAGTACCTTTTATTTATCGAAAAGTAAAAGTGTTACAGGAAGTTGGTTTGGGTTATATCACTTTAGGACAATCCGCAGTAACATTGAGTGGTGGTGAAGCACAGCGGGTTAAATTAGCTACAGAGTTAGGTAAAAAAGATACTGGAAAAACATTTTATATTTTAGATGAGCCTACCACTGGATTGCATTTTCAGGATATCAAATTATTGATTGGCGTTTTGGATAGATTGGTAGAGAGAGGCAATACCGTTTTAGTGATTGAACACAATATGGATGTAATTAAAGTGGCTGATCATATTATAGACCTAGGTCCCGAAGGAGGAACGGGAGGCGGAGTCATTCAATTTACAGGAACACCGGAAGAGATGATTAAAAAATCAAAATCTCATACAGCCAAGTATTTGGAATTAGAAATGAAGTAATTTACTTTCTAATCATGGGGATATGTTCAATTTCATCTTCATAATACATCTCACCTGATTGTTCAAAACCCTGTTCGTTGTAAAACTTTTTCAAATAAAGTTGTGCCCCAATTACAATAGCATGTTTCCCAAATAGTCGCTCACATTCTGCAATAGAATATTGCATTAATGCCTTGCCTGCGCCAATGCCTCTGTATTTTGGAGAACCCACTACACGACCAATACTTTGGTAACCAACATAGCTTTGATCTACATCAAATAAACGTGTTGACGCAACTAAATCTTCGCCAATCCAACCCATGGTATGGTAGGCGATTTGGTCATTATTATCGATATCTAAAAACACACAATTTTGTTCTACCACAAATACTTCACTACGAAGCCTAAGGATAGCATAAAGCTCGTCTACAGTGAGTTCGGAGAAGCGTTTGGTGCTCCATTGTATTGCTAGGTTACTTGACATATTCTCAAAATTAAGACTTTGTTCAAACTCTTTGCTATTATTGATGGCAATCCCAATATATTTTCGCAATTTTGCCCAAATTATTCACTCCCATGACTAAGAAAGTAGCCATTATTGGTGCAGGCCCTGCTGGATTAACCGCAGCATATTTATTAGGTAAGGCGCAGCAAGAGGTAACAGTATTTGAAAAAGATCCTCAATATGTTGGAGGCATTTCAAGAACTGAATCTTACAAAGGATACCATTTTGATATTGGCGGTCACCGCTTTTTTTCAAAGTCAAAAGAAGTGGAAGATTTTTGGACTGAAATTTTAGCGGATGAATTATTGGAGCGTCCAAGAAGCTCTCGTATTTTTTATAATAAAAAGTTTTTTGCTTACCCATTAGCTGCATTTGAGGCATTAATGAAATTAGGGATCTTTGAAAGCTTCTTATGTGTGATGAGTTATTTAAACGCAAAATTATTTCCAGTCAAAGATCCTCAAAATTTTGAAGACTGGGTAACCAATCAATTTGGTAAACGTTTGTTTAATATTTTCTTTAAAACCTATACCGAAAAAGTATGGGGAATTCCATGTAAAGAAATTTCTGCAGACTGGGCTGCACAAAGAATTAAAGGATTGTCTTTAAGCAGTGCTGTATGGAACGCCTTATTTAAGCCAAGTGGTAAAAAGAGTAAAGGAGACGTCATTAAAACTTTAATTGATTCTTTCCGTTATCCAAAGCGTGGACCAGGTATGATGTGGGAAGAGTGTGTGGTAAAAAGCAAAGCATTGGGTGTAAAGATTGAAATGAATATGGGTGTAAATAAAATTGAACGTTTACAAAATGGTACTTGGAATATACACACTAGCAATGGGGCTGTTTTGGAAGGATTTGATTATGTATTGTCTTCAGCACCAATGAGAGAATTAATTCCAGCAGTAGCTCCAGCATTTTCTCCTGCAGCACTACATGCAGCAAGTCAATTAAAATACCGTGACTTTTTAACAGTGGTATTAATATGTAAGGATCAGGATGCATTTAGCGATAACTGGATTTATATTCATGAACCCAATGTAAAAGTAGGTCGTATACAAAACTTTAAATCATGGAGTCCTTATATGGTTCCAGATCCTGAAATGGCTTGTTATGGATTAGAGTATTTCTGTTTTGAAGGAGATGGCTTATGGACCAGTAGCAATGAGGATTTAATTGCCTTGGGTACCAAAGAGATTGATCAAATTGGTTTAACAAAACCTTCGGCTATTGTGGATGGATATGTGGTAAGACAACCCAAAGCTTATCCTGTGTATGATCATGAATACAAGGATCATTTAAACACAATTAGAGCAGCATTAAAAGAATACAAAGGTTTGTACTTAGTAGGTCGTAATGGTATGCATAAATACAATAACCAGGATCATAGTATGATGACAGCAATGTTGGCTGCAAAGAATATTATTGCTGGCACTGAAGTATATGATTTATGGGATGTAAACGAAGATGCCGAATACCATGAAGGTGGTGATAGAGGTGCCGCATCAGGCATCGTAGGACGCGCTGTTCCAGAAAAAATTGCTTAATAAATAACAATAAATAGATTGTAAAGGCTCCAGTAATGGGGCCTTTTTAGTAGTTAAAGAGTTTTACAAAGTCTTTAACTTTGTAAATAAATCATAAGAGAAAGAAATAATGGCCTCTAAATTTATTTTAAGAGGCCATTATTTCTAATATCCATACTTACCTTTCCAACGCTCATGTAAGAACTTCTTAAGTTCTTCTTCTCTTGCATTCTTTTGTGGTATGTAAAAAGCAGTGCCCTTAATTTCATCAGGTAAATATTCTTGTTCAAGGAAATTGTTTTCACCTAAATGGGAGTATTGATAATCCTTTCCATAATTCATGTCCTTCATTAATTTGGTAGGAGCATTGCGTAAATGCAATGGCACTGGAAGATTGCCCGTTTTTTGTACCATGGCCAGTCCGTTAGCAATGGCTTCATAAGATGCATTGCTTTTTGGGGAACTTGCTAAATAAATAGCACATTGAGAAAGGATAATTCTGCTTTCTGGATAGCCAATTTTATTGACTGCATCAAAACAATTGTTGGCAAGCAGTAATGCATTTGGATTGGCATTGCCAATGTCTTCACTTGCAAAAATGAGCATTCTTCTTGCAATAAATTTTACATCCTCTCCACCTGCAATCATACGAGATAACCAATAAATAGCTCCGTTAGGATCAGCGCCACGCATACTTTTTATAAATGCAGAAATGATATCATAATGTTGCTCTCCATTTTTATCATACAAAGCAATATTGGTTTGCGCTACTTGCATTACCCAATCGTCTGTCAATATTAGTGGTGCATTTCCTTTGTTGGTGCCAATTAATGCTTCAATTGAAAGTTCAAGAAGGTTTAATAATTTTCTTCCATCCCCACCACTTAATTGAAACAGGGCTTCAGTTTCCTTAAGCTCAATTTTATTATTTTTAAAAAGAGCATCTTTCTCAACAGCTTGTTGTACCAATTTGCTTAAACCATCTTTGTCTAATGCTTTTAAAATAAAAACCTGGCACCTACTAAGCAAGGCGCTATTTACTTCGAAACTTGGATTTTCGGTGGTAGCTCCAATTAAGGTAATGATACCTTTTTCAACTGCACCTAATAATGCATCTTGTTGTCCTTTGTTAAATCGATGTATCTCATCAATAAAAACTATCGCACCATTCAGTGTTTTTGCTTCTTCAATTACTTCTCTTAATTCTTTAACCCCACTGCTAATGGCGCTTAATTGAAAATAGGCACTATTAAAAGTAGTGGAAATAATATTGGCCAATGTAGTTTTGCCAACACCAGGAGGGCCCCATAATATCATAGATGGAACTTTCCCTTTTTGAATTGCGTTTTGCAAAACACTGTTATTTCCAGAAAGATGTTCCTGTCCAACTAAATCGGAAAGGGTTTGAGGTCTTAATCTTTCGGCTAAAGGGATGGCCTGATTCATTGTATAAATTTAAGCATTCTCTACAATGTTTCTTCGAATAGGTAGCTGTATTGCTTTAAATATCTTAAAGTTAAAATAACATGAGGTACTCCTGCTATTCCAGTAATCAATAAAACAGCAGATACTTTTTTGGTCACAGATACCAATAAGTTCATGTCAAAATCGGTAGGAATGCCTGGTGTCACTTTAGCTTTTTCTTCAATAAACTGTAATAGTTTAGCATCACTTATCGCTAAAATACTTAACCCGTTTAATAAAAATAATGTGCAAAGTAGGAGAGAAACGATTGCATTCACTTTTATCCAATCCTTTGATTTTGATGCAAAAGATTGTTCACTTAATATTCCTTTTTTTAAAAATCGATGACTTAAAAAAATATATACCACCAAAGAAGCAATGGCGAATACAAAAATTAATACTTCAGGGTTGGCAAGTGCTGACAATAAAAATAAGGTATCAAAAAAACCAAATAAATAAGCGATAGGTAATAATATATAACCTAATACCTGGTATATTTTTAAGCTATTGGGCATTTAATTATTTCAAGTTTAATTTAATATGCAATTCTTCAAATTGCTTTTCATCAATGCTGCTAGGTGCGTCTAACATAACATCACGACCACTATTGTTTTTAGGGAAGGCAATAAAGTCTCTGATGCTTTCGCTTCCGCCTAATAATGCACATAAACGGTCAAAACCAAATGCAATACCACCATGAGGAGGTGCGCCATATTCAAATGCCCCTAATAAGAAACCAAATTTATGTTGCGCTTCCTCGGGAGTCATACCTAAGGCAGCAAACATTTTTTCTTGTAAGTTTCTTTGAAAAATACGAATGGAACCACCGCCAATTTCATTACCATTTAACACCATATCATAAGCATTGGCTTTGATATTGGCATAAGGATGTTCTAAGTATTTTGCAGCGTCTTTTATTTCAGGCGCGTTGTTAATCATAATGTCAATATGATCTGGCTTAGGCGATGTGAATGGATGGTGTCTTGCTACCCAACGGTTGCCTTCTTCATCATACTCGAATAATGGGAAGTCTAATACCCACAATAGTTTAAATTCATCTTCCTTTCTAAATCCTAATTGCTTGCCTAATTCTAAACGTAATTCACTAATTGCTTTTCTTGTTCTTTCTTCGGCGCCAGCTAATATTAAAACTAAATCTCCTGCTTTTGCATTTGCTGCAGCAGCAATAGCTTTTAATTTATCTTCTGAATAAAATTTGTCTACACTACTTTTAAAAGTGCCGTCCGCATTACACTTAATAAATACTAGGCCCTTCATACCAATCTGAGGACGCTTTACCCAGTCAGTTAATTCATCTGTTTGTTTACGTGTAAACTCGCTGCATCCTGGAGCTGCAATGGCAATAACGGTTTCAGCTTCCTCAAATACTTTAAAGTCAACACCATTAATTAAAGCAGCATTATCCGACTTGTCCGAAAACACATGTCCTGGCTTTTTTAAATTACACAATTCCATGCCAAAGCGAATGTCTGGTTTGTCGTTACCATAATTCCACATGGCATTCTCCCAAGTCATTCTTTGTACGGTCTCGGTATAATCAATATTCTTAACGTCTTTAAATATGCTTTTAATTAAACCTTCAAACATATTTAAAATGTCTTCTTGCTCTACAAAACTCATTTCGCAGTCAATCTGCGTAAATTCTGGTTGACGGTCTGCTCTTAAATCCTCGTCTCTGAAACATTTTACAATTTGATAGTAACGGTCATAACCACTAACCATTAATAATTGTTTAAATGTTTGAGGAGATTGTGGTAATGCATAAAACTCTCCTGCATTCATACGGCTTGGTACTACAAAGTCACGTGCACCTTCTGGGGTTGATTTAATTAAAAAAGGAGTTTCAATATCCATGAAACCTTTTTCATGTAAATAGTTTCTTGTTGCTCTGTTTACGCTGTAACGTAATTCAATATTCTTTTTAACTGCATTTCTTCTTAAATCTAAGAAACGGTATTTCATTCTAATATCATCACCGCCATCTGTATCATCTTGAATGGTAAATGGAGGGACGATAGAAGCATTTAATATTTTGAATTCAGTTACTTTAATTTCTATTTCTCCTGTTGGAATATTGGCGTTTTTATTGGAACGCTCAATTACAGTTCCTTTTACTTGCAATACAAACTCACGACCCAACGGTTGTGCATCTAGTTGATTTTGCAATTCTTCACCTAATAATAATTGTGTAATTCCATAACGATCTCTAAGGTCCACAAAAGTGATGGCGCCAAATTTACGAATGGTTTGTACCCATCCAGCTAGGGTAACATTTTGACCTACAGATTGGATATTCAATTCTCCACAATGGTGTGTACGATACATAAGAAACTATTGAAATATGAATGAGCTGCAAATATAGCCCAATTCCTAGAAAAACCCCATCTTTGCGCTATGGTAGCACCCGAGATTTCTCTAAAAACAAGGCGTATTATCCTCTCAGGATATTTCTTTCTAACAGGTATTTGTTTTTCAAGCTGGGCAAGCAGAATACCAGACATCAAAATGCATTTAGGTTTGAGTGATGGTGCTTTTGGAGGGTTGTTGTTTTTTTTACCCATTGGTTCCTTTTTAGGTATCCCTATTTCGGGGAGTTTAACGGCAAAGCATGGCAGTAAAAAAATCGTATCGATTGCTGCTTTAATTTATCCGCTCGCATTAATTAGTTTAGGACTTGCAAATAATATTACCCTATTAGCTATTTGTTTATTTGTTTTTGGAATGACAGGTAATTTATTCAATGTATCTGTAAATACACAAGCTGCTAATCTTTCTAAATTATTTGATAAAAGTATTACTTCTACTTTTCATGGGTTCTGGAGTTTGGCAGGATTCACAGGCGGATTACTTGGTGGATTTTTTGTAGCAAGATCTATTTCCCCTTTGCAGCAATTTATTACCGTTGCAATTATAGGATGGACCTATCTTTTTTTTAGTAGACATTATTTAATGCCTGGTGAAAAAAATACACAACCAGTTTCAAAAATGTGGAACAAGCCTAGTCCTTTATTATTGCAATTTGGATTGGTGGCGATGAGTAATATGATTTGCGAAGGAATGATGTTTGATTGGAGTGGGGTATACTTTCAACATGTTGTCAATGTTGCTGAAAAATGGAGAACAGTTGGTTATATCAGTTTTATGGCTTGTATGACAACAGGAAGAATGTTTGCCGATGCACTTATTAATTATTGGGGTGCAAGAAAGCAATTAATGTTAAGTGGTTTAATTGTAACCCTTGGATTAATCATTGCAGTTTCTTATCCTAATATTTTTGTAAGTAGTATTGGCTTTATGTTTGTTGGATTTGGTGTATCCTCCGTCATACCTACTATTTACGGCACTATTGGCCGAAATGCTGCACCAGGAAGAGCTAGTATTGATCTTGCTTCTGTTTCAAGTATTGGATTTTTTGGATTCTTGATAGGCCCTCCCATTATTGGATTTATTTCCCAAGCCATTGGTTTAAGATGGGCTTTTTTATCCATTAGTTTGTTAGGTCTTTCTACTTTTTATCAAGCCCACAAATTGAAAAAGTATTTATAGTAATTATAAGGTAGCTTCATCCTCCTTATGTCTTGGCTTGTATATTAAATAGTAATATGCTAAAATAAGTACACCTGTTAAAAATGGTATCATTGCTAAATGTTTTACAGTAATTCCATTGTAAACTTCAATGGTATCTACTTTAAAAAATTCACTACACATCCAAAAAGAGTTGGCAGATATCCAAACAACAATTGCCAAGTTATGGCATAGTTCAGAAAATATTTTTCTTGTTCTCCATGCAATAATAATAGAAATGAGTAAAGTTGGCACAATCATGATAACGCCTAAAGGTCTCCATACCATGCACCAAGCAATATCTTTAAAAAGCCAAAATATTATATGCAAATTTTCCATCTTTCGGTAGGCAATGGGAATATTGTAAAATTGTTCTTGGTTATTATTTTCTGAAGCCATTATAAAAAATTGAATGAATTGTTTTTTCGAAATTATTAATTTTTATTTATTTCTTTTAAAATTGATGCAAAACGTTTTACATCCGCTTCTGGTTCAATCCCTTTGCCATATTCAAGGTGTTCCAGTAATTGTTTTGTAAAATAGGGTGCCAGAGAGCATCCTTTAGTACCCATTCCATTGCAAATTGCTAACTGAGGATAGCTTGGGTGAGTGCCTACAAATGGCCTTCTTTGTGTATTGGCTGGTCGAATCCCAACAATATGGTCCACAATTTCATAAGGAAGTGTAAGTAATTGGTTTAAGCTCTCTATCATCTTTGCTTTAAAGTCCTCAGTGGGTTTGTTATCACTAAAAGTCCATTCATAATTGGAGCCAACCCAAAATAATTCATCTGCCCAAGGAACAATGGATACATTGTTTTTATAAACATGTTCATTAGGCAAACCTGGTATTTTTACAATAAGTGCTTGTCCTTTATTGGGCGCAAAAGGGAGTGCATTGAAATAGGGATTATGCATTGAATTTAATCCGTCACAAAAGATTATTGTTTCTGCTTGAATATTTTTCCATTCAACACCTGAATCATTTAATTGTAAATCGTTAAAATTAAATCGATCATTTATAAAATGATTATTCTGCTGTAAATATTCCTTCCAATATTGAGTCATGGTATTTAAATCCATCCAATAACAATCATCAATCGCACCTGTGTCAAAGGGGGTTTTAAAATAGGGCTCCCATTTTGTACTATCTTGTTTGAACAGGTAAATGTTTTCATGATTCAAACGATATTCAAAACTTTCCTTCATTTGATCCGAAGGATGAATTAAAATGATGGGTGCTGTTCGAATGATATCAATATTTAAAGTAGTAGCAATATCCTTGTATTGCGCAACAGCATAGGGTAATATGGTATCAATCATCCATGTTTGCACAATCCGTCTTCCTGTAACTGGATTTATAACACCACTCGCAACCGATGTGGCACTTTGTATATTGGGGTCGTTTATTATTTTATAGGGAATCCCCGCTTTGTCTAAATGATAGGACATCCAAGTGCCAACTAGCCCTTGACCAACAATTAAATATTTTACAGTAACTGAATTTGAGTTTTGCAAGACCAATGTATTATTTATAAGTAGGAACTAAAAAATGAATACTGTCTTTTATTTGGTCCACTGTGGCAACTAAATTAATTTCAAAATTTCCTTTGTAATCATTCGGTACCGTGAAACTGAATTCAGTTTCAAATGGGGTATTCAATATAGTAGTGAAATATTGAAAAGGGAAAATATTAATAAACCATCCATCCACTGGCACATGCGTTTTTGCATTGAGTAGCGTACAGGTAAGTCCTCCTGTTTTTTCAACCTTAAAATTATGCGCTACACTTGCTTTTAAAATAAAAGACTGCCCTAATTTTAATTTATTAGGCGCACCTGCTTTTATTTTTAAAAAAGAATTTTGTGCAAAGCAATTTGTGCCCACTAAAATAAATAATGGTAGTAAAGCAAAAATGATTTTCAATTTCATTTAACAAACTTACAATAAAAAATCCCTTAACATTAAATGCTAAGGGATTCTGTGAAAATTCAAGCTTTGTTGTAAATGTAAAGCTTGAATTTTCTTTTCTCTTATGATTTTTGAAGTCTAGCTAGGACTTCGGTGTTTTTTGATTCTTAATAACTTATTTGTTACTTTTTTAATGCAGCAGCCATTGTTTTACCAATATCTGCAGGGCTAGCACAAACGTGGATACCACACGCAGCCATAATTTTCATTTTAGCTTCGGCAGTATCATCCGCACCACCAATGATTGCACCAGCATGACCCATACGACGACCAGCTGGAGCTGTTTGTCCAGCGATAAATCCAACAACCGGTTTTTTCATATTGTCTTTAATCCAGTTAGCAGCGTCTGCTTCCATGCTACCACCAATCTCTCCAATCATGATGATTCCTTCTGTTTCAGGATCATTCATTAATAATTCAACTGCTTCTTTAGTTGTTGTTCCAATGATTGGATCACCACCAATTCCAATGGCTGTACTAATTCCTAAACCAGCTTTAACAGTTTGATCCGCTGCTTCATATGTTAAAGTACCGCTCTTTGAAACGATACCAATTTTCCCTTTCTTAAAAATAAAACCTGGCATGATACCTACTTTTGCTTCTTCAGCAGTAATCACCCCTGGACAGTTTGGTCCAATTAAACGAGTTGTCTTTCCTAATAGAAAATTCTTCACTTTCACCATATCCTGAACAGGAATTCCTTCAGTAATACAAACTACTAAAGCAATACCAGCATCGGTTGCTTCCATGATTGCATCTGCTGCAAAAGCAGGAGGTACAAAAATAATACTCACATCGGCACCAGTTGTTTTAACAGCATCTGCTACTGTATTAAACACAGGGCGATCTAAATGTGTTGAACCACCTTTACCTGGTGTAACTCCACCCACCACTTGGGTGCCATATTCGATCATTTGAGATGCATGGAAACTACCTTCTGTACCGGTAAAACCTTGTACAATAATCTTTGAGTTTTTGTTCACTAATACTGACATGTGGACTGAATTTGTTATTTGTGCCGCAAAAATAGGCTAAAACGGCTTTTTTTGTCCTTATTTTCCAACAAAAATTCTATGTTTTTTTATAAATGGCTAGCAAGTGTTACTTTTGTCCCTCGCAAAGACAAAATTAAAACTAAAATTATGGCAACAACTTCAGACATCACACGTGGAATGATCTTAAAATTAGACAATAACTTATACACTGTGGTTGAGTTTGGTGAGAACAAGACTGCTCGTGCAGCAGCAAAAATTTGGGCTAAATTGAAAGGGGTAGACAATAAAAGATCTATTGAAAAAACATGGAATAGTGGTGAAACCGTTTATCCAGTAAGGGTTGAGAAAAAGACCTATCAATTCCTATATAAGGATGATAGTGGTTATAACTTAATGAATAATGAGACTTTTGAGCAAATTGTAATGGCGGAAGAAATGATTGATGCTCCACAATATTTAAATGAAGGAGGAGAAGTATTTGTATTTATGAATACGGAAACTGAATTGCCTATTGGTGCTGAGTTACCCGAAAAGTTAGACGTTTTAATTACCTATTGTGAAAATGGAGTAAAAGGGGACACAGCAACTAGAGCTTTAAAAGCAGCCACTATTGAGTCCGGAGCTACTGTAATGGTGCCATTGTTTGTGAACGAGGGGGAGAAAATTAAGATTAATACTAAGAATGGAGAATATGTAGAACGCGTTAAATAACCTCCTTTTTGAGATAAATTATGTAAAATAGGGAACTATGCGTTCCCTATTTTTATGCCCAAATTGGCTCATTTTGGATAAAAAAAGGGCCTTTTTTGTGTTTTTTGATAAAAAAACCCCAATTTTACCCAAAATTGCCAAACATGGACTTAAAACAAATTCACGACCTAATTAAGGTTGTAAACAAAAGTAATATTGGAGAAATTAGTATCGAAGACAAGGATGGTAAAGTAACCATCAAGCAAAAAGAAGATAAAATTACAGTGAGTTCAGCGCCAGTATATGCAGCTGCACCAGCTACCGTTGCTGCCCCATCAGCGGCACCAGTTGCTTCTGCGCCGGCATCAGCACCTGCAGTTGCGGATAACTTAATTACAATAAAGAGCCCAATGATAGGAACATTCTATCGTCGTGCTGCTCCAGACAAGCCTTTGATGGCCGAAGAGGGAACTGAAGTGAGTGAAGGTAAAGTGGTATGTATTATTGAAGCCATGAAATTGTTCAACGAAATTGAATCAGAAGTAAAAGGAACAATTGTAAAAGTATTGGTTGAAGATGCAAGCCCGGTTGAATATGACCAGCCTTTATTCTTGGTACAACCAGCTTAGTCTTCCCATTGTCAAATTTAAATCAACAAAATGTTTAAAAAGATATTGATTGCCAATCGTGGCGAAATTGCTTTGCGTATTATTAGAACTTGTAGAGAAATGGGAATTAAAACAGTTGCTGTTTATTCTACTGCCGATAAAGATAGTTTACATGTTAAGTTTGCCGACGAAGCGGTTTGTATTGGTGGACCCAAAGGGCAAGAGTCTTATTTAAATATTCCGCATATCATGGCTGCTTGTGAAATTACCAATGCCGACGCAGTGCATCCTGGTTATGGTTTCCTAGCAGAGAATGCTAAGTTTGCTCAAATTTGTGCCGACCATGGTATTAAATTTATTGGTCCAACTCCGGACATGATTAATAGCATGGGTGACAAAATCACTGCAAAAGAAACTATGATTAAAGCAGGGGTTCCAGTGGTTCCAGGAAGTGAGGGATTATTAGAAAGCATTGACGAAGCAAAACGACTTGCAAAAGAAATTGGATATCCAGTAATTATAAAAGCAACAGCAGGTGGTGGTGGTAAAGGAATGCGTGTTGTTTGGAAAGAAGATGAGATTCAAAAAGCATATGAGACTGCTAAAATGGAAGCAGGTGCGAGTTTCAAAAATGATGGTTTATACATGGAGAAATTTGTGGAAGAACCAAGACATATTGAAATTCAAGTGGCTGGTGACCAATACGGAAATGTGTGTCATTTAAGTGAGCGTGATTGTTCAATCCAAAGAAGACATCAAAAATTAGTGGAGGAATCACCTTCCCCATTTATGACACCCGACCTTCGCCAAAGAATGGGAGACGCTGCTATTAAAGCAGCTTCTGCAATTAATTATGAAAGCGTTGGTACTGTTGAATTTTTAGTAGACAAGCATCGCAATTTTTACTTCATGGAAATGAATACCCGTATTCAAGTGGAGCATTGCGTTACGGAGGAGGTAGTTAGTTATGATTTAATCAAGGAGCAAATTAAAATTGCTGCTGGTGAAAAAATTTCAGGAAAAAACTACGAGCCAAAATTACATGCGATTGAATGTCGTATTAATGCCGAGGATCCTTATAATGATTTCCGACCTTCACCAGGAAAGATAACGGTATTACATACCCCAGGTGGACATGGTGTGCGTGTAGATAGTCATGTGTATGCAGGTTATGTAATTCCTCCTTACTATGATTCAATGATAGGTAAATTAATTACGGTGGCACAAACACGTGAAGAAGCCATTAATACCATGTATCGTGCGTTAAGTGAGTATGTAATTGAAGGGGTGAAAACAACTATCCCTTTCCATTTACAATTAATGCAAAATGAAGATTTTAGAAAAGGAAACTTTACTACGAAGTTTTTAGAAACGTTTAAAATGAAGTAATTTTTTCTTTAATATATTTAACAAAAATGGGACCTAATATGGTTCCATTTTTTTTGTAGAAAATTTCAGGTTGTTTTGTTTAAGCTTTTTTTTTGTTTAATTAGTCAATAGATTATATTCTAAAGTATTTTTACATATTTTTGAATAAATCTATATTTCAATGAAATCGCGTGTTTTAAGGGGTGTTTTTTTAGGCTTAGTGCTAATTTGCTGTTTTTTAAAAACTGAGGCACAAACAAATTCAAAACAAAAAAAAGGGAGTTTTTCCTTGTTTGGATTATTGAGTCTCAATAATCAGCGTATCGATGATAAGGGTATTGCTGTACCTGTGAACTATTTATACAATTCAGTAAATAATAATGCATTTAAACCAGGTTATAGTGGAGGGTTTAGATGGGATGGGAATGCTGAAAAATTAAATACTTATTCCATAATTGTGGGAATTAATAAAGTGAGTGCAGGCACTTATTATAAAAACAAATATACGCTTTCACCATATCCTGACGATTTTACACATTTTAAAGCGGATAATAATTTTACCACTTTGAGTTTAGCGGCACACTTTAAAAAAATATTGCCAGTAAATAAAATGGATAAATATAAATTTTACGCAGTTGCAGGTCCAAGTGTAGATTATAAAATTACAGACATAAGTAATGAGAATTTAATTAATGGTGCAGGAAATAGAGGTATTATCAATGCAGACTTAGGTGCCGAGTTTGATAATAAAGGGTATTACGTACTTTTTGCACACTATAAAATTGGAACTAATTTATTTAATTCAAATGTTCCTATGCGGTTAAATCGTTTTGAAATTGGGATGTCCATAAAAGCAAAAGATTTATTTTAAGCATCAAAGTATTCCTGTTATTATCATTGACACTACAAATTCACTTCTAATGAAAAATACATTAAAAATATGTCTCGCATTTGTTTTATTGACAACTGCGTTCGCTTGTAATAAAGAAACAGCGACAACAAGTACCGATGTAATGCAAAATATGATCTCCAATAAAACATGGTATTTAGATTATTCTATTACAGGAACTGTGGTTCAAAACTTCGTTGGCCAAGCTACCTATTACATCTCTTTTTTAAAGAATGGAACAACACAGGATTCTGATGGATTAACTGGCACTTACAGCATTGTTAATGAAAATGGAACTTACTTATTAAAAGTGAATGCGAAAACGTTAAATGGAAATACATTGAATTACATTCATACACTTGAGTCTGTTGGTGATGTTAAAATGGTACATTCTTTGGTAAATAATGGGCAAGCAAATAAAACTTTATTATTTTTTACCGCTAAATAATATGAAAGTAAACATTCAGCAATTATTAATTTCACTGCTAGTAATTACTATCGTAATGGCATTTTCCCCAATAGCTGGAAATGCACAAAGTAATGATGGTACTTTTATTATGAGTAGCGTAGGCTCTATCCAAAACTTATCTAATAATAGCATGTCAATTACTTTTAGCAGTAATATAGCTTGTTTAAATGTTCAAAATGGAACGACTATTTTAACTAGTGAAAAAGGCACGGGCTTATTTAATATTAATTGTGTTGTCAAAGAAAAGTTTAATACACTTGGCATTAAACTTTTTCCCAATCCAGTGAATGCTATTAGCAAGCTTCAGTTTTTAAGTAAACCTCCTTTGAATGAAAACTTTGTAATTACAATTTGGACCGCTGATGGTTTTAATTTGTATCATGGTAAAGCAACAGGTGATGAAATTTTCCAAGGAAAAAATGTTGACTTAAGTTCATTGCCGTCTGGCAGTTTTGTTATTCAAGTTGAATCTCAAAATTTCATAGATGCATTAAAATTTATAAAAGCAAAATAATAACTAACTATAAATCGAATTATAATATTCAATATAACTATTGCAAATGAAGAAAAGCGCATTCCCCCTTCCAAAACTTATTGTAAGCATATTTATGCTAATGATAACTTCAAATCATTTATTTGCCCAAACAAATAACGGTATCTTTTTTCAAGCGGTTGCAAAAGACAATGCTTCCAATCCTGCTAAAAACAGAAAAATATTTGTACAGTCAACAATTATACAAACCAGTGTATCTGGTGTTAAAGTTTTTATTGAGGAACACAAGACCAGTACGGATGCTGCTGGTATGTTCACTATTAGTATTGGTAATGGAACGAGACTTGGTGGTACTGCGTCTAATTTGAATACAATAGATTGGGCAAATGGACCTTATTATTTGAATTTAAAAGTAGCTATCTCTCCAATTGCTGCCGAGAATAGCTGGGATTATACTAAAGAGTGGTTAGACATTGGAACAACTAGTTTTGGCGCAGTTCCTTTTGCGTATTATGCTGCTAATGTTGCAGGTTTTGATACAAAAATGAATAAGTCGGACAGTACTTTTGGATATGTTACCCCCACAAAATTAGCTGCAAAAACGTTTGATACTACTAGCTTATCAAATAGAATAAATTTAAGAGCGAGTGCGAGTGATATTGCTACCCTTAATACTACACTTGGAACAAAATTAAATAAATCAGACAGTTTAGCCGTTTATGTTACGCCATCGCAATTGGCATCAAAAACATTTGATACTACTAGTTTGTCTAATAGAATAAATTTAAAAGCAAATAATACAGACCTTGTAAATCTTACTACCGTTGTAAATACTAATACAGCAAGTATAACATCTAATACAGCAAGCATTAATACAAATACTGCAAGTATTACTACTTTGTTAAATTCAGTTGCAGCAAATACATCTAATATCACAACAAATTCAACAAGTATTAATGCAAACACTGCAAGTATTACTACTTTGTTAAATTCAGTTGCAGCAAATACATCTAATATCACAACAAATTCAACAAGTATTAATGCAAACACTGCAAGTATTACAGCCAATACTGGAAGTATAAATTCAAATACCACTAGTATTGCAACACTTACTAATTCAGTTGCAATTAATAGTGCAAATATTGCCTCGAACACGACAAATATTACAAACAATTCAACTAGTATAGCATCTAATACATCAAGCATTACCGCTTTTACTTCTGCAATTGCTTCAAAAGTGAATCAATCAAGTATAGGAGTAGCCAATGGTGTAGCAAGTTTAGATGCGCAAGGTAGGGTTCCTTCCACTCAATTACCTCCAGTGACTTTAAATTCAACGAATGTAGTAGGAAGTGAAACTGATATGCTTTTATTGTCAGGTGCTACTGTTGGTAGCATAGCGATTAGACCTGATATTAACAAAAACTTTGTTTTGTCAGCCGCAAACCCTGCTATACTTGCCAATTGGGTTGAATTACTAACACCGGCTGCACCTGTACAAACGGTAAATGGATATACTGGATCTGTTAATTTAACCAAATTAGATTTTGGATTAAATAATGTTGATAATACTACTGATGCATTGAAACCCATATCAAATTTAACACAGGCGGCATTGAATTTAAAATTAGATGCTAGCAAGGTTGGGGTTGCAAATGGTACAGCAAGTTTGAATGCATCAGGTAAAATTCCTACTGATCAAATTCCGGCAATTTCATTTTCAAGCGTTAAGGTATTAAATAGTCAATCAGCTATGTTAGCATTAAGTACAGCAGTAGTAGGTAGTGTTGTGATCAGAACGGATGTCAACAAAAACTATGTACTATCTGCTGCAGATCCAAGTGTATTAGCCAACTGGGTTGAATTATTGACTCCATCAGCTCCGGTTCAAACTGTAAATGGGTATAGTGGAAATGTAAATATTGCGAAATCTGATATTGGATTATCCAATGTAGACAATACCGCTGATGCAAGTAAACCAATTTCAACAGCTACGCAAAATGCATTAAACGCAAAGGCAAATGCTGCTGATGTAATTACGGCACTTGCATTAAAAGCAACCATTGCATCTCCCTATTTAACAGGTACACCACAAGCACCTACTGCAGCAGCTGGAACTAATACTACCCAAATAGCTACAACGGAATATGTTACTACTGCAGTGTCTACTATTTTAAGACAAGCAAGACAACAAGTAATTGCATCAGCAGGACAAATTAGTTTTACATTATCACAAATACCGGCTAGTAATAGTCAAGTGTATATGTATATTAATGGAATTAGAACTAATAATAATGCCTATAGTTGGAGCGGCAATACCTTAACTTATTCTGCTGCTAGTAATAACAACTATACGCTTTTGTTAAATGATCGTATTCAATTAGATTATAATTATTAATAATGAATAAAGTAATATTTACATATCTATTCATATTAACTTGTTTTACTTCTTTACAGGCGCAAATTAGTAGTACACACTATTTGCCACCTTTAAAACAAGCTCCTGTTGCTGGAATGCAAGGGCAGGTTATTTACTTGTCAACACCTGAAACAGTGGCTTTTGATGTGAATGTATATCAAGGTACTAATCCTACTCCTATCACAACTATTTCTATTTCTAATTCAACTCCTGGCGTTTACATTCCCCCTGGAGGAGTAGGTGCAAATAATAGTACAATGATAACCCCTGATAATGCCGGCATTGTAGTGAGTACTGCAGGTTTGCGTTTTGATGCACCAAGTGGAAAAGAGTTTTATATGAATTGGCGTGCAGCTGAGATGAATCAAGGATCTTCATTTGTTTCATTAGGGAAATCTGCATTAGGTACCAATTTTAAATGGGGTGGTATTCCACAAGTTGGATATAATAGGGCCAACTCGGTAATAGGTATTATGGCTACTGAAGATAATACCGTAGTCAAAATTAAAGGATATGATCCAGGTTGTACTTTTTCAAAATATATAAATGGAGCATTAAATACTTCAGGTATTACGGACGATAGTTTAACCATCACTTTAAATGCTTTTCAAACCTATACTTTAGAAGCATATCCAACTTCGGCTTCATCTCCGAATTTAAGTGGATGGTTAGGTGCAGATATAAGTGCTAATAAAAATATTGCAGTTAATCAGGGACATATTTATTTGTCAATTGCTAATGGGGATTACTCAATGACTCAATTAGCACCAACCTCTAAAATTGGGAAAGAATATGTATTAATTAGAGGAGTGGGAATTGATTTTGGTGAATTCCCAATTGTAATAGCAACCAAAGACAATACTAATATTTATGTAAATGATGAAGTGACGCCATTTGTTACTTTGAATAATGGCCAATGGATAAAAATCCCTTCTTCAAAATATTCCCAATCCTCAACTCCACCAAATTATACTAATGGTAACTTCCAGGGTGCCAATATGTATATCAGGTCTACTGAAAATGTGTATGTTTTTCAATTTATTTGTGCTACTACTTCTGATGCAGCTTCTGATGTATTTCAAGTTGCTCCATTAAGTTGTTTTTTAGATAATGGAGTTAATAAGATTCCTGATGTTTTAAAAACAGGTGTTGCTAATATAAACTTAGGTTCAGTTGCCTTAATGTTAACAGCATCATCTGCAATTACTACCAACAACATCACAATTAAATATGGTACTGGGGGAGCAACTACTGTTCCAGCTGCAACAATAACAGCTGCTAAAAAAACGGTACGTGGAACTTCAGATTTTGTTTCCTACTATATTGGAGGGTTGACTGGCGATATTTCTGTATCTACCAATGGACCCGTTGCTGTTAGTTATTTAGGTGCAAGTGGCGTAGTGGGAGTGGGGGGCTATTTCTCAGGTTTTGGAACCATTCCAACTATTCAAACTACGAATCAAAATGTATGTTTAAATGCTACTCCTTCTGCTTTAACTTCAAGTTTAAATAATATAGGGTATACATATCAATGGTATGCAACAAATACTGCTGTAAATACAGGAGGTACCATTATTGCAGGAGCTACGGCAAGTTCCTATACGCCTTCTACAGCAACAGTAGGGACTAAATATTACTATGTAGTACTCACTAATCAAATAGGGTGCACTATTAATAGCAATGTTTCAGGAGCAATTACTGTGAATCAAAATACAATTACTTTAAGCTCTAGCGCAAATACAACTGCACAAACCCTATGTAAAAACAATCCAATTGCCAATATTACCTATACAACAACTGGAGCTACCAATGCAACTGTTACAGGACTTCCAACAGGTGTAACAAGTGCTTGGTTAAATAATGTGCTTACAATTAGCGGAACGCCAACTTTGGCAGGTACTTTTACTTATACCGTTTCAACAGTTGGAGGTTGTTCGGCTGTAATTGAAACAGGTACAATTACAGTGACTAATAATAGTGTAAAAATCACCTCTAGTGCAACAGGAAATAATATTTGCCCAGGAACTCTTGTGACATTTACAGCTTCAGTATGTAGCGCTACAGCAAGTACAACTTACCAATGGTTTAAAAATGGAACAGCTATTACAGGAGCGAATAGTGCTACCTATTCAACGACTACATTAAGTAATGGGGATGTGGTGTATGTTCAATATGGAATAAATTATTCAAATAGTATTTCACAAAGTAATTTGATTTTGAATTTGGATGCAGCCAATATAGCAAGTTATCCGGGTTCAGGGTCTGTATGGAATGATTTGAGTAGCAGTCACAATAATATGAACTTTTTCACAGACGCTTCTTATTCAACTCCTACTAATCCGGGATTAAGTACTGATGAAGGAGGGAGTTTGATTTTAAATAATGCTTTTGGTCGAACTATCAATAATACAGGTATATCAGGTTCGGGACCAAGGACATTTTCTGCATGGGTCAAATTAGATGATTTGGGCCCAAATCCGACAAGAAGTATTGCACTATTAGGATCTTATAATTACCATGGTAGTTCTTTTGAAATGTTGCATTATGGGGACCCTCGTATTATGTTACATTATACTGATTATTGGACAAATTTGGGTAATGCATCATTAAATCCTAATCAATGGTATTATTTAACAATGAGTAATGATGGTTCCACAAGTAAAATATATATAAATGGCATTTTAGACGCCAGTTTTGGATCAACTGTTCTTAATACAGAAGTTTCCCAATTATATATTGGCACCTTCTTATGGGGTAGTTTGCAAGGGAAAATAGCGTCAGTTGATTTATACAATGTTGCCTTATCGGATCAAGGGGTACTTAATAATTATAATGCAACAAAAAATAGATTTACTATTAGCAATAGTAGCAATAGTATTTCTTCAAATTCCATTACAACAAGTGTTTCAAGTGGTAGTACAGCAACATTAACTTCAGCTGCAGGAACCAATTCACAAACAGTATGTATTAATAGTGCAGTTGTTTCAATTACCTATGCAACCACTGGAGCAACTAGCGCAACCATATCTGGTTTACCTTCTGGTATGACTGGAACTTGGTCCAATAGTCTAGTTACTATTAGTGGGACACCCACTGCTTCAGGTAACTATACGTATACAATCAATTTAGTGGCTTCTGGTTGTTCGGGACCTAATACGATTATAGGTACAATTGCTGTTATGGGATCTACTACATTCCCAGTTTATACATTAAATATAACAGGAGAACCATGTATTGGTCAAGCTGTATTATCGGTTACAAGTGGCTTTTATAGTTATACTTGGAAAAAAGACGATGCCACTATTACAGGTGCAATAAGTAATGTGTATACACCAACCAATGCAGGCATTTATAAAGTGACCGTATCTAATGGCGTATGTGCAACCACATCAAGTTCAACTACAATATATGATTATGCACTTACCCCTGAAGGGAAAATGATGGCAACAAATTCCGTTCAATTGGTGAGTTTAGAAGGGTCCATTAATAATGGAACAGGTCTACAAGAAGTAGGTAAAATTATCAACATTCCAAATACCCATGATGGACTTACAGCTGCCAATGCATCTAGCAGCGCTTATCAAATAAAGTTAGATTACCCTAATTCACCTGACGGATTTTACTGGATTAAAAATGCTAATATTAATAGCGGAATTCCTTTTAAAATTTATGCAGATATGACTACAGATGGTGGAGGTTGGACTTTAATATTAAAAAATTCCAGTAATGTTGGCTGGACTTACTCAAATGCCATAGCTACTAATACTACCATCCCATTTGCTAATAATGCAGAGGTTATTAGTTTAACTACTCCAAATTATTCCATTATTGGTTGGGCAGATTACATCAAAAAAAGTGCATCAGGCTTTCAATATATGATTGATGCTACAAATAGAAGGAGTTTTGGGGGAATTTGGACTGCTAATGGCAATTATAGTTTTGTAAATACTGGTAATACACAAACAAATATTACATTAAATACCAAATTTGGTGACTGGAATTATGTACCTGATACTGGAATAACACAAAAAATGCCTAGCTACAGTAATACTATTGGAAATGGTCTGGCAATAATTACTACTGTATCAGCAGGGGTAGGTGGTTGGTGGGGTACCTTGGTATCAAGTAGTACTATTTTTAATCCTACTCCTTGGATTGGTGATGCAGGAGGTGGAACTTCAAATCCATATCCTGGAATCATTTGGTACTGGGTAAGATAATACATGAAATAATAAGCTATGAAAAAATATATAACAATAATTTTACTTGTGGTATCAATTACTTCCTGTGTACCCCCGGGCAAGTTAAATGATGCCCTTGAAGCAAATACAAAACTTGAAATTAAGTATGACAGTTTTTATCAATCGCATAAGGATACGGTTGCGGTTATAGCAAATAGCATAAACAGTTTAAAAGTGACGGTTCAAGGATTAAGCGATAGTGTGAATTTTTATCGTGAGATTGCAATGAAGCCTGTTGCATTGACAAAAGGGGATATCCTATTCGATAAAATAGTTAAAGCGGGGGTGTTAACCGAATCGGACTTAAATAATATTGCTTTGACAGAAAATAAAAGCAATATTGAGGGGGGTAAATTTTTAACAGCACTTAAGAATGATGTTAAAACAATTACAGGAGCTGCATCAGATTTAAAAATGGGCAAAGGCTTTATCTATGTAGATGTTTCAACTAAATTATTATTTAATTCAGGTAAGAATACATTAACCTCAAAAGCTAATTTAACGCTTATTCAAATTGCTAAATTATTAAACAATAATCCTGATGTGGAAGTAATGATAGAAGGGCATACAGATAATAAATTATTTAAATCAAGCGCTAAAATTGACAATTGGGATTTGAGTGTTCAACGAGCGACGTCGGTTGTAAGAATATTGCAAACAAAATATAAGGTGAATCCTAGTCGTATTATTGCAGCAGGGCGAAGTGAATACATGCCTATTGACGACAACCGTTCAGCAGCAGGCCGCGCAAATAATAGATATATAAGAATTGTATTAATGCCCACATTAAAACAAGTTTTAATGAATTAAATATTCCATTTCAAGCAAAATACAAAAAGAGGGGCCTCGTTAAGGAGCCCCTCTTTTTGTATGTAGGAGTTCATTCATTCATGATACTAGCGTAAGAATAACAACTCTCTGTACTTAGGCAAGGTCCATAATTCATCGTCTACCAATTGCTCTAATTTGTCAACGTGGTAACGGATGGTATCAAAGTATTGCGCTTTTACTTTTGCTTCATAAGCAATTGCTTTTTCGCGAGAATCTGACATGTTATTTGCCACTTTTCTTTCTTCCACCATAGCATGCACATTTTCATACACTTGTTGAATATGGGTGCTTACGTCTTTTAATAAAGTTAATTGGCCTTTATATAACTTCTCTGGCAATGCTGCTTCACGTAATAAGCTTACGTTTTTCAACAACTCATTCTGATACTTAATAGCAGCTGGAATAATATGGTTGGTAGCTAAGTCGCCCATAACACGCGCTTCAATTTGTACTTTCTTAATATACTTTTCTAATTCAATTTCATGACGTGCTTCTAATTCAGCATGCGTATAAATGCCATTTTCTAAAAATACTTTTTTAGCTTTTTCGGTAACCATCGCATCTAAAGCAACAGGTGTTGTTTTTAAATTAGGCAAACCTCTTTTTTCT
>CAIQQR010000121.1 GCA_903874055.1 uncultured Bacteroidota bacterium | reverse complement strand
GGTTTCATGCCCAAGGATACATTGATCATAGCATCAAATTGCTCTTCGGTTAAATTGGCGCAAATGCCTGTTGGAATTTCAATATTATTTTTCTCCACCATGTATTTAAATTCTTTCACACCCGCTGGATAGTATTCTTCCAAATGATTCATGACAATACAGTTGCCTATTCCATGTTTGGTGCCCAATAAAAAGCTTAAGCCATAACTTACCGCATGCGCAACACCCACTTGGCTATATGCTATGCTCATACCACCAGCATAAGAAGCCATCATTAATTGATCATCACATTCATCATCCCACTTTTCTTTTTCAACAAAAACTTTACGACAAAGTTCCAAAGCTTTTTCACCATAGCTCTTACTGAATTCATTTAAGAAAGTGCCTTCTAAACTTTCAATACAATGTATATAACAATCCATGCCTGTGTAAAAACGTTGATTAGCAGGCGCATTTTGTGTTAACTCAGGGTCTAGTACAATTTGATCAAATGGAGTAAAGTCGGAGTTCATTCCCAATTTACGAACAGGGCCTGTTAAAACGGTAGTACGACTCACTTCGGCACCCGTACCACTTAATGTGGGGATACCTACTTTATATACACCTGCTTGTTTTACTAAATCCCATCCTTGATAATCAGCCGAAGAACCTGGATTGGTCATCATTAAGGAAACCGCTTTTGCTAAATCCATCGTTGAACCGCCTCCAATACCAATGATACCACTCACTTCACCAAACTCTGCTTTTAGTTCTGCAGCCAATGCATCTACTTGTTTTGTTTTTGGCTCATGTGTTACGTCTACATAAACAATTTTATCTTTTCCTCTTAACGGAATACGAGCAGCCAATGGTTTTCCAATAAAATAATGATCCAAGAAAAAAATCATTGGGAAATTATCTTTTCTACGAGGAGCTAAAATTTCATCTAATTGATTAAACGCACCACGACCATATACCACATAGTCGACCATTTTAAAATTGCGGAACTGCATAAAATAAATTTATTAAACTAATATTATTGAACTAATTTTTTTTGTAAGTCCTCCAAAGATACGCCTTTTGTTTCAGGCACTTTTACTAAAATCCAAACTAATTGTAAGGACATCATTACTGCGAAGAACGCAAATATTGGCCATGGGTTTTCTTTAAAAATTCCATATTCACTATCTAAAAATACAGGTGTAATTAAAGTAATTAAAGCGGCAAATATCCAATGTATACTTGCACCAAAGGCCTGACCCTTTGCACGAATCTGTGTGGGAAATATTTCTGAAATTAATACCCAAATAACAGCACCTTGGCCAATGGCATGCGATGCAATAAACAACAATAAAAAGCTTAACATAAATTCTGGTGCGCTATGTGCAATAAATCCATAAGCCACCATTACTAAACTAATGATATATCCAAATGATCCAATAATTAATAAGGTTTTGCGACCAATGCGATCAATTAACCAAAGCCCAACAAAAGTGAAAACTAAATTCATCATACCCAAAGAAATAGAACTTAATAAGGAATTGTTTTTTGCAAAACCTGCCTCCTCTAAAATTCTTGGTGCATAATATAATAAGAAGTTAATTCCGGATGCTTGATTAAAAAATGCCACAAAAAAGGCCAATGAAATAATTTTTGTATGGTGCTTTGTAAACAGCTTTGCTGAACCAAATGATTTTTCTTGCTCATTGGAAACCTTAATTTCATTAATTGTTTCATCAATATTTTCTACTCCAACAATGGCAAGTGTTTTTCTGGCAGCAGCTTCGTCATTGGCAACCGAGAATAACCATCTTGGACTTTCTGGCAAACCCAATGTCATTATCGTATACACAGAAGAAGGTATTAATAAAACAGCTAACATAAATCTCCAATCATTTTCACCACCAAAACCATGTAAAAAATAATTAGATAAATATGCAATCAAAATTCCAAACACAATATTAAACTGATACATGCCTACTAGCTTCCCACGATTGTTCTTGTTGGAAATTTCAGAAATATAGGTGGGTGCAGCAACCGACGATACGCCAATCGCAATTCCACCAATTAATCTAAAGAACGAAAAAGTATACGGGTCTTGTGCCAATGCTGAACCTATTGCAGATGCAATAAACATAACGCCCAGCCAAATTAATACTTTTTTGCGGCCATATTTTTCTGTTGGCCCACCCGCAAATATGGAACCTATCACAGTTCCCCATAATGCCATGGACATAATAAAAAATCCATGAAACAACGGTGTGGTATGCCAAAGCTCTTGTATTGGTTTATCGGCTCCAGATATTACTACCATATCAAAACCAAAAATAAAACCAGCCAATGCGGCTACAACAGTGGATTGAAATAATTTACCTTTATTCATTTTTATTATTTTAAAAAGTTAGCTGGGATTGTATTTTTAAATATATGCTACAATAATTTTGCAGCTTTTATTAAATCTTCAGGTGTATCAATTTCAACACCCATATATTCTGTAACTACCATCCTAATAGCAACTCCATTTTCTAAATAACGCAAGCATTCAATTTTCTCGGCAGCTTCCAAAGGAGACATGGGCCAATTGGTAAAATTAAGTAAAGCTTGTTTCTTAAATGCATACACACCTATATGTTCATAATAATTAATAGCAATATCCGTAGCACGCGGATATGGAATGACACTACGCGAAAAAAATAGTGCATTCCTATTTTTATCAACGGCAACTTTCACATAATTGGGGTCTTCAATTAATTGTGGATTAGTCAATATTTGCATTAAGGAAGATACTTGAACCGAGCTATCTGTAAAAACATCAATCACTTTTTGTAAGGGATCTTTTTTTACAAAGGGTTCATCCCCTTGTACATTTACTACAATATCAATATCCAAATCCACAATCGCTTCTGCAATTCTATCAGAGCCGCTTTCGTGGGAACGCTTACTCATAATGGCTTTACCACCATTGTTCACTATTTCATTAAAAATAATTTCACTATCCGTTACTACATAAACCTCATCAAAAAGTCCGGTTGCTTTTGTGTTATCATAAGTGTGCCTTATCACAGTTTTATCTCCAAGGTTTTGCATCAACTTTGCAGGAAACCTAGTTGCTGCGTAACGAGCAGGAATAAATGCACCAACTTTACTCATAATTTATAACTAGTTTATTGCAATACATGCAATGATTTTTAATAATCTGATTTGATGGTTTTATCAAACGGAGCTTTTAATTGGTAGGCAATAGATTCGTCTTTTGAATTATCTAATACATCCAAGCCATATACAATTTCACTCATTGGGGTGTCATTATAAGTACCTAATATGCGATCCCAAAACGAAAATATATTTCCGTAATTACTATCCGTTTGGGGACGTGTAATATGATGGTGTACTCTATGCATATTGGGAGATACTATAATCAATCCAAATGTTTCATCAAACCATTTAGGTATACGAATGTTAGCATGATTAAATTGTGTTAATACCACACTTAAGCTTTGATACAACATCACCATCCACATAGGGGTTCCTAAAACAATAACGGCTAAGATAGCAAACACCGCTCTTACCACCGATTCACCCGGATGATGTCTGTTACCGGTTGTGGTATCTACATGGGTATCGGCGTGATGAACCATATGAAATTTCCATAAAAATTTTACTTTATGTTCAATCATGTGCACCAAATAAGCACCAATAAAATCTAATAATAACAAGCCTAGTATTGCTTTTACTAACGGAGGCATTGCTATAATTTGTAGGATTCCAAAATGTTGAGCAACCACCCAATCACTTGCTTTTACCATTATGAGTGCAAACCCAAAATTGATAACGATGGTGGTAAATGTAAAAAACAAATTAACCCCAGCATGTTTGATTTTGCTATACCTAAAATTAAAAAGTGGAACGGCAATTTCAATCAACCAAAAAAATGTAATTCCACCGGCTAATAATAATGCCCTATGTAAACTTGGAATATGTTGAAAATAATTTTCAATGTTCTGAAGCATTCAATTGTTTTTAGTACATAAATGTAAATAAAAAACCCGATGTTCTTATACAGAAATCATCGGGTTCGGTTTTTGTTGTCTTTATGGTACGGATTATCTCTTACTAATTATTTGACTAACTATTTAACATCAATGGCATCACTAGCATTAACAAGTCCTCTCCTGGCGCTTGTTCCGAAGGCTTAATTAACCCCGCTTTGCTTGGTGTTGATAATTCTAAATAGACATCATCGGTATCAGCAGCATTCAACATTTCAATTAAGAATTTCGCATTAAATGCAATTTGAATGTCTTCACCTTGGTATTCACAACTCATGCGCTCGTTTCCTTCAAAACTAAAGTCAATATCCTGAGCAGCCATTTGTAATTCATTACCTGTAATATTTAATGCAACCTGATTGGTGCTTTTATTACTAAACACATTTACACGACGTAATGCGTTTTGGAAATCATGCTTATTAACAGTTAAACGATATGGATTATCGTTTGGAATAACTACTTTATAATCAGGGAAACGCGCATCAATTAAACGACAAATTAATTGTGTTGATCCGTGGTCCACAAATAAATGATTGTTATTAAAACTAATAGTGATTGGATCGTCATTATCAGGTAATGCGTTCTTTAATAAGTTCAATGGTTTTTTAGGAACAATAAAACTTGCGTTTTGTGTTGCCTTTGCATCTGTTCTTTTATATCTAACCAAGCGGTGCGCATCGGTTGCTACAAATTGTACACTGTCTTTTGACAATTCAAAAAACACACCTGTCATAGCAGGACGTAAATCATCACCACTTACAGCAAATAATGTTTTATTAATTGCAGTTAATAATCCAGTGCTTGTCATCTTAAACCCTGTGGTATCATCGGCTGTAGGCTCTTTTGGAAAATTATCTGGATTCTCACCCATCACTTTATACTTACCATTGTCGCTTGTAATTTCTACAGCATAATTTTTATCAATGTTAAAGGTTAAAGGTTGATCAGCAATATTTTTTAAAGAATCAATCAAGATTTTTGCAGGAATACAAACACGACCATTCGCCTTACTTTCCACTTCCATTTGAACACGCATTACTGTTTCTAAATCCGTTGCAACGATGTTCAATTTTTTATCTTCAATTTCGAATAAAAAATCTTCCAAAATAGGCAAAACCGTGTTGGTATTAATTACACCAGAAATTTGTTGAAGGTGTTTTAAAAGAGAGGAAGAAGAAACAATAAATTTCATAGAATTTTTGTTGTTTGGCTTTTGAAAAAATCGCGTTTTATAACTAGAGCAAACCTAATGTAAAATGTTAAGATTAAAAAGCTATTTTAGCACTACTTATTGACATAGATGAAAAAAAACAGAGTTGGAAAAGAACAGGCAATTATTAGCATTCGTCATTTTTGTGCCTACCAAGAAAGAGCGCAACAGGAAGTGAGGGATAAGCTATATGAACTGGGTATGACCAAGCCCGAAGTAGAGGAAATTTTGTCGGATTTGATTGCAGAGAATTTTTTAAATGAGGAAAGATTTGCCACTTCATTTGCAGGGGGGCATTTTCGTATTAAAGGGTGGGGTAAATTAAAAATTAACCACGCTTTATACCAAAAAAAGGTGAGTGCTTATAATATCAAAAAAGCATTGTCATCCATTGATGATGACGATTATATAGCAAAGTTGCAGGACCTGGCTACCAAAAAATGGGCCACACTAAAAGGGGAGCGTGGATTGGGGCGGATGGCTAAAACCAAGGCATTTTTACACCAAAGAGGCTTTGAGCCGGCACTTATACAGCCCATAATCCAAAAATTGTTCAAACCAGGTTCTTAGCAAGTAATTGTATCTTTAATAGGTAAAGCAAAACCATCGCCGTGTCATCTTTAAAGTTTTCTTTAATTCAAACAGCCCTTTTTTGGGAAGATAAGGAGGCCAACCTTTCTATGCTTTCTGAAAAAATCAATTCCATTGATCAACCTACAGAAATCATCGTATTGCCCGAAATGTTTACTACTGGATTCACCATGCAACCTGAAAAATTTGCTGAAACCATGGATGGGCCCACTATTGATTGGATGCGCAGATGGTCATTTGAAAAAAAAGCAATAATTACAGGTTCCATTATTATTGAAGCAAATGGAAAATATTTTAATCGCCTTGTTTGGATGTTACCCAATGGGCAATTAGGTTACTATGATAAGCGACACCTATTTGCATATGCTGGAGAAGATGAAAAATATGCAAGCGGTAACAAAAGATTAATAGCAAGTGTAAAAGGTTGGAAAATAAATTTGCAAATTTGTTACGACTTGCGTTTTCCTGTTTGGGCACGTCAACAAATTGTTCATGACAGTGAATTAATAGAAAATATTAGCCAAGAAGTGGCGAATAAAGAATACGATGTTATATTGTATGTTGCCAACTGGCCAGAAAAAAGAAATCATGCATGGAAAACATTATTGTGCGCGCGCGCAATTGAAAATGAATGTTTTTCAATTGGAGTGAACAGAGTGGGATTAGACGGAAAAAATATTGCACATAGCGGAGACTCAATGGTGGTAGGCCCCCTAGGAGAAGTGCTTTATCACTGTGCATACGAAGAGGATATTTTTCACATTACACTACAAAAGGAAGAAATAAACAATACAAGAACCCAATTTCCTTTTTGGAAAGATGCGGATGACTTTAAAATTCTTTAATAATTTTAATTATTACTCATGTCTGAATTTTTATCTGTACAAGAATTATTTACTGGAAATGGGTGGATTTCAGAAGTATGTATTGAAATAAATAATGGTAAAATAATTGCAATAAGCAAAGAAGGCTATGATCATAAAAATGCGTATCCTTTAATTATTCCTGCATTGATTGATTTACAGATTTATGGAGCGGCGGGAAAATTACTTTCTGAATTTCCTGATGCAGATTGTATCGAAAAAATTTATCAGTATTGCTTAAAAGGTGGGGCAGCTTATTTTCAACCCACCATTGCCTCTCAAACATATCCTATCATTTATAAAGCAATTGATGCAGTTAAAGATTACAAAACGAATGGAGGTAAGGGTTGTATTGGATTACATATTGAAGGTCCGTGGATTAATGAGTCTAAAAAAGGCGCGCATCAAGCTTCAGTTTTACACACCCCTAGTATACAACAAGTACAGGATTTATTGGATTATGGTAAAGAATGGATAAGCATGATTACCCTTGCTCCTGAGGTTTGCAATGATGAAATTATTAATTTAATTCAATCAAATGGAATTGTAGTTTCTGCTGGGCATAGTAATGCAAGCTATGAAATGAGTACTTCATTTTTTAATAATAATATTACTGTTGCAACACATTTATTTAATGCCATGAGTGCTTTTCAACATAGAGCACCCGGCATGGTAGGTGCCTTGTTTAATCACAACCGTGCTATGTGTAGTCTGGTGGCAGATGGATATCATGTTGATTTTAGTTCCATTAAAATTGCAAAAAAATTAATGGGTGATCGTTTATTTTGTATCACTGATGCAGTAACCGAAACCAATACTGGTATTTACCAGCATGTATTAGTTGGGGATAAATATGAAAGTGCTAAAACCCTTAGTGGATCTGCTTTAACACAAATAAAATCGATAAATAATTTAGTAAACGAAGTGGGCATTGAATTAGGCGAAGCCATTAAAATGTGTAGTGTTTATCCAGCGCGTGTTATGCATAAAGTGGGTATGAATGCAAAAATTGATATCAATGAAAATGCCGACCTACTTTGTTTAAATGCAGATAGGCAGTTTATTAAAATAGTGGTTAGTTAATTTAAAAAAGCTGTATATATTATTTAAGCAAAAGCATTCCAGCCCTGTGCATTGATATCAAATACATTATTTCCTTTTGTGATAATTTTTGTTCCCTCCTCTAAATCACACATGTATCCAATTACACTAATGTCCTCCTGTAATGTTATTTTGTCATAATCGGCTTGCTTCATGGTAAATAATAATTCATAATCTTCTCCACCATTTAATGCACACACTGTTGGATCTAATCCAAATTTATAAGCTGCTGCTTTTGTTGCTTCATTTAAAGGAATTTTCTCTTCGTAAATTCTACAACCTAAATTACTTTGTTTGCAAATATGTAAAATATCACTGCTCAATCCATCACTCACATCCATCATAGCAGTAGGCATAATTTGCTGTGTTTCTAAATATTCAATGATGTCTTTTCTAGCTTCGGGTTTTAATAAACGACCCACGATATAATCTTCATTTTCAAGTGTTGGTTGTACTTGTGGATTTTCTAAAAAGATTTTCTTTTCGCGCTCCATTAAGGTTAAACCTAAAAATGCAGCTCCTAAATCTCCAGATACACAAATTAAATCACCGCTTTCTGCAGTACTTCTTTTTACAAATTTTTCTGGTGCTACTTCTCCAATAGCAGTTACAGAAATAACCAATCCTTTTTGGGAAGTAGAAGTGTCTCCTCCAACCAAATCGACACCATATTTTTCACAAGCAATTTGTACACCCAAATAAAATTCTTCCAATGCTTCTAAACTAAATCTATTGCTGAAAGCTAAGCTCATGGTGATTTGTGTGGGTTGTGCATTCATTGCATAAACATCGCTAACATTGACTACAACTGCTTTATATCCCAAATGTTTTAGTGGAGTATACATTAAGTCAAAGTGTACACCCTCCACCAATAAATCAGTCGTAATTACGGTTTGTTTTCCAAAATGATCAATCACAGCAGCATCATCTCCAATTGATAATACAGTAGATGCATTTTGAGTTTCAAAATTTTCTGTTAGATGATTAATCAATCCAAACTCTCCTAGTTTTTCTATTTCTGTTCTTTCTTGCATATGCTTAATTTATAAAGATCCACCTTTTAATAAAGCCAATAATTGATCCTGAATTTTTCCGTTCGTAGCAATGATGCCTGGTTGATATGGATTATATTTTTCTCCATTTAAATCTGTCACTATACCGCCCGCTTCTTGTACAATTAAATATCCTGCAGCACTGTCCCAGGCTTGTAATTTGTGTTCATAAAAACCATCAAATCTTCCTGCAGCAGTCCAGCATAAGTCAAGTGCAGCACTACCCAATCTTCTTACTGGGATTGATTTTCGAATTAATTTCTCAAAAATTTGTAAGGGTCCATTCTCTGCATCTAAATACTGATAAGGAAAACCGGTTACCAAACAGCTTGTTAATAAATTGTCCTTATCACTTACTTTAATGGGTTTGTCATTTAAAAAAGCACCCTTTCCTTTTTCTGCAAAAAACATTTCATTCATAAACGGATTGTACACCGCACCCATCAACATTTCACCATTTTCTTCTACACCAATACTTACACAACAAATGGGTATTCCATTGGCAAAATTAATGGTGCCATCAATTGGATCAATAATCCATTTAATATTGGAATTAGAGGGAATGGCTCCAGTTTCTTCACTTAATATAAAGTGTTCGGGATGAGCTTGTTGTATCACTTCAAAAATAGCTCTCTCCGAAGCATGATCTGCCTCGGTTACCAAATCGTTAATGGTTGCCTTATTATTAATTGTAAAAGTACCGTTAAAATACCTTGTTAGTTCATTTGCTCCTGCCTGAATGGCCTTGAAAAGTGTATTTTTAATCATATTACAAAAGTAGCTTCGTTTGGTGGAATAACATTCCTATTTTTGTATATAATCTTAAAAGATAAAACCCGATTTTGTAGATGCCGATTTTCGAGATTAACCTTCCCAAGAGCCTAAATAAGGCATTAGGACTTCCTATAAGAAGTCCAAGAAGATCGCAACTGCGCGTTCTTAAAAAATTATTAAAGCGCGCGCGCTATACTGAATTTGGTCAAAAATTTAATTTCGAACGAATTTTACAAAGCAAGCATGTTGGAAAATCATTTCAACAAAATGTACCCGCTTATAATTATAATAAAATTTACAAAGAGTGGTGGTATAAAACCCTCGAAGGACAACCTGATATTACTTGGCCTGGAAAAATAAAATTCTTTGCACTTAGTAGTGGTACAAGTGAAGCGGCAAGTAAATATATTCCTGTAACCAACGATTTACTTAGAGGTAACAAAGTAATTATGATTAAACAGCTTATTAGTTTGTTTAATTACAAAGATGTACCACTTACAAGCATTAGCAAAGGCTGGTTAACATTGGGTGGTAGTACTGATTTACAAAAAGGACCCGGTTATTATGCTGGTGATTTAAGTGGCATTACTGCAAAAAAAGCACCGTTCTGGTTTCAACCTTTTTATAAGCCTGGGAAAAAAATTGCAAAAGAAAGAGATTGGAATAAAAAATTAAAAGAGATTGTTGAAAAAGCGCCCAATTGGGATATTGGATTTATTGTGGGTGTTCCAGCTTGGATACAAATGTGCGTCGAAATGATAATTGAACGTTATCAATTAAACAATATACATGAGATATGGCCCAATCTTGCTTTTTTTGTACACGGTGGCGTTAGCTTTGAACCATATAAACATGGATTTGAAAAATTATTAGGTAAGCCCATATCATATATTGAAACCTATTTAGCAAGTGAGGGTTTTTTAGCTTGGCAGGATAAACAAAACGGTGTGGGGATGCGTCTTTCTTTTAATCAACATATCTTTTTTGAATTTGTGCCTTTTGATGAAAATAATTTTGACGCGGATGGGGAGTTGATTGAAAACCCCGAAGCCCTTATGATTCATGAGGTTGAAGAAGGAAAAGATTATGCGATATTAATAAGCACCGTTGCAGGTGCTTGGCGTTATTTAATTGGAGATACCGTTCGTTTTATTGACAAAGCCAATGCAGAAATTATTATCACAGGTAGAACTAAGCATTTTTTAAGTTTAGTGGGTGAGCATTTAAGTGTTGATAACATGAATAAAGCCATTCAATTAGTAAGTGAAGAATTGAATATTTCTATTCCAGAATATTGTGTTACTGGCGAACCCCTAAATACTTTTTTTGCACACAAATGGTATATTGCTTGTGATCAAAATATAGATGAAAAATTTTTAGCACAAAAAATTGATGAAAAGCTAATTGTACTGAACGATGATTATGCAATAGAAAGAAAAAGTGCATTAAAAGATATCAGCGTTTGTATTTTGAAAGAGTCGGTTTTTTTATCTTTTATGCAAAGCAAGGGAAAAATTGGTGGACAGCATAAATTTCCAAGAGTGTTAAAGGGTGATTTATTAAAAGATTGGAAAGCGTTTATCTCAAACAACTAATATGATTGCACCTATCATAAAAGGCCTTCTATTGGGTCTTATTTTAAGTATTTCTATTGGGCCAGTCATTTTTGCGATACTAAAACAAAGTTTAACAAATGGAAAGAATGCTGGATACGCTTTTGTAGTAGGTGTTTCGGCAAGTGATATTACTTTATTAATTATTTGTAATGTATTCACTGCAATATTTACACTTGTTTTAGCACACAAAGCAATTGTTGCTTTGGTTGGCGCTGGATTTTTATTATTGATGGGATTATATACGCTTTTGTTTAAAAAAGTGCAAACTGAAATTATAGACGATCACTTAAAGGAACTACGTAAAAGAGATGTTTTGGGAATTTTTTTTTCGGGATATTTAATGAATACATTAAACCCTAGTGTGTTTTTATTTTGGTTTGCATGGACCGCAGCAATAGGAGCTGATGCAATTGAAACCGAAAATCCGACTTTCTACAAAATTGTTGTTTTTGGAACCTGTTTATTATTTGTGTTAATATCAGATTTATTTAAAGTGCTTTTAGCGGGGTCACTTAGACCCAAGCTTACTGAAAAAACAATGATTTGGATTAATAGACTATCTGGAATCATTATTTTAATTTTTAGTGCTGCACTTTTTTATACTGCATTAAAATATTAGTTCGTAACTTGTATTGTGAAGAAAATTATTTCCATATTTATCATTTTAATAGTTAGCCTTAGCCAACTTAATGCACAAGGTGGTAGTGTTTTAGCTTTAAAAGATCATGGAGTGATTGTTCATTCCTATGTGAGTGGGAGCTACATGAATATTGAATTAAGTAATCATCAATGGATTACTGCCATTATTCAAAAGGTTCAATCTGATTCAATACACCTTAATTTATATAGCTTACAACCAATGACCACGGTTTATGGAACTTGGGGAGAAGATACTTTAAAATTAGGGCCCCTTACCATTCATTTTAATGAAATCATCTCAGTTGCTTTTGAAAAGGGACACTACACAAGTGTATTTACAAATGGTACTTTTTTAAAAGTAGCCGGTCCACTTTATACGGGATTAAATATAACCAACTCCATTATAAATAAGGAGCCCGTTTTTGGAAGTCGCAATATTTCACAAATTGCTGCTGGTATTGTAGCCTGGTTTTTAGGAGATTGGCAGGCTAAAAAAAATCCAAACTATCGCCCAATTGGTAAACGATTTACCCTCGAAGTGATTTAAATATAAAACAGCAATAACGAGTGTTTAAAAAAATCAGAAAAATTTTATTTTATCTTTTTATAAGTTCTATTATATATGTGCTTATCACAAAGTTTGTAGAGCCACCAATTACTATTACACAAATTACCAATGCTTTTGGATTGGGTTTAAATAGAGACTATGTGGGCTGGGATGACATTTCGTACAATATTAAATTGGCCGCAATAGCTAGTGAGGACCAGGCTTTCACCGATCATAGTGGTTTTGATTGGGATGCTATTGAAAAAAGTATGCACCCAAAAAAGAAAAATAAAAAATCAAAGATTCCATTTGGTGGAGGTGCAAGTACCATTACCCAACAAACAGCAAAGAATGTTTTTCTTTGGCAGGGAAGTGGTTTTGATAAATACATTCGAAAGATTCCTGAATTTTATTTTACTTTTTTAATTGAAAAAATTTGGGGCAAAAAAAGAATTTTGGAGGTTTACTTAAATGTTATTGAAACGGGTCCCGGTTGTTTTGGAGTAGAAGCTGCTGCTGAACACTATTTTCACAAATCAGCAAAAAACTTAACACGCGCCGAAGCTGCAATGATTGTTGCTGGATTCCCGAATCCTAAAAAATTCACTGCAAACCCAATGACAGGAAGGGTTTCGTGGAGATATCCTCAAATATTAAGAGAAATGAATAATATTGAATTCGATGAGGATATTCATGCTTTATTAAAAAGCAAATAAAAAATTATTTACTGATTAGTTTTTGAATCAGCTCAATTGCATTTTTAGTACGAACCTCTCCGATACCACTTACTATTCCCCATGGAGTTTTTTGATTGATTAATAATTCCTTATAAATTGTAAATAATTCTTTGCGAGGTGCTTCGTTTGGATATTCTCTCATTTCATCCGCTGCCCAGGGTAAATCTATATCACACAATAAATAAGCATCATATTTTCTTTCGTTTATTTTTTCTAAAATAAATGGATGGCAGTTATTAAACACATATTCACACCAAACTTTCATCACATACATATCTGTGTCAATTATTAACAAGTCGCGCGCTTTTTCCACACTAGCATCCTCGCCTGCTAACTGACCCTTTGCAATGGTTAATAAATTTTCATAAGTATAGTCTGTCCCGTTTTCTGATAAATATTGACGTGCATATTCTGGGCACCATACCGTATGATAATGTTTGGCAAGCGCTTCACATAGCGTTGATTTACCTGTTGATTCTGGGCCAAGAATTACAATTTTTCTGATTGGACTCATATTAAAAATTAAATTTCGCTTTTCTGCGCCAGGATAGTAAACCAGCGAAAGCAAGTATTAATAAAACAATAAATTGTACACTTGTAAAAGCATAGCCTTTTATAAAATACAGCGGTATAGATGCTATATTGGTAAGTATCCACCAAATCCAACTCTCTACTTTTTTCTTTGCCATTAACCACATACCCGTATAGGCAGTGGCACTAGCAAATGCATCTGCCCAAGGAATAGCTTCTGGTGCAAATGCTGCTTTTGCAAATTTGAGTGAAACAAAAATTAAAATATAAAATGATGCAAAAAAGACAATTTGTTGCAACCATTCTTTTTTATTGCTTATTGTAATTTGAAGCGCCGGTGTTTGAAGGTCCTCTTTTTTACGCGTCCATAAATACCAGCCATATAAACTCATAATGGTATAATATAAATTTACACTTGCCTCGCCCAATAAGTGGCCTTTATAACTTAAATAAATATAAAAAATGGTGTTTACTAGGCCCGTTGGATAAACTAATATATTTTCCTTTTTACTATACCAAACCGACACAATACCTGCAATAACAGCAACCCCTTCAACCCAACCTGTATGCATTAATCCATCATAAATTGATTGTAAAAGATTCGACATTTTATTGGCTAGTTTGTATAAATTAATTTGAGGTTTTCATTTTTTCTAATTGGGCTTCTAACAAAAACATTTCGTCTCTTGTTTTTGCAGCTTCCATAAAGTCCATTGCTTTAGCAAATTTATCCATTTGTTTTTTAGTATCCTTAATCGCTTTTTCTAATTGGGGGATGGTTTTATATTCACTATACTTTTCGGCACTTTCAGACAATACGTTAATATCATCAGTGGTACGCACATTCATATTGTTCAACGTGTAACCTTTAATGTCCAACACCGATCCTTGTGCCATCACCTGTTCGATACTCTTTACAACTGTGGTGGGTGTTATATTATGCAGGGTATTATATTTTTTTTGTTTTTCACGACGACGATTGGTTTCATCAATGGTTCTTTGCATACTTTTTGTAATACTATCCCCATAAAAAATTACGCGACCATTAGAATTTCTGGCCGCTCTTCCTGCGGTTTGTGTAAGCGATTTTTCATTTCTTAAAAATCCTTCCTTATCTGCATCTAATACAGCAACCAATGAAACCTCGGGCAAATCCAATCCTTCTCTTAAAAGGTTTACTCCAACAAGTACATCAATCACTCCTAATCTTAATTCACGCAAAATTTCCACACGTTCTAGCGCATCAATATCACTATGTATGTATTTAGATTTGATTTGTATTTTTTGTAAAAAACGATCCATTTCTTCCGCCATTTTTTTGGTAAGTGTTGTTACCAATACGCGATCCCCTTTTTCAACCTGCATAGCAATTTCATCTAACAAATTATCGATTTGATTTTTTGTTGGGCGCACTTCAATAGGCGGGTCTAATAATCCTGTAGGTCTTACTACCTGTTCCACAATTAAACCTCCGGTTTTTTCTAATTCATATTCACCAGGTGTAGCGCTCACAAAAATAGTTTGGCCTATAATGTTTTCAAATTCGGTAAAATTTAGTGGCCTGTTATCAATCGCGCTTGGTAATCTAAAACCATATTCCACCAAATTCATTTTTCTGCTTCTATCCCCACCATACATACCACTAATTTGTGGAATGGTTTGATGGCTCTCATCAATCACACATAAAAAATCTTTGGGGAAATAATCCAATAAACAGAATGGTCTTGTACCAGGAACGCGTCTATCAAAAAATCGAGAATAATTTTCAATGCCCGTACAATAGCCTAATTCTCTAATCATTTCTATATCATATTCCACGCGTTCTTTAATTCTGGCGGCTTCTACATTTTTTCCAACGCTTTTAAAATATTCCACCTGCGCGCGCATTTCATCCTGTATTTCTGAAATAATTTGTTGCACCATATCCTTGGGCGCCAAATAAAGATTGGCTGGAAAAATAGCTGCATTTTCCATGCGCTCTATTCTTTTGCCCGTTTCTATTTCTATCGTTTCTATTTCTTCAATTTCATCACCGAAAAAAGTAATGCGATATCCATAATCTACATAAGGTAATCGAATGTCCACTGTATCTCCGTTTACCCTAAACGCACCACGATCAAATTCAATCACACTTCTATGATATAATGCATTTACAAGAGCATGTAAAAATGCTTGTCTTGCTAATACCTGTCCTTTATAAATTCTAATAATACCATTTTCTAATTCTGTTGGATTTCCCATACCATAAATACAACTTACACTGGCAACAACAATAATATCTCTTCGGCCACTTAATAATTGTGCAGTTGCTTGAAGCCTAAGTTTATCTAATTCTTCATTAATGCTTAAATCTTTTTCAATATAAACTCCAGATGTTGGCAGGTAGGCTTCTGGTTGATAGTAATCATAATAAGAAACAAAATATCCAACCGCATTGTCGGGAAAAAAACTTTTGAATTCGCCATATAATTGAGCCACCAATGTTTTGTTGTGTGTTAATACTAATGTGGGGCGTTGTATATTCTGAATTAAATTGGCAATGGTAAATGTCTTACCGCTACCCGTTACACCTAAAAGTGTTTGGCACCTATCTCCACTTAAAACCCCCTCCGTCAACTGTGCAATTGCACTTGGTTGATCTCCCGAGGGGGTATAAGTAGATTTTAGTTGAAAAGGCATACGCAAAGGTACACTCTATAATGCTTCTAAATAACTAGAAAGTTTGTCAAGTGATTTCGCCACTTCACTAATTTGTTCTTTTGTTTCGGCCCAATTTTTTTGCTCAATAGCCTCTCTAACTCCTGGCACCGTTTTTACACCATAGCCCGTATAAAATCCTGGTGCATATAAACTATGCTTAAACCAAGGGCGTCTTGGTAATCCAGCATCTGTCAACAAGCTTTGCTCTGCTCGATATATTTTTGAATTCAGTTCAGCTAATTTATTGGCATCCGTTGATTTTTTAACCTCCTCTGCATGTGCTGCTGCTTTTTCTAACTTTGTTAATGCATTTAAAATGGATGAAAAATCAACATACGGCACATCAGCAACTTGTTCTGGTGTTTTTAATTTTTCGGTTGGGTCTGCTGCGTAGATATATGCCTTGTTTTTAATTAATTCATTTTCAACGCTTGCCTTTTCACGAAGCTGATCTACATTTTTCATCAACTCGTTTATATATCCTTTTACAGTTTTATGTAATTCTCTAAAATCAAATTGCAGTGCATCTGCATCCGCAAGACGCAACACAACACGACCCGTTGTTTGAGCTAATGTAACACCATATTCAAACGTTGGATCTTTAAAACGCTTATACATATCATAAGAATCATAAATCGAATGATACTCTCCACCCTCATCTTCACCACCATATCCAATATTTAATGATGGAATTCCAAGGTGTTGAATAAATGAAGAATAATCAGAGCCAGAACCCATTGCACCTAAAGGATATTGAGTAGAAGCAAATGCTTCTTTTTTTGCAGATGTTGATGTTGCCTTCACTGCTCTTGCCGCTTTTGATCTTTCAAACACAGATACTTTTGTTTGTGGGTCTATTACGTTTTTACTAATTTCTGTAATCAATGGTGCAAAAGCATGTGATCCCTCTGCTCCTAAAAATCCACGGCCATTTCCATCAGAATTAATATAAGCAACCGCTTTTGCTTGTAATTCTGCTGCGTGGTTTTCAACCCACTCGGTAGATCCCATTAATCCCGGCTCCTCTGCATCCCATGCACAATACACCAGGGTTCTTTTTGGTTTCCACCCCTTTTTTAATAATTCACCTATTGAAATAGCTTCCTCTAGTTCTGCTGACATACCGCTTATTGGGTCAGCCGCTCCATTTACCCATCCATCATGGTGATTCCCTCTTATTACCCATTGATCAGGAAATTCAGACCCCTTTATGGTAGCAATTACATCTAAACCCGGTCTTAATTTCCAATCAAACGCAAGTTTTAAGTGAACCTGCGATGCACTTGGTCCAATATGATATGTAAAAGGCAAGCCACCCACCCAATCCTTAGGTGCAACGGGACCTGCCATATCTTTTAACAATGGGGTAGCATCTCCATAACTTATAGGAAGAACCGGAATTTTTAATAAATTTTTTGCATCATTATGATCCACTCTTAACGCACCTTCCACTGAAGCAATATTCGGTGTCGTAGGGTCGCCTGGATAAATAACCATATCCATGATGGATCCCCTTTGTACTGTTTGATCGTTTTTAAACGGCCCAACAGGGTAGGCGTCACCTGCGCCATAACCATCATCCACTGGATCGGAATAAATTAAGCAACCAATGGCCCCGTGCTCTTGCGCCACTTTGGGTTTAATTCCTCTCCAACTACGACCGTATTTTGCAATAACAATTTTACCTTTTACATCAATGCCATATTTTGCTAATGTTTCATAATCCTCAGGCAAACCATAATTTACAAAAACTAAATTTGATGTAACGTCGCCATCTGCGCTCCAACAGTTGTAGGTTGGAAGTTGATCTGCTTGATTAGAGGTTGCATCTTCTTTTAAGGGTGTCTCTTTTAATTTAGCTTTATAATTAGTTACACCAGACATTTCTAAGGTTCTTGTAATGGGTGTTGGAAACATTAATTGATAAGTTTCCATTTTTGTATCCCAACCCGCATCTGTAAACACTTTTGCAATTTCACTAGCTACCATTTTACCACCCACCGAACCAACATGATGTGGTACCGAAGACAGCTGTTTTATATGTTCGCCAATTCTTTTTGCATTTAGTTGTGCGTCAAACGCTTTTTCTGTTTGTAATTGTTTGGAATCTGACTTAAATCCGATTAAATTTTTTTGTGCGTTTAGTGCGCTTGTCAATAAACATATACAAGAAAATAGGAGTGCTTGCTTTTTCATTTTAGTTTGTTTAGTTTATATATTTCTATTAAGGTAGTGGGTATAATCTGGAAGCTCATAACTATATTCTTCCTGCATAAATCTTGATGTCATTAAAAAATCAGCCGTGGTTCTATCACAAGCCATTGGTAAGTTCCAAGCAACCGCTAATCTTAATAATGCTTTTACATCACTATCATGTGGCTGCGCTTCCATTGGATCAAAGAAGAAAAACACAACATCTATATCTCCCGTTGCAATCATTGCACCAATTTGCTGATCGCCCCCCAATGGTCCACTTAATAATTTTACAACTGGTTGGTCGAGGGCTTCTTCTATTAGTTTTCCTGTGGTGCCCGTGGCTACTAAAGAGTGCTTAGATAATTCTATTTTATTATGGATAGCCCATTCTATTAAATCTTTCTTTTTATTGTCATGCGCAATCAGGGCAATTTTTTTTCTACGTTCTAGTTTTCGAATATTTTTAATCATTTGTAATTTTATTTATTTCAAAATATTATTCTAGTGTGGATTTATTCAACAAAAGTATACATAACAATATACCAATAATTATTGGTATTGATACGCCCATAATGTAAAAAATAATAGATAGGATAAAAAGATAAATTGGGTAGGTAAAAAACAAAAGGCTAAACAAGACAGAATCAAAGAATACTGTATTTTTTGTTTTTGTTTTAACAAAACGTAACAATAATTTGTAAAAAGGTAGGTGGATAAAATAGATTACGTTCTTTTTAATTAAAGTGGGGGAATTGGGTATGTGTATATTATTTTGTAGCTCAATAAAAACCTGTTGGTTAAAATTTACAAAATCCTTTGGGGTGGTGAGTAAATTTGATAATAATAATTCTGTAGTGCAAATATTTACTTTTTTACCAATGCCCTTTAGTTGATTGTATGCAATACCTATAATATGAATTTTAGGAAAAATATTTTGTTGATGGGCGCGAGATAATATCCTTGAAGCTCCTTTTTTAAAGGCTTCTAGTTTGTGAGAATTTATACAAATGCCTTCGATAAAAATTAAAACAGCCTCTCCTTTTTTTAATACTTTTATAGATTCATTAAATGCAAACTCATTTAAATATAAAAATTGCTTTCCCTCTCTTAATCTATAAACAGGAATCATATTTAACAATCCTAGTAAAAAACGATGGTGTTTTTTTGTAAAAACATCTCCTCTTGCTAAAAAATAGATTCTTCTATTATATTGAGCTCCAATTATTATAGCATCTAAGAATGAGTTGGGGTGGTTTGCAATAATTAATAAGGGTCCGTCTTGTTTTAATAGATATTTATTTTTTATTTGAATATCAGCACAAAATAACCAAAGTGCTGCACGAATAAATATTTTTAAAATACGAATCAATTTTTTTATAAATATAAAAAAACCGCACCATAAATGATGCGGTCCGTACCTACTAACCTTTAAAAAACGAGATAAATATTATTTACTTGCGGCTTCTTCAACTTTTGCTGCAATTTTTGCTCTTATCTTAGCTTCAATTTCATTTGCCATTTCTGGATTGTCGTGTAATATTGTTTTTACTGAATCGCGACCTTGACCTAATTTATTTCCTTCATAACTAAACCATGATCCGCTTTTATTGATAATCTCTAATTCAACGCCCATATCAATAATTTCACCTATTTTACTTATTCCTTCTCCAAAAATAATTTCAAATTCTGCTGCTCTAAACGGGGGAGCCACTTTATTTTTTACCACTTTTACTTTCACTCTATTTCCAATTGCTTCATCACCATCTTTAATTTGTGCCATTCTTCTAATATCCAATCGAACAGAGGCATAAAACTTTAAAGCATTACCACCTGTTGTTGTTTCTGGATTTCCAAACATAACCCCAATTTTTTCACGAAGTTGATTGATGAAAATACAAACAGTACCCGTCTTATTAATAGTAGCTGTTAATTTTCTTAATGCTTGTGACATTAAACGAGCATGTAAACCCATTTTAGAATCACCCATTTCACCCTCTAATTCACTTTTAGGAACCAAAGCTGCTACTGAGTCAATAACCACTACATCAATTGCTCCAGATAAAATTAAACGATCCGCAATTTCTAATGCTTGTTCACCATAATCAGGTTGAGAAACTAATAAATTATCAACATCAACACCCAATCTTTTTGCATAAGCACTATCAAAAGCATGTTCAGCATCAATAATTGCACACATTCCACCTTTTTTTTGTGCTTCTGCAATTACATGTATAGCTACTGTTGTTTTACCTGAAGATTCTGGTCCATATATTTCAATAATTCTTCCTTTTGGTAATCCACCAATTCCTAAGGCAGTATCTAATCCTATAGAACCAGTTGAAATCACTTCTTGAGGTTCTTGGCTTCTTTCATTCATCATCATAACACTTCCCTTACCATAATCTTTATCGATTTTATCGATGGTTAATTTAAGGGCTTTTAATTTTTCAGCATTTGCAGTACTCATGGTTAATCGTTTTATGTTTTCTTTGTATATTTATGTGAAGATAGGGATAATTTGTTAATAAACTAAAATATTTAGTATTTTTTTACTAATTTGATTAGTTTATTTTACTATTTTTTTATAAGTTATTGATTATCAATTATTTTTTATTATTTATTTGATTAGTATAAATTTAGTAAATTAAAAAATAGTATTAATACATACTTAAATGGGAGGCTTTTTTGATGAGAATAAAAGTAGTTTATTTTATATCAATTGCCCAAATTTCAAATTTAAGATCAATGTTAATTTCTATTGTAGTATTAAACTATAATACATTTATATAAAGAACCTAATACTATTATCCCTGTGTATAAGTGTATATCTTAGTTATTAACCTTAAGAATTTTTAACAACTATGCTTTATATATATATGTTTTTTAAATTCTATAATATAACAGGTATGACTTTAAGTGTATATTAAATCATAATTATAAAATTATTTAATTACTACTTTTGCTGTAATACACAGGTTATTCACTGTTAATTAACGGGGATAAAACTGCCCATTTTAGATAATTATTGATATTTATATATCCTCAATAATTATTTATTCTTTAGTTATTAAGATTTATTCACTAAAAACATAGGGATATCCACGATTTTTTAATTTATCCACTATACCATTGTGTATTTTTAATTTAACTTTTTACCTAAAAAAGGCTTCATTTTTATAGGTTTAGGCTTATTTAGTTAATAGAAACCTTTATTTTTGCCTTCCTATAATTTATTATATATGTCAATTATTCAGAACATTAGAGAAAGAGGTGCTTGGATCATCTTTGGTATTATCGCAATTGCTTTAATTGCTTTTATTTTACAAGACGGTATTGGTCGTAAAAGAGGCGCAACAGATACTTCTATTTTAGGTAAGGTAAACGGCGAAGTAATTAATAAAACAGAATTTGATGAAAAGTTAGATATCCAATTACAACAATATGCTTCTCAGGGTGTGAAGAGAGAACAAATGATTGGTTATTTATGGGAACAAGAAGTTACAAGATTGCTTTTTAAAAGCGAGTCTGATAAATTAGGTATTACTGTAGGAACAAAAGAATTATCTGATGTTTTATTTGGTAATGAATCTCCCTTTAAACAAGAATTTACGGATAAGACTACTGGAGAATTTAAAGTGAATGATGCAAAAAATGCCATCTCTCAAATTAAAAAGTCTAAAAATAAAGATCAAATTAAACAAATAGAAAAATTCTATATAGAGCCTTCTATTGAAAATAGAATTAGAAATAAATATCAAGCCCTAGTGGTTAAAGGTGTCCAAGTTCCTAAATGGTTGGTTGAAAAACAATATGCAGATTTAAATAATATTGCTTCTGTAAATTTTGTGCAAGTACCTTATTCTACAATTTCAGATAGTAGTGTTAAAGTATCAACCGATGAAATAGCAACCTATTTAAAAGAAAATCCTGCAGCATATCAAATTGAAGAAACTTCAAGAAATATTGGATATATTGGATTTAGTGCTGCTCCAACTTCTGCAGATTCTTTTAATACTAAAAATGAAATTACTGCTTTAAAAGAAGCATTCAAAACTGCTCCAGATGCTGCAGTATATTTAAATAAAGTAGGTTCTGAAATTCCTTATTATAATAGTTATATCAGCAAGAAAACCCTACAAATTCCTAATAAGGATTCTGTACTAGGAGTTGGTGTTGGTAATACTTATGGTCCATATGTTGATGGTAAAAATTATACGATCGCTAAGGTATTAGGCGTAAAACAATGGCCTGATAGTACCAGTGTTAGACATATTTTAGTTGCAACAAACAATCCACAAAACGGACAGCAAATAAAAGATGACAGTAGTGCTAAAAAATTAATTGATAGTATTAGCGCAGCAATTAAAGGCGGTGCAAATTTTGAAGCTTTGTGTGCTAAATATTCTGATGATGGTGGAAGTAAAACAAAGGGTGGAAATTTAGGTATGTTTGCGCAAGCTCAAATGGTTCCTGCTTTTAATGATTTTGCTTTTGATAATTCTGTTGGTACAAAGGGTGTTATTAAAACAGATTTCGGATATCATTATGTTGAAATTTTAAAACAAACAGCAAAAGGGCCCGCATATAAAATTGCCTATTTATCAAAACCAATTACTCCAAGCAATGAAACAATTACAGCCGCTTCAACTGCAGCAGCACAATTTGCTTCAACAAGTAAGGATGTAAAATCATTTAATGAAAATGCAGTTAAGTTGGGTAAACAAGTTTTACCCGCAACTGGAATTAAAGTAAATGATTTTGAAATACAAGGACTAGGTGAAACACGCCAAATGGTTCGTTGGACTTTTGAAAAAAATGTAAACGATGTTTCAGAACCAATGGAATTGGGAGATACTTATATAGTAGCTGTTATTACTGCCGAAGATAAGGCTGGATTGGCTAGTGTGGATGCAGCAAAACCACAAGTAGAAGGTATTATTAGAGACCAAAAGAAAGCGGAAAAAATAAAACCAAGCCTAAAAGGAAACACACTTGATGCCATTGCCGCTAGCGCTAAAGCATTGGTTCAAAAAGCAGACAGTTTAAGTTTCACTTATTCAATGATTCCTGGCCTAGGAAATGAACCAAAGTTAATTGGTGCTGCATTTAATAAGTCACTAGTTAATAAAGTGAGTGCCCCAATAGCTGGTAACTCAGGAGTGTTTGTTCTTTCTGTAAACAATATGAGCGCAAAGCAAGCTCAACAAGAATTGAGTTTCTTTAAGGAAGAGACTTTAAACAGAACAAGAAGTTCATTATTTAGATCTAATGCTTCTTTAAAGAAAATTGCAAAAATTGAAGATAATAGATCTAGAATATTCTAGATTGAATTATATAAATAATAAGAAGCCTCCATTCGGGGGCTTTTTTATTCATAAAACAACTTAATTTTGTGCTATGTCTACGATCCTAAATAATAAGGTTGCTGAAAGTGGTTTAATAACAATTGACCTTGCTTCTTTTTTACCTAGCAACGAAATTGGTTTATTTGATATAAAACCATATTTATTTATGGAACTTATATTAAAAGAAAAAGATTTTAGAGCAGCCCTATTAGCAACCGATTGGAGTGTTTATGCTGATAAAATTGTTGGTATTCATTGTTCAACAGATGCTATAATACCGATGTGGGCAAATATGTTGATTGTTTCTTATTTACAACCCATTGCAAAAGCGGTATACTTTGGTGCCGAGGAAAAGCTGAGAGAACAAATAATATTATCATCCATCAACAACATAAACCCCGCTGATTATGCCGATCAAAGAATAGTTATTAAGGGTTGTGGCGAAACCAAAATTGAAGAAAGTGCCTATGTTGCCATTACACAAAAATTAAGACCCACCGTTAAGAGCATCATGTTTGGTGAACCCTGCAGCACAGTTCCAGTTTATAAGCGCAAAGATTAATGGGCTTCTAACCAATTTTTTCCTACTCCTATTTCCGCTTCTACCGGCACATCATTGGGTAAAACCATTGCAGATGTCATACAATTTAAAATAAGTGTTTTAAGTGCGGGTAATTCGGACTCAATAGCATCAAAAACCAATTCATCGTGTACTTGTAAAATCATCTTTGATTCCCAATGTTTCATTTTCATTTCATTATGTACTCGAATCATTGCTAGCTTAATCATATCTGCGGCGGAACCTTGAATGGGTGAGTTAATTGCGTTTCTCTCCGCAAATCCACGAACCGTGAAATTAGAGCTATTAATGTCTCTCAACCATCTTTTACGTCCCATTAACGTTTCAACAAATCCGAGCTCTTTTGCTTTATTAATTTGTTCATCCATATATTTTTGAATATTTGGAAACTCTTTTTTGTAATTATCAATGATCTCTTTTGCTTCTGTTCTTGATATTCCTAAATTCTCTGCCAGACCAAATGCACCTTGACCATAAATAATTCCAAAGTTTACACTCTTTGCTTTGTAGCGCATTTCTTTAGTAACATCCTCTTCTGCAATTCCATATACTTTTGCAGCAGTTGCGGTATGAATATCTTTTCCTTGTTTAAACGCCTCACACATATTAGGATCTCCACTAATCGCTGCCACTATTCGTAATTCAATTTGAGAATAATCTGCACTCACCAAAACCCTGCTAGGGTCTCTAGGAATAAAAGCTTTTCTAATTTCTCTTCCTCTTTCTGAACGAATTGGTATGTTTTGTAAATTTGGGTTGGCACTACTTAATCTTCCAGTTACCGCCACCGCTTGTGCATAGCTAGTATGTATTCTTCCTGTTTTTGGATTAATCAATTCTGGAATGGCGTCAACATAGGTGGACTTCAATTTTGTTAATTCTCTAAAATTTAAAATATCATCAACAATCTTATGTTTTGCAGCCATTTTAGATAATACATCTTCACCAGTCGCGTATTGACCCGTTTTTGTTTTTTTAGCTTTAGGATCCAGTTTTAATACATCAAACAAAACTTCCCCCAATTGTTTTGGTGATGCTAAATTAAATCTAACCCCCGCTTGTTCAAATACACGCTCTTCTGCTTTTTTTGCTTCTTCCTCTAAAACAATACTATATTCATTTAAGAATTCCGTATCTACTTTAACCCCCTCAAATTCCATATCTACTAAAACTCTTACCAAAGGATTCTCCACTTCTTCAAAAACTTTTTCCACTCCCCTTTTGTTTAACATTGGAAAAAAACAATGTTTTAGTTGTAATGTAATATCTGCATCCTCTGCAGCATATTCCTTAATTAAATCTAATGCTACATCACGCATTGTTCCCTGATGCTTTCCCTTTTTCCCAATCAATGTTTCAATAGCTACCGGCTCATATCCTAAAAACTGACCACTCAGCAAATCCATGCTCCGCCTACCTTCTGGCTCAATTACATAATGCGCCAACATAGTGTCAAATGTTTTTCCTTTTAACTCCACCCCATACCATTTTAATACTAAAAAATCATATTTTAAATTTTGTCCAATCCAAGTAATATCTTCTTTGATAAATAATTCATTGAATAATGATAATATATGATCAGCCCCATTGTTGCCTTTTTCATCATTGGCTACAGGAACATAATAACCCTCGTGTTCCTTAAATGAAAAGCTTAAACCAACTAACGAAACATTATTTGCATCAATGCCGGTTGTTTCTGTATCAATACATATTTCCTTTTCATTCAATAATTTGGTTACTAATTTTTTAATAGCCTCCTCACCAATAATTGCTTCATATTTGTGTTCTGTGTTATTAATATTTTTATTAACTATTAATTGTGGTAACTCATTTTGCTCATCAAAATCATTAGATTCTATTTCGCCCTCTTTCGTAACTATAGATGCTTCTAAAGAATCGTTATTATTGGCTTTTATTTTATTATTCTTTTCCTTAGGCACTTTTACTTCATTGCCAAAAAGATCCACTTGTTTTTCTGTAGCAGCCTCTGTTACTACTTCAAATTCACTTCCTAATATTCTTTTACCCAGTGTCTTAAACTCTAACAAATTAAATATATCGGTAAGTGCTGTTACATTTTTCTCAGATAATTTATAATCTTCTTCATGAAACTGTACCGGTACATTGGTAAT
>CAIQQR010000120.1 GCA_903874055.1 uncultured Bacteroidota bacterium | reverse complement strand
TAATGTCGTTATTGTAAAATTCTATGCGCACTCTTGAGCTCTTTTTGTTAGTTAATAAATAAGGGTTCCAATAAATAGTGGCGCGATTATCTACCTCAAAATTTTCTGCAGGTTTATCATAACTAGGATTATAAAATTCTTTAAAAACAGAATAGCCTCCAAGCACCGCATATTCCATTCCTTTACTATTGTCGGGTTTTCCTTTATTAAATCCACCTTGTTTTGTGTAAATCGCAATGGCACCACCGCTGCCACCACCAACAGATCCAAAAAACGGAGGACGCAGTGCTTTAATGTAAGCGATTTCTGCAATATTTAAGGATTGCACTTGATCAATAGTGGTATTCATTTCATTTAAAAAGAAATCGGTATTAGATCCTCTCCATGTAGCAGACGGTTGACCATTTGTAGTTATAGTAAGCCCTGGTACTTTTGCCTGTAGGTAGGTTAAGATGTCTATGGAGGCAACCATGTTTGCGTCTGATGTTAAATCAAATGACATACCATCGTTTCCTGCAAACAATCCTTTTGCATATTTTTCATCTAATAATTGAACAGCCGATTTCACCCTAGCCTTTACAACTACCTGATTTAGTGTAAGGGATTCTTGCATTTTTCTTTGACGCTCTTGTTCTAATAAAATGGCGTTTAACCTAACCCTAGCAAGACTGTCACTCCAGGTTGATAAAAAACGATCTGTATCTAAATTTATCTTTTTATAGGTTTGATTTAATAATCCATTTTCAAAATGAATTACAGGAGCACTGATATTGGATTTTCCATTTAAAGAATAGTAAATTTTTGAAGTATCATAAAAGAAAGCAGATTTATCTAAAAAGCTTCCATCTTTTTGCACTTGTAAAAACAACATTTTTTTACTACTATCCTTTGCACGTACAATTAAATTTAAAAGTAAATTTTCATTAAGTGTTTTTGAATTGTTGCCATATACCTTACCCGTAATTTTCATTAAATCAGTTTCTACGGGATATAATTGTTTTGGCAACACTGCATTTTTAATTTTCTCCCAGTCAAACTTTCTCCAACCATTGGTGAGCATTACTAAATCTAAATGTGCAGCAACACTATCTGCATCACTCGAAAAATAATAGGCTGGATTATATACACGACCCTTAATATCATTGCTTAAAAGAAAATCAGAATAAATAGTTTGTTGTTCTGGAATCACCACCGATGCATCGGTAATGGCCATGGACATATTGGCAGCAGTAGTATCTTTAACCAATAATTCCAATACATTTTTACCTCTTTTATTTACATTGCTAATTTGAACCGAAACCTGTGCATTGTATTCATGTAAACGATTATTCACTAAAATAATTCTTTCGGCAATTGGTAACCAATCATAAGTAAATAAAGAAATTTGAACTATTCCTGTTGGTAATTCATCAATTGGTAAACTAGCTTTTTGTGCGATACGATCTTCCCCTTTAAAATCTACTTTATAAATGAGATGTTGATTTTGGTGTACCAATAATCTCATTTTTCTAAAATTATCAGGCACATCAAATGATCTTTCTACAATCACATATGCTTTTTCACTATCCATAGTTACATTCATCACTACACCCGATGTTTTTGCAGGCGTTATAGGGGTGCTACCTTTTTGACCGGTATTATCTGTCCAGTTTAATTGATAAGTTTCACCAGCAATGGGTTTTAATTTTAGAATACCCATTCCATCATGAGCAACTTTTATGGTATCCAATATCTTGTTTTTATTATTTACAAGATATCCTTTAATAAAAACCGGAGAACCCGCTTCATTGGTTGCTTTAAATGCTATTTTACTTTTTAAATCATTTACTAAATTTCCTCCTTCAGGAAAAACCTCCACCCTTGTTTTCGAAATAATATTTGCTTTTGGATTGGTTGAATTTGTAATATTGATTGGGATATTTCTTTCATATAAAAAAACGCTATCATCATTTAACATCCATCTTGTATACGCTTTAACATGTAAAAAATCTCCTTTATAATCTTTAGGTATATCATAGCTTCCCTTTGCAGAAGATTGAAATAAAGGTGCAACGGTTTCTTTTAAAAAATTTCCATTATTATCATACCAAGTAACATACGCGTTTTTACTTAAGGCGCTCCACTCCAAACCATTTAGTATATATAATTTGTAATAAAGGGTTTCGCCAATATTGTAAATGGATCTATCTAGTTGAATATGAATTTTTTCATGCGGATATTGTTCCTCATAAATATTCATCACCGAATCAATCACTTGAGCTTGTCCTTTATTAAAAAAGAAAATAAGGGTTAAGCAAAATAATAATTTGTAAAAAAGTGTTTTCATGTTATAATTATATACCCTATAAGGAGCGTATAAAATTACACTTTGTTTTAGCTTTACCTCATTTTAATCCAGAATTAAAATCTCTATTTTAACTCCTTCATCCAATTTAGTAATAACTCGGGCCATTTTTCTAAAGCTCCTTTTCCTAATGCTAAAGCAAAGCCGTGGCCACCTGAAGGAAAAATATGCATTTCTGCTGGCACACCGTTTTTCTTTAATCCTAGATAATAGTTCAAGCTATTTTCAACAGGTACCGCATTATCGTCTGTTGCATGCAAAAGAAATGTGGGAGGAGTTTGAGTAGTGATTTGTAATTCGTTAGAGTATAATTTTATCATCTCTTCGGTTGGATGCGTTCCAATAAGATTATTTCTAGAACCCATATGTGCAATATTTTTATCCATAGAAATAACTGGATAAATTAAAATACTAAAATCGGGTCTGGTGCTTTTATCAAAATGTGTTGATAATGTTGCTGCTAAATGACCCCCTGCCGAAAATCCCATAATCCCAATTTTATCGGGATTGATATTCCACTCTGCTGCTCTTGTTCGAACTATTTGAATTGCTTGTTTAGCATCTAACAAGGGTACCTGATCGGGCGTGGAAGAAGATAGGGAATCGGGTAGTCTATATTTTAAAACAAATGCAGCAATACCATGTGCGTTAAATAGTTTAGCAATATCGGTTCCCTCCCAATCATAGGCCAAACGGGCATATCCACCCCCTGGACAAATAATAACCGCTTGACCAGTGGCCCCCTTCTTATTGGGGATATACACTTCAAGTTGTGGTACCTGCACTTTACTAATTCTAACAATATCTGTACTTTCTACTTGTTCTTGTATGTTGGTCTGAATACTTTTAGGTATTGAGCCTTCGGGCCATAGGTTAATTTTCATGGTTTGACTAAAGCTATTTAGCGTGCTAATGGATAATAGTAATGTAAAAAAGTACTTCATAAAATAGTATTAAGTAAATTTAAACAATATTAGTTTAACTTATTTTCTAATAAAAATTTGTCCATTATGAAATGCCTTAAAACAATTTTTTACTTACTTCTATTTTTAAATGCTAATGCACAAACTCATAAAAAGATAAATTTTACGCCCTCTCAGTATTATTCCCGTTTTTCGGCAAAGACGGCGCCGGTATTAACCATTCAACCTGGGGATACAATTTATACAAGCTCTATAGATTGTGATGGTTTTGATAAAAAAGGAGTGAAGTGTTCTATTGGGAATGCTGAAAATCCACTTACTGGACCATTTTATATTGAAGGTGCCGAAGAAGGTGACGTAGTTCAAATTACTTTTTCCAATATTAAATTTAGTCGCAATACTGCTGTTTGTATTCCGTTTTTTCATGAACGTAGTATGCCGTCAGCTATTACAGATAAAGTAAAAAACAATACTGTTAACAAAATAATTTGGGATTTAGATATTAAAAACAAAAGAGCAAGTTTACAAACTAAAACACCACATCTAAAGAACTTTACTATTGCTATTAATCCTTTTTTTGGATGTGTTGGTTTGGCGGCACCCAATAATGAAGAAATTTCAACAGAGGATTCCGGTCCTTTCGGAGGCAATATGGACTTTTCAAAAATTACCAATGGAGCGACAGTTTCCTTGCCTGTTTATACCAAAGGAGGATTATTATATATAGGTGATGGTCATGCTGCTCAAGGCGATGGAGAGTTAAATTGGATGGCATTGGAAACTTCCTTAGACTATGCATTTACCACCAAGCTGATTAAAAAAGCAAAATTAAGTATTGCTTATCCTAGAGTGGAAGATGCCGAATATATTATGACAGTAGGCATGGATTATACGCTAGATAATTCATTAAAAATTGCGACCAAAGGAATGTTGACCTGGTTGCAAGAAAGATATGATTTGAATTTGGAAGAAGCTACTCAAGTAATGGGTTCTTCCATTGAATATAAGATTACAGAAATTGTAGATCCTAAAGTAGAAGTGGTTGCAATGATTAAAAAAAGTGTATTGAAAAATATTACCAACCCGACTAATTCATTTAAAAATTAAAATTCATTTTGATGAAAAAAATAATATTCTTTTTATTACTCTGTTCTTTCCAAAATACTTTTGCACAACTTACTGCGCAACAACAAAATATTTTAACAAGTATAACTGAATTTGCAAAAACAAGTGCAGTAACAGGAAGAGAGGAAGAAGCGAGGAATTTTATAAATAATTTATTTGTTAAAGGTATTTGCAAACAAGATAAGCTTGGAAATATAGTAATAACAATAGGTAGCGGCGCACCTAAAAGACTATTCACTGCTCCATTAGATGAACCTGGATATGTGATTAGTCAAATCCAAGAAGATGGTTATTTAAGAATTTCTCCAGTTGGTTTTGGCCAACAGGGCACTATGTTTCATCAATTTTTGGAAGGAAACGTTATTAAAATAAATACTGAAAATAACGTTCAATTGGGTGTATCCACTGTACCCTCTTCTCATTATGATGCCTTAAGAGCGATACCTGAAAAAAGTAAAAATGTTTTTCAATGGCAAGAAGCATTTGTAGATATTGGAGTTACAAATAGTAATCAAGTTGCAGCAAAGGGAATTAAATTATTAGATCCTGTTACGCTTAATAAAGTGCCCATGGTAGTAGCTATGCAAAATATTGCTGCACCTAGTGTTGGTGCAAAAGCGGCTGTAATTTCATTGGCTACCGTTGCACAAACTTTATTGCATGAAAAATTTATGGGTACCGTTGTTATAGCATTTACAAGTCTTGAATTAATAAATGGAAAGGGTTTAGAGACGGTAGTTAATAATTATGGACCTTTTGATGAAGTGATTCGATTTAATAGATTTTTAAATGATACACTAACGAATGATGGAGGTAT
>CAIQQR010000119.1 GCA_903874055.1 uncultured Bacteroidota bacterium | reverse complement strand
CCAAAAGACTTTTTAAACACAATGGCATCTTTGATAGATTGCCCCCAACGCTCCTCTAATCTAGTCACAATTTTATCAAAATACATATCACGCACTTCTTCAGTGTCGCCCTTTAAACCGGCCGCAATAGGTATTAATAAAAATAAATTTTCGTGTCCAGCTGGTGCTACTGTTGGATCAGTTACGGAAGGAACACTCGCATAAAATAATGGTTCATTTGGCCAAGCGGGGTTTGTGTAAATTTCTTTTCCATGCACTCCAAAATCGGTATCGAAAAATAAATTATGATGAGAAACGTTTTCAATTCTTTTATTCAATCCAACATAATATAAAATTGAACTTGGCGCCATTAAACGATCATCCCAATACTTATCAGTATAAGATTGATACTTTGTATCCAATAATTTAGTTTCAATATGATGATAGTCTCCCGCCCCTATAACTACATCAAAAAAATGTTCTTTCTGTTCGTTACTAATTTTTTTGATGCTCCTAGCTGATTTGGCAACTCCATTTGCAACTTCAATATGTCTTACCTCTTCTCCAAAACAAAATTGCACCCCTTGTTCCACTGCCAATTCATACATAGCATTTACAATACTATACATTCCTTTTTCAGGATACCAAGTTCCTCCTTTAATATCTGCATAATTCATTAAACTATATAAGGCAGGTGTATCTTGAGGAAGCGCGCCCAAAAATAAAACTGGGAACTCCATAATGGATTGAATATAAGGATGCTTAAAAAAATGAGCAACATGTTTTTTCATAGACTTAAAGATGTCTAATTTAAAAACACCCTTAATCACTTCCCAATCAATAAATTCAAAAAGGGACTGTCCTGGCTTATGTACTAATTTGCCAACTCCCACATTATATTTATATTCAGCTTCCTCCATAAACTGGTCCAAAGCCTTTCCAGAACCAGGTTCTACGCTTTCTAATAAATCTTTTAATTGATTATAATTAGCAGGCATATCCCAATGCGTTTCATCAAAATATACAGTGTAAGAAGGATCTAATCTTTTTAAATTGTAATAGTCACTAACCTGCTTCCCAAATTTTGAAAAATATTTTTCAAACACATCAGGCATCCAGTACCAGCTTGGACCCATATCAAAAACAAATCCATCTACTTCAAACTTTCTTGCTCTTCCACCTGGAATATCGTGCTTTTCAACTACCGTAACTTGCCATCCTTTTTGCGCTAAAAAAGTCGCAGCAGAAAGTCCTGCAAAACCTGCTCCAATTACGAGTACCTTTTTATTAGAATCGGGCATACTATTTTTAATATCTTTCAATTTTTTGTTTCAATATTTTTCTAGCAAAGTGAATGCGACTTTTGATTGTTCCTAATGGTTCTCCCAACTCTTCGGCAATTTCATTGTACTTATAGCCTTCAAAGTACAAATTAAAAGGGATTCTAAATAATTCTGGTAACTCAAATATCATTTGATTCACTTCGCGCATATTTAAATTGGTCATTCCTTGGTTTAAAACCTTGTTATGCGTTTGGTCAATAATATAGTCATTGGGAGTGCTGTCAAAAACTACAGATTGCTTTGAACGCTTGCGGTAATCATTAATGAAAATATTACGCATTATCGTGTACAACCATGCTTTAATATTTGTACCTACATTGTATTTGTCTTTGTTAGAAAAAGCACGAAAAAGTGTTTCTTGAAAAAGGTCTTTTGCAGTCTCCTGGTCTTTAGTAAGATTCACTGCAAATGGTCTTAAAAACTCTGCGTTTTCGGTAAGTAGTAAGCTAAATTCTGCGTTTGACATGTTGTTTCGTTTAACTATTTTTCAATAATGTTAAACAAACCTAGTATTAATAATCGATATTATGTTTAATCTTTTGATATTTTTATTAAACAAAATGACAATAATACCTAAAATGTTGATATTCTGAGGGTTAGATGTAATTATAAATTCGACAGAATCTCCATAGTTTGAGCAAGTGAGTTCATCACCTTAATATGGGAGGCCACTGGACCTTTGTATTCTTGCATCATTTGACCAGTAAGTATAATTGGAATAGAAGGATTTAAGTGACTTATTTGCTCCATAAACTTGTTCAACTTAAAGCCTTTAATTGGGGAGGTAATATGGGCGTATAAATAGTCAACTTTCTTTATTTCTGTCAAATATTTTAAATCGACAATGGGCACATTCGCACCTAAATAATCAACGTGATATCCTCTCAATTTTAATAAATATTGAACAAATAACAATCCAATTTCATGGTATTCCCCCTCTGGCATAAATAATACAATCAACTTTGGAGCAGCCATATTTCTTGGTAATCTTTCAATGCCCAATATGATCTTTTGTCTAATAATATTTGAAGCTAAATGCTCTTGGGCAGGATTAATATGATTGGTAATCCATAATACCCCAACACGCTCAAGGAATGAAAAGATAATATTGGTAATGGTTTTCTCAATGCCTTTCTGTGCTATGTAATTGTCTAATTGTTTTTCAAAAGAAACCATGTCCAAGGATACCATGTCTTTGATTAATGCATTCACCACTCTTTCCTTTACTGCATCCAATTGATTCAAGCCTATGATCTTATCCTCAATTTCCAATTGACTCATTTTGTCAATATGCGAAATCTTGAAACCATATTTGTTTAATAGGGAAACGTTCAGAATCACCTTTAATTCTTCGGCAGAATAGGATCTGATATTCGTTTCGGTACGCTGAGGTTGCAAGAAATGATATCGTTGCTCCCAAATACGAATCGTGTGGGCTTTAATCCCAGAAATTTGCTCTAAATCCTTAATGGTATAAGATGACATACAGCTAAAACAACAACAAACTAAAAAGGTTCAGTAAAATCTTACTTTTTTAAGTTTCTAAGGTATTCACCATACCCGCTTTTGGCATATTTATCAGCTAAAATAAGCAACTGCGCCTTATCAATAAAGCCCATTCTAAAGGCAACTTCCTCTATACAACCTATTTTTTGACTTTGTCTTTTCTCAATTACACGCACAAATTCACAAGCGTCTGCCAAAGATTCAAAGGTACCCGTATCCAACCATGCAGTACCTCTATTCATAATACCTACTTGTAATTTTTTACGTTCCAAATATACTTTGTTTACATCCGTAATTTCATACTCTCCCCTTGGTGATGCAGGAATGTTTTTTGCAATCTCTACCACATCGTTATCATAAAAATACAAACCAGGCACCGCATAATTTGACTTTGGTGCTTTTGGTTTTTCTTCTAATGAGAGGGCATTGTTGTTTTCGTCAAACTCAACCACACCGTATCTTTCAGGATCATTTACTTCATAAGCAAATACTGCTGCCCCTTCTACATCATTAAAAGATTGCACCAACTTACTAAAGCCAGCACCATAAAATATATTGTCACCCAACACTAAGGCTACTTTATCCTTGCCCACAAAATCAGCACCAATCACAAATGCTTGCGCTAGTCCATTAGGCACTGCTTGTACGGCATAACTAAATTTACATCCAATCTCCGAACCATCTCCCAACAATCTTTTAAACTGATCATTGTCCTCGGGTGTAGTAATAATCAATACTTCTTTAATACCCGCTAACATTAATACGGACAATGGATAATAAATCATCGGCTTATCATAGATAGGCATTAATTGCTTACTAATTCCTTTGGTAATTGGATACAATCTAGTACCTGATCCACCTGCTAATATAATACCCTTCATAGGAAAGTTTTAATTTGTGTTTGTATAGCGCATTATAAAGAAGCCGCGTATTCCGCGAAGCTTCCTAATGTTTTATCTTTTTCTGAAAATATCAATTCACTCACGGGTAGCTTCCAATCAATATTTAAATCTTTATCGTTGTACATGATGCCCACTTCATTGCCTGGCTCGTAAAACTTATCTACTTTATAAAAGAAAGTAGCGGTTTCACTTAATACCACAAAACCATGCGCAAATCCAGCAGGTACAAAAAATTGTTTGTGATTGTCCTCGGTTAATTCTATTGCATAATGTTGTCCAAAACTTGGTGAACCTTTTCTTAAATCTACTGCCACATCCAACACTGCACCAGCCAACACTCTCACCAATTTTGCTTGCGCCGAAGCACCACGCTGCATATGCAATCCTCTTAATACACCTTTAGATGATTTTGATTGATTGTCTTGTACAAAAACAATATCTAATCCTGTAGCGGCATTAAAATCTTTTTGATTAAAGGTCTCAATAAAATATCCTCGCGCATCTCCATTCACTTTTTCATGAACGATAAAACAATCTTTAAGGGGGGTCTGCTCAATTTTCATTATCTATTGCTATACATTTCGTTATAGTAAGTTTGATATGCTCCACTGGTTACATTCTCTAACCAAGCAGTGTTTTGCAAATACCAATCAATGGTTGCTGCTAAGCCTTGTTCAAAGGTTACAGAAGGAGTCCATCCTAATTCCTTATTTAATTTGGTAGCATCAATCGCATATCTGCGATCATGACCTGGACGGTCTTTCACATACGTAATTAAGCCTTCGCTTGTTCCTTTTGCGTTTCCTAATTTCTCATCCATTTGAGTAATCAATAATTTTACCAAGTCAATATTCGTCCACTCGTTAAAGCCGCCAATATTATAGGTGTCTCCTTTTTTACCTTCATGGAATATCAAATCAATGGCACGCGCATGGTCAATTACATATAACCAGTCACGGGTGTATAAACCATCACCATATACTGGCAATGCTTTTTTATTGATGATATTATGAATGAATAAAGGAATTAATTTTTCAGGGAAATGATTAGGGCCATAGTTGTTTGAACAATTAGAAACCACAATGGGTAAGTGATAGGTTTCACCGTAAGCGCGCACAAAATGATCACTCGCTGCTTTACTTGCAGAATAAGGTGAGTTTGGATCATACGGTGTTGTTTCTTTAAACAAACCTTCTTTTCCTAAGCTTCCATACACTTCATCGGTAGAAATATGATAAAATAAATGGTCTCTTTTTTTATCCCATGTACCATCATGTGCATTTTCGTAACTTAAGTCTCCCTTCCAAAAATCCTTTGCGGTATTTAATAAATTTACGGTACCAATCACATTCGTATATACAAAGTCCAAAGGTGAAATAATAGAACGATCCACATGTGACTCTGCGGCCAAATGAATTACATCGGTAATGTTATGCTTTTGGAAAATGTCTTTTAAAGCATCGGCATCTAAAATATTGGCCTTTACAAAATGATAGTTAGGTAATTTTTCAATATCCTTTAAATTCTCCAAATTGCCCGCATAGGTCAAGGCATCTAAATTAAAGATTTGATAATCAGGATATTTGGTCACCATTAATCGCACTACATGCGATCCAATGAATCCTGCTCCTCCGGTAATTAATATATTTTTTTGCATCTGAATTTGTATCTTACAAAGATATTATTTTGACCATATATATAAGAAAGTAATTTATAATATTTACCCTCATTTTAACACTATGAACCAACAAAGATATTATTCTCTAGACGTTTTTAGAGGCGCCACTGTTGCCCTGATGATTTTAGTGAACAATCCAGGTAGTTGGGGGCATATTTTTAGCCCTTTAGAGCATGCCAATTGGCATGGTTGCACCCCTACCGATTTGGTTTTCCCTTTCTTTTTATTTGCAGTTGGTAATGCAATGAGTTTTGTGATGCCAAAATTGGCCTTAGGCACTGCAGCTGACTTTTGGAAAAAAGTAATCAAAAGAACCTTGCTCATATTTGCAATTGGACTTTTTTTAAACTGGAGCCCGTTTGTAAAATGGTCTGATAATCATTTAATATTTAAAGTTTGGGAGAATGTGCGCATATTAGGTGTGTTACAAAGAATAGCTCTTTGTTATTTTTTTGCATCTGTAATTGTGTATTATGGTAAATCAAGAATGGCCTTATTTATTGGCATGATGATACTTGTTATTTATTGGGTACTGAATATTGTATTTGGTGCAGCGGGACACCCATATAGCTTATCCGGTTATTTTGGCAATGCAATTGACCAAAATATTTTAGGTGTATCACATATTTATAAAGGCGAAGGTGTTCCCTTTGATCCAGAAGGATTAGTGAGTATGTTCCCTGCCATTGTGCAAGTAATATTAGGATTTTTAGTAGGCGAATACATACAAGCAAAAGAAAAGAATTTTGAAATGCTTGCGCAGGTTTTGTTAACTGGCGTAGTATTGGTTTTAGCAGGATGGATTTGGGATTTTAGCTTCCCTATAAATAAAAAAATATGGACAAGTAGTTATGTGTTATACACCACAGGCCTTGCTATGATTACACTTGGAATGTTTATCTTTCTATTAGAATTTAAGGAAGCAAAAGGAAAATGGAGTCACTTTTTTGATGTGTTTGGAAAGAATCCACTTTTCATTTTTGTATTGAGTGGCTTTTTACCAAGAGTATTGGCATTATTAAGATGGGTAGATCATACTGACGAAAAAGGACAACCTATTTACACTTCTGCATTTCCTTGGTTTTACGAACATGTATGCAAAAACATCAATAGTGATTTAAGGGTTGGATCTTTTGTATATGCGCTTTGCTTTATTGCATTTATGTTTTCACTTGCCTATATTTTAGACAAGAAAAAGATTTACATTAAAGTATAATGTTTATTTAAATATAGAAGCAGCTTTTTCTAGACGATCTGGCTTACCAACATCTAACAAAATATCATCACTATGATCGTAAAAGTGTATTGCATAATGTTGTGCTAATTGCAAATAAGCATCTATTAATGAAAACTTACCACGCAATTGAACCTCTTGCAAAAATGCTGCATGTACAATTTGTATACCGCTAAAAGCCTTTGGTACTGCAGAATTCGGATCTTTCAATGGAAGCGCCCATTTTTCTTCACCCGTATTATTATTTTTCCAGCCACACAAGGTACCGGATTGATTGAATATTAAATTTCTACTTGAATTTCTATCTGTCACCGCCAAGGTTGCCACTAAATCTCCTTCTGCTTTAATTGCATAAGCATTATCTGCAGCAATCATTTTATGCAAATCCAAATTAGTTAAAATGTCTGCATTCATGACCAACCAACGTTCTTCTGATTTAAAATAATCAGCAGCTCTCAAAAGTCCACCACCTGTTTCCAGCACTATATCTGTTTCATCGGAGATAGTAATATTAGCACCCCAACCTTTATTTTCATTTACAGCAGCAATTATTTGATCGGCAAAATGATGCACATTCACAATAATATCTTTAATGCCAAAGGATAATAAATATTCAACATTTCTTTGTAATAAAGATTTTCCATTCACGACTGCCAAAGCCTTAGGATGATTATTGGTAAAGGGTTTTAGCCTAGTACCTAAGCCGGCTGCTAATATCATTGCACGCATAAAAATTATTTTACCCAGTTGTCTTTATTAGTGTGTTCTAAAACCACTTTTACTTTATACTTATTTCTTAAATGACGTGCAGTTTGTTCTGCTGCAAATACACTTCGGTGTTGCCCACCTGTACATCCAAAATTTATTTGCAATGACTCAAAGCCTCTTTCTAAATAATTTTCAACTGTAATGTCAATTAAATCCCACACACTATTTAAAAAGGTATTCATCTTTGTTCTTTGTTCTAAAAAATCTTGCACTGGCTTGTGTATGCCCGCTAATTTTTTATAGTCATCAAATCTTCCTGGATTTAAAATTCCACGCATATCAAAAATAAATCCACCCCCATTTTCAGTCTCATCTTTTGGCAACCCTTTTTTATAACTAAAGCTATTAATGGTAACTACTAATGGAGTTTGTTCATTAGCCACAGGTGGTGTAAATCGTTGAACTACTTCATCCGATACCATCCAATTTAATACGCCCGCAAACACAGGCGTATCATTGCTTATAGGAGATACTGCTAAAAAGTTTTTTAAGTTATTTAAGCCTAGTGGAATACTCGTTAAAAAATGTGCCTTTCTTTCAAACAAACCTCTAAAACCATAAGCACCTAAAACTTGTAATAAACGCAGTAAAACAAATCCATTGTATTGCTTTCTAAATTTTGCTTCGTCCATTTTTGAAGGCAATAATTTTTGCACTTCACTAATATAATAATCAACTAATTTTTCTTTCCACTCATTAGACAATTCCGCTTTTGCTTGCCATAATAAGGAAGCCACGTCATAGGATAATCCACCTTGCATCCCACCCTGAAAGTCAATAAAATAAACTTCATCGTTGGATACAATAATATTTCTACTTTGAAAATCTCGGAATAAAAAATGATTCAAATCCTTGCTCGCCAATTGATCACTTAATAATTCAAATTCATTAATTAATGCTTGCTTATCATATGGATATTGCAATGCATCTAAAAAATAATATTTGTAATATAATAAGTCCGTCAAAATTGCGTGTTTGCCAAACTCTTTTGAAGTTAGGCAATAGTTGTAATCCAACCCTGCACCCCCTTGTATTTGCAATTTCGCTAAAGCACTTAAGCTCTTTTGAAATAAAGAAAATACATGTTCTGTCTTACCTTCCTTTTCCAACACCTCTAATAAAGAAACACTTCCTAAATCAGATTGTATATAAATAGACTTGTCCTCACTAACAGCCAGTATTTTTGGAACCGGCAATTCCTTTGCATAAAAGTGATTGGCAAATTCAATAAAAGTCTCGTTCTCTTTTATATTTAAATTATAAGTAGCTATCCATGATTGCTGCCCTTGAATGATTCTAAAGTAAACACGATCGCCTCCACTTTGAGGAATCTTGCCAATCTCATCCCAATCATTACTATTAATGGTCTTATATAAATTATTTATATGTATTAAAATGTCTTCCATAGGGGTATATAATCAGCTATAAATTAGCTTAAAAGTAACTAATTAAATGTTATGTTTAAAAAAATGAGAAAAAGTGGTAAATTCATCGCACAATATAACTACTATGCAAGCAATTTTTAAACGCTCCACAGCACTATTTTTTGGGATGCTGTTAACAATTAGTTCATTTGCGCAAACGCAAAAAGTAACAGGAACAGTATCTGACAATAAAGGAACACCACTAGAAGGTGTTACCGTAAAAGCTACATCTGGAAAAACAGTTGTGACTACTGATAAAAGCGGAAATTTCTCTATTAATACTCAAATTGGCAGTTCACTTGAATTTAGTTCAGTGGGTTATGAATCTAAAAAAGTAAACGCTACTAATACTATTTTAAAAGTTGTTTTAAATGCCACTACTACCGAATTACAAGATGTAATTTTAGTGGGTAGCCGTGGAGCAGGTCGTGTTAAAACAGAATCTCCCGTACCTGTGGATGTTATTAAATTATCCGATGTGGGTGTGAACACTGCGCGCATGGATTTAACTTCAACTCTAAACTTTGTAGCTCCTTCGTTTAACTATAATAAACAATCAGGTGCGGATGGTGCCGATCATATTGATATTGGAACATTAAGAGGCTTAGGGCCAGATCAAACATTGGTTTTAATTAATGGAAAGCGTCAACATAGCACTGCATTTGTTGGTTTATTTGGAACAAGAGGTCGTGGTAATTCAGGGGTGGACTTAAATGGTTTTCCAGAATCGGCAGTGGACAGAATTGAAATTTTAAGAGATGGTGCATCTGCTCAATATGGCTCGGACGCCATTGCAGGTGTAATGAATATTGTATTAAAGAAAAATACCAATGAATGGAATGTAACAACTGGCTTGGCTGGTTACTATGATAAAAAATACAATACTTATTCGGTTAAAAATGAACACAATTATTTAAACAATGGTGCAATTGATGGAATTACCCAAAACCTTTCTATCAATAAAGGATTTGATTTAGGAAAGCAAGGTGGCTTTATTAATCTCTCTTATGATTATACCAACCAAGGAAAAACATTTAGAGAAGCACCTGCAGCTGATGGCTTACCTACCAACACTTGGAGACAAGGATTTGGTGATGGTTCAATGGGATCACATGGTATCATGTTTAATATGGAATTACCAATTGATGCGAATACTAAATTTTATTCTTTTGGTAGTTATAATACCAAAAACTCTGACGCTTATGCATATACAAGAAACTGGTCTGCAAAGCCTACTCGTTTCCCAGTAAATTCAAAAGGTCAATTAATTTATGTGCCTAGCATTATGTTTGCTTCAGGTTCGGGCGATACAAGTTACAATCCACTAATACAAACAAAAATTCAAGACTTTTCTTATGTAGGAGGATTCTCAGGCAAGTCTGCTGGTGGATGGTATTGGGATATGAGCAATAGCATTGGTCAAAACATTTTCCACTATTTTGGAGATGGAACTTTTAACGCTTCTAACATTGGAAATATTGCTCAAACACATTTTGATGATGGTGGATTTAGCTTTTTACAAAACACTTCTAACTTAGATTTATCAAAACAATTTGGTAAAGTAAATGATGGTGGTGTTAAAGTGTCTTATGGTGGTGAATTAAGATTCGAAGAATACAAAATTTTTGAAGGTGAGTTAGCATCTTACAATGCTTATCCAAATAGTTTTGGATTACAACAAGCACCGGGCTCACAAGGATTCCCTGGTTTTAGCCCAGCTGATAAAGTAAGTGCACATCGCTGGGTAGGTGGTGCTTATGGTGATTTGGAATATACACCTAGTAGCCACTTATTATTAACGGGTGCTATTCGTTTAGAAAATTATTCTGACTTTGGTCAAGTAGCTACTTACAAAGCTTCATTTAGATACAAAGCAACTGATAATTTTAATTTTAGAGGATCATTTAGCACTGGTTACCGCGCCCCTTCTTTACAACAAAAATATTTCAGTAATACTTTAACATCCTTCTCTGGTGGACAATTAGTTCAATCAAGAATTGCTAACAACGATGATCCTATCACCAAGTTGGCAGGTATCCCATCTTTAAAACAAGAAACAAGTACCAATGCTAGTATAGGGTTTACATGGAAGCCAGTGCAAGGTTTAACATTTACTGTGGATGGCTATACTATTAAAATGAAAGACCGAGTAGTATTGTCTGGATTATTTGGTGCATCAGATCCAACACTTCCTGCAGCATTAACTGCTAAACTTAATAATTTAGGCGTTGCTACTGCGCAGTTTTTTGCAAATGCAGTAAACACAACTAATACTGGTATTGATGTGGTTGCTGATTATCAAAAGAAAATTTCAAATAAAGAGCGTTTCAAAATATTATTTGTAGCTAACTTCCAAGGCATTACTATTGATGCAATTCATGTTCCTGCAGCATTGAATACAAATGATTATAATGCAAACACTTTCTTTAACGATCGTGAAAAATATTTCTTAAAAGCTTCTGCTCCTAAATCTAAATTCTCTACAAGTTTTGATTATACTAAAAACAAAGTTACACTTGGTGCAAGAGTTACTTACTTTGGCGATGTAGCCTTAACAGGATTTGGAGTGAATGGCGATGGTATCAACCCTCAAGTACCTGCTGATGCAGATCCTACAGGTAATACTTTGGTACCAGAAATTTTTAACTACAAAGGAAAATTCTCTACCGACTTGTATATGAATGTACAAGTAGCTAAAAAGACTTCCATCATTTTTGGTGCAGACAATATCTTTAATGTACATCCTGATTATGCTGTTAACCCAGCTGCAAAAGGATGGGCTGGCGATAATGAAACAGGTGGTCCTTGGGATGGTGTTCAAATGGGTTACAACGGTTTAAGAATATTCACCAAATTAGCTTTCAAGTTTTAATGAAAAAAATAATTTGTCTACTGTTTGGAATTATTGTGCTGAACATTTCTTTACATGCTCAAAATGGAATAGTTGTTTTTCAAACTGATTTTGGTACCAAAGATGGTGCAGTTTCAGCAATGAAAGGCGTTGCAAGTGGTGTTGATCCTAATTTAAAATTATACGATTTAACACATGATATTCCGGCCTACAATATTTGGGAAGCAGCGTATCGATTAGATCAAACAGTGCCTTATTGGCCAGCAGGTACAGTGTTTGTATCTGTTGTAGACCCTGGTGTAGGCACCAACAGAAAATCAGTAGTAGTAAAAACAAAAACAGGACATTATATTGTTACTCCCGACAATGGAACACTTACTTTAATAGCGCAATCATTGGGCATTGATTCGGTTAGAGAGATTGATGAAGCCGTGAATAGAAGAAAAAATTCGGGCGCCTCTTATACTTTTCATGGACGTGACGTATATGCTTATACTGCCGCAAGACTCGCTTCACATACTATTCGCTATGAGCAGGTAGGTAAAATAAGTAGCGAACCCATCACTGCATTAACATATCAAAAAGCAAGTTTTGCTAATGGAATTTTAAAAGGGAACATTTCCATTTTAGATATTCAATATGGAAATGTTTGGACAAATATTGACCAAGACAATTGGAAAAAATTCACTTCCATGGCGCATGCAAAAAATGAAATTGTTGTCCAAATATTTAACAAACAAAAACTAGTATACACAGGCAGTATGTCTTTTGAAAATACATTCGGTGGCGTTGGCGTTGGCAAACCACTTGCGTATTTAAATAGTTTAATGGATTTATCTTTTGCATTAAACCAAGGCAGCTTTGCTGATAAATACCATATTCAAACCGGCAATGATTGGAATGTAATAGTGCGTTGGGCTAAATAAACTATTCGTTTAAAAAGCTTGCGAGTAAACTGTGAAAATGGTGTGTGCCTTGCTCACGCTGGGTTGCGTAGCGTCCATGATGATAAAAGCGTGAACGAATCCCTTGCTGTACATACTGCACCACTTCCTCGTCCTCCTGCTCTACCGTATCCAATCCGCTCCCTGCGCCTTGGCCTAATTTGCTTGCATCAAATACAAAACTGAGGAAACTTACTTTTGTATTATTCGCATCTATCGGTGTCACTACATTTAAGGACAATCCCCAAGGATAAAAGTTGAACATCATGTTTGGGAATACCCAAAAATAATAAGCTGCAATACGCTTGCCCGCATCAGGATGATCTGCAGGTATGTCAAAACAATGCTCATCGTCTTTTGCAATACCTAATTGTAAATTTGAATATTTAAATACTTCGGTTGAATAATCCTTGAAGTCTAAAAATGCACTCAATCCTGGATGTACAAATGGAATATGAAATCCTTCCAAATAATTTTCACAATACAAAGCCCAATTGGCTTTAATATAATAGTCATTAGATCTTGATGCATCAAATACTAAATCGTTAATAGGTAACCATCCAATGCGTGATTCCATTTCTCTAAAAAATAATTCAGGACCCAATCCTTTTTTCAATTGCGTAAATAACAATGGACCCCATTGATACAATGGCAAATGATGCAAGTGATTATTTTCTGGAATAAAATTTTCAACGTCTTTAAACTCAGGCATGGAAATAAATTTTCCATCCAAATGAAATGCGCGACCATGGTATTTACAACGCAAATGTTTTTGCGCACTGCATGGTTCGTACACCATTAAATTTCCGCGATGCGTACACACGTTTGACAAACAGTGAATATGCTCCTCGGCATCCTTTGTTAGCACCAAGGGCTCATTGATATAATTTTCTAAAAATTTAATTGGATATGCGTCCCCCGCATTAGACACCAAACCGGTATGGCCAATATACTGCCAGCTAGGAGCAAAAATTTGTTCCTTCGAAGCTTCTAACCACTTGGTTTCTAAGTAAAAACGAGTATCAATCGTTTTTGCTCTTGCAATATTCGGGTCTATATAAAACGGCTTATCCATGTCGCACAATTTGAGCCCCAAGGTACAAAATGCCTGCTAGAAAATATTCATAAAAATACTAAATAATTTAGTTAATATTGCTAATAAATTTAGTTTTATGGAATATATAGACATGGATCCAAGCGAGGGAATCGCTACCCAACAGATTAATAAAAACTACCAAGCTAGTCAAGTAGTACAAGCCAATGCCACTGGTTTTGGTGCCGCATCGGACGACTTTATGGAAAGAGGCATTGACCTAAACGAGCAACTCATTCACAATAAACCAGCTACTTTTTTCTTTAGGGTAAATAGTGATGCCATGCTGGGTGCCGGCATTCATATTGGAGACACGCTAATTGTGGACCGCAGTATTCCTCCCCGATCTGGAAAAGTAGTCGTCGCTATTTTGAATGGAGAGTTTTTAGTGCGTCGTTTACAAATGCAAACACATAGTGTTACCCTACTCCCCGAAAATAAAAAGTATGGTGCTATCCATATTGAACACTTGGAAGATTATAAAACATGGGGCGTAGTGACTTATGTAATTCATGGTTTATAATTCATTATTAACTGCGAATTAAAATTTAAAATTGTGCAAGCGATTATTGATTGTAATAGTTTTTACTGTTCCTGTGAGCGGCTTTTTGCACCTACTTTACAAAACGCACCCATTGTTGTTTTAAGTAATAATGATGGTTGTATTGTTTCTCGTTCCGATGAAGCAAAAAAATTAGGAATCGCCATGGCTGCACCTTATTTTCAAGAAGCAGAGCGCATTAAAAAATTTGGGGTATACACATTTTCTTCTAATTACCATTTATACGGTGACCTTAGTTGGCGGGTGATGGAAACCATGAGATCCTTACTACCAAAGGATCAGGTAGAAGTGTATTCGGTAGATGAAGCCTTTGTAGACTTACATCATATTGCAGACAAAGATGTATATGATTTTTGTATTCATTTAAAAAATACGATTGAAACTTGGACAGGCATTTCGGTATCCATTGGTGCCGCACCAAATAAAGTACTTAGTAAAGTTGCCAATAGGTTGGCTAAAAAAAATAAAATACAAACCAATTGCGTGGTGGTTTTAGATAGTGCACAAAAAATACAAACCGCTTTACAAAAAACGCCTATCGAAGATGTTTGGGGAATTGGTTATCAATATAGTGAAAAACTAAAAGTGTACGGCATCAATACCGCATTTGCATTAAGTATGAAAGACCTTAGTTGGGGTAAAAAATTTTTAGGTGGCATTACAGGCATTAAATTAATTAGAGAACTCAAAGGATTACAAAGTCATAGCATGCAAGCGCCGCGTACCGAAAAAAAAATGATCGCTACTACGCGCATGTTTGGTCGCAATGTAACTAGTTGGCAGGAAATTGAAGAAGCCCTCGCTACTTACGCCACTCGTTGCTGTGAGAAATTAAGAAGACAGCAAAGTGCCGCAAAATGCGTGCAGGTTTTTTTATTACGCAAACCTCCTCCCCTTCCTTTTGGTAGCGAGTATTCGCACTATCATCGAGGCAGTCAGGTAAGTGGATATACGCTGCTAGACAATCCAAGCAATGTGACCCCCGATATTATCAAGGCCGTAGTTGCCATTGGCAAAAGCTTATTTGAGGAGGGCGAAGTGTACAAAAAAGCAGGGGTCATTGTAAGTGATTTTGTGCCCGATAGCGCTTTGCAAACCAACTTATTTGCTGCCCCGGCCGATGCAAGACGTAAAAAGCTAATGAATGTTATTGATAATATGAATGCTGCTTATCGCAATGATGTACTCAAATTTGGCACTTCCAGTACCCAAAAAAACTGGAAAATGCGTAGCGAAAAGCGCAGCAAACGCTATACCACTCGTTGGGACGAGCTCTGCCAGGTCCAATAAGTAAATTTGGTGGAAAACCCTTACATAAAAATTCGTAAAAATGGGTTCGCTGATGTATTTTTGCCCAATTTTATACCTATGAGCAACAATCTGAACTCCAACGAATCCATCCCATCCAAAAAGAAGAAAATTATTGTTTTAGGAAGTGGCCCTAATCGTATTGGGCAAGGTATTGAATTTGACTATTGTTGTGTACACGGTTTATTAGCCGTTAAAGAATCTGGTTACGAAGCCATCATGGTAAACTGTAATCCAGAAACCGTATCTACCGATTTTGATATGGCCGACAAATTATATTTTGAGCCTGTATTTTGGGAACACCTTTGGGAAATTATTGAATTAGAACAACCAGAGGGTGTGATTGTACAATTAGGTGGACAGACTGCATTAAAATTAGCAAAGCGTTTAACAGAAAGAGGGATTAAAATTATAGGTACTTCATTTGATAGTTTAGATATCGCCGAAGACCGTGGTCGTTTTAGTGACTTGTTAAAAGAATTAAATATTCCTTACCCAAGTTATGGTACTGCCTACACTGCCGAGGAAGCAATTGAAGTGGCAAACCAAGTGGGTTACCCTGTACTCGTAAGACCTAGCTATGTGATTGGTGGTCAAAGAATGCGTATCGTAATTAATGACGCCGAAGTAGAAACCGCAGTAGTAAGTATCTTAAAACATATCCCTGATAATAAAATTTTAATTGACCATTTCTTGGATCGTTGTCAAGAAGCCGAAGTGGATGCTATTTTTGATGGTGAAACTTTTCACGTAATGGGGGTAATGGAACATATTGAGCCAGCAGGTATTCATAGTGGTGATAGTAATGCAGTATTGCCTGCATTTAATTTAACTCCGTTAATTGTTGCGACAATGGAATTTTATAGTGAAAAAATTGCGCGCGCTTTAAACATCAGAGGTTTAATTAATATTCAGTTTGCCATTAAAGATGATAAAGTATATGTGATTGAAGCCAACCCAAGAGCTTCAAGAACTACACCGTTTATTGCAAAAGCATATCAAATACCTTATTTAAATATTGCCACTAAAATAATGTTGGGCGCTGCTAAGCTAACTGACTTTACCATGGAGAAAAAATTAGACGGCTTCGCGATTAAAGAACCTGTATTTAGCTTTGATAAATTCCCTGGCGTAAACAAAGAATTAGGACCAGAGATGAAGAGCACTGGTGAAGCGATTCGTTTTATCAAAGACTTACGCGACCCTTATTTCAGAACATTATACAAAGAGCGTTCCATGAACCTTTCTCGTTAAAAATAAAAAAGCCCTTAATTAAAATTTAAGGGCTTTTTTATTTTTATCTTATGACTTTTTCAAAGCCACCCATAAACGGTGGCTTTGACTTACTTTACCTTAATTAAAATTTAAGGGCTTTTTTTATACTAAGGATTCACACCATACTTATCTACTAAGTATATAAAGGCTGCGATGTTGACAGCGCCTAATAATAATTCACGCTTATTTACATTTTCAAACACATCTGTTTTTGCATGATGCAAGTCAAAGTAGCGTTGACTATCTGGAATCATGCTAGACATAATAATATTTTTATCATACCCAGTTAATGGTCCAATATCAGCGCCACCGCCGCCAGTGGTCACTTCGGTTCCGTATGGTTTTAAAAGTGGAGTCCATGTTTGAAAACGAGCAAACTGCGCTGGCGTGCAAGTCACAGCAATAGACCTTGGCGTAAAACCACCCTCATCACTTTCTAAAGCCAAAATATGTTTCTCTTTATTTGTTTTAGCTAAATCGGCATATTTAGCACCGCCCTTGCCACCATTCTCTTCATTGGCAAATAACACAAAACGTATAGTATGCTTAGGTTGATAGTTTAATGCTTTCATTGCTCGTAAAACTTCCATAGCATGTACCACACCTGCGCCATCATCATGTGCACCTTCGTTTACATCCCAGCTATCTAGGTGGCCGCCAATTGTAATAATTTCTTCAGGATGTTCAGTGCCTTTTAATTCTGCTACAACATTATTTTCATCAGCATCTGGTAAAAAGAAACCATAGGTTTGCATTTGCACTCTTACAGTTCCTTTTTTAGCTTGTGCATATAAAGCCTTGGCATCATTAGGTCCTAAAGCCACGGCAGGAATTTTTGGTTGTGCTTCATCATACACCATAGCACCTGTATGAGGCGCATTATCAGGCGCTGAACTTAAGGAATGAATCATCACGCCAACTGCTCCATATTTTGCTGCACGACTAGGGCCCGATCTTCTGTACACACCAGATGCACCATAAGCTTTAAAAGTTTGCACCAATGTTGCATCAAACTCACTATTGAAATAAACAATTTTTCCTTTTACTTCATCCTTACGTTTTTCTAATTCATCAAAATTAGCCACCGCTAAAAGTTCGGCTTCTATTAAACCATTACTGCCTAATGAATTACCCAATGCCAACACTTCTAATTTTTGGATAGTTGGTTTTCCATTAACGCCCACAACGGCTGCAAAGTCCTTACCACCTCTTTGCCAACTAGGTGTTTTACATGGTTGCAAATACACTTTATCAGGATTAAATGCTTCCATATTGCGCTTGCCCCAAACAGCTGCATTTTGTTGTTGAGGTGAACCCGCCAAACGACCTCCTATTTTTTTAGTAAGCTCTCTTAACAAATCATAGGCTTTGCCATTGGTCAAAATTTCATCTGACATTTTTTTAATCATAATACTATCTTGATTCACTTGAGCTTGCGCAATAAATGGCAAACATAAAACCAGCACTAATAATGGACGCATAAGTTGTTATTTTAACATTCAAATAATTCTTAAATATAATTAAACTTTATCGGATATTTAGTTGTTAATTGCATATTCAACTTAAGTAAAATGAAGATTGGTATTGTTTGTTATCCAACATTTGGAGGAAGTGGAGTATTAGCGACTGAGCTTGGAAAAGCATTGGCCGAAAAAGGTCATGAGATTCATTTTATTACCTACCAACAACCGGTTCGATTAAACGGCTTTCATGCCAATATATTTTATCATGAGGTAAGGGTTCCAACCTATCCTTTATTTGATTACCCGCCTTATGAATTGGCCCTAGCAAGTACGATGGTGGATGTAATTTTAAATCATGATTTAGATTTGATACATGCACATTATGCTATTCCACATGCTTCAGCTGCCTATACTGCTAAACAAATTGTAATACAAAAAACCGGCAGATCGGTTCCAGTAATTACTACTTTGCACGGAACGGATATTACATTAGTGGGTAGAGATAAAACCTACGAACCAGTGGTTACTTTTTCTATTAATGAGAGTGATGCCATTACTGCTGTTTCTGAAAATTTGAAGGAAGAAACTTTAAAGCACTTTGATATTCGTAAAAATATTCAGGTCATCAATAACTTTGTGGACCTGCATCGTTATGATAAAAAACCAGTGGCTGCTTTTAGACAAGTAATCGCACCCAACGGAGAAAAAATTATTGTACACGCATCTAACTTTAGAAAAATAAAAAGAATAGATGATGTGATGGAAATATTTAAAAATATTCACGCTGCTATTCCTTCTAAATTGTTAATGGTCGGTGATGGCCCTGAACGTCCAATTGCAGAAGACTTAGCAAGACAATTTGGAATTGAATCAGACGTTCGTTTTTTAGGAAAGCAAGAACAAATGGAAGAAATTTTAGCTGTGAGTGATATTTTCTTGCTGCCTTCGGAATATGAAAGTTTTGGATTAGCTGCATTAGAAGCAATGGCTGCAAGTGCAGTAGTGATTAGCTCTGACGCAGGAGGACTTGCCGAAGTTAATATTGATGGCGTTACAGGATACACGGCACCAGTGGGTGATACCAAAACAATGAGCGAAAAAGCAATTGCTATATTACAGGATGAAGAAAAGTTGAAAACTTTTAAAAAGAACGCATTAAAACAAGCCAAGCAATTTGACATTGAAAGCATCATTCCTCAATACGAAGCATTGTACCGTCAATATTGCAGAACAGGGGACTGCTAATTTGCTAAAGCCTGATTGATACTTGTAATTATTTTTTCGATCGCTACGATAAGTTCATCAATGGTAATGCACAAAGGTGGTGCAATACGAATGCGATCTTCCGCGAATAAAAACCAATCTGTTATTATTCCATTTTCAATACATGCAGCTGCAATTTTTTTAGTCAATGCTGCAGATTCAAATTGCAATGACATCCATAATCCAAAATGATTGCGATGTAAAATAGCAGGATGATGCAAATGATGAATTAAATAATTTTCTTTTTCTTTCACAGCATGTATCCAACCACTTTGATGCAGCACAGTTAATGCCGCTTGCCCCGATGCGCAGGAAACAGGATTCCCCCCAAAAGTAGTGATATGGCCTAACACAGGGTTTTGTGTAAGTGCTGACATCATTTTTGCACTAGCAATAAATGCCCCCAATGGCAAGCCTCCTCCCAAGGCTTTCCCGGTTAATAATATATCTGGAACAATTCCATATTGTTCAAATGCAAACAAAGTTCCAGTACGTCCAAAGCCCGATTGTATTTCATCAATAATTAATAAAGCACACAATGATTCACACTTATTCTTTAAGGCGGCAATCCATTCTTTGTTAGCTGGTGTGATGCCTGTTTCGGCTTGCACCAATTCTACTAAAACACATGCAACCGTATTATCAATGAGCTCAATGTCTTCAAAATAGTTATAACGCAATTGTAAAATATCTGGAAGCAAAGGCCTGTATGCATTTTTAAAATATTCATCTCCCATTACACTTAAGGCACCTTGTGTACTACCATGATAAGCACCCTTAAAGGAAACTATTTTTGTCCGCCCAGTAACACGCTTTGCTAATTTCATAGCCCCCTCTGTTGCTTCTGCTCCACTATTTGTAAAATAAACTGCATCTAAATTTTCTGGCAACAATGCTGTAATCGCTTTTGCATATTGCACTTGTGGTGCCTGCACAAATTCACCATATACAATTACATGCATGTATTTTTCAACCTGTTCTTTAATGGCATGTATTACTGCAGGATGGCTATGACCAATATTACAAACACTAAATCCGGCAATCATATCTATAAAAGCTTTACCAGCTACATCATGAATGTAAATCCCATTAGCCGAAGCCACTTCAATGCCTATTGGCTTATCCGAGGTTTGAGCCAAGTGTTGAAAAAAGAGTTGTCTATTGGTTATTGTTGCCATTCAGCGTAATTTGCATTACAAAAGTCGCATTTTTATGGCAACCATACTCACTGTTCAAGGGAAAGATCCACAATTTGGTGAAAATTGTTTTGTAGCACCCAATGCAACCATTGTAGGGGATGTGGTGATGGGCAATGAATGCTCAGTTTGGTTTAATGCTGTCATTAGAGGAGATGTGCATTATATTAAAATGGGGAATAAAGTAAATATTCAAGACGGTGCAATTATCCATTGTACCTATTTAAAACACCCCACTAATATTGGCAATAATGTTTCCATTGGGCATAATGCTATGGTGCATGGTTGTACTATACACGATAATGTATTAATTGGAATGGGAAGTATAGTTATGGATGGTTGTGTAGTACATTCCAATGCTATAATTGCCGCAGGTGCTGTGGTGTTAGAAGGAACCATTGTGGAAGCTGGTAGTATCTATGCAGGTGTGCCCGCTAAAAAAGTAAAAGCAGTCAGCGAGGAATTAATCAATGGTGAGATTAATCGCATTTCAAATAATTATGTGAAATATGCAAGTTGGTTTGAGCATGCAAACGAGGCTCCGAATAAATAATTCCTTAATAACAATTCCAAAAACCGATTAGTACTTGTAGGTCTCAATGCCATGCCATAAATCCACGTAACTAAAAAAGCGTGCTTCGGTTATCAAACCCTTTTCCACTGAAGCTTTCACGGCACAGCCTGGCTCATTAATATGTTGGCAATTATTAAATTGACAACCGCTCATTTTTTCACGCATCTCTGGAAAATATTGCGCCAATTCTTCTTTCTCTAAATTCACTAAACCCAATTCGCGCATACCAGGTGTATCAATTACCGAACCTCCTGTTGGCAAATCATACATCTGCGCAAATGTAGTTGTATGCATTCCTTTTCCACTCCACTCACTTACTTCTTGCGTATCAATCGCTAATTCAGGAAATAAATAATTAATAAACGAAGACTTACCTACTCCACTATGCCCACTTACCAATGTAGTTTTATTCAATAACAATTCTTTAATTGGCGCTAATCCAATTTCTTTTTCGATACTTATTAAAAATACTTGGTAGCCAATTGCTTCATACATTTCTTTCATCATTTCATAAACAGCCATCTCCTTTTCTCCATAGATGTCTGATTTATTAAAAACAATAATTGCAGGGATATGAAAAGCCTCACAAGAAATTAAAAAACGATCAATAAATCCCTGTGAAGTTTTTGGTGATTTTAAAGTAGCCAATAAAATAGATTGATCTAAATTGGAAGCTATAATATGTTGCTGTCTTTTATTATGTGGCGATTGTCTTGCAACATAATTGTCTCGATCTAAAATGTCTGAAATCATGATGGTAGGCTGATCCGCTTCTTTCTCACAAGTCACCCAATCTCCCACTGCTATTGGATTGGTAGAAGTTCGATTGTCTAATTTTATCACCCCTTTTATGCGTGCTTGATAAAACAATCCCTCCTCCGATTTAACGGTGTACCAACTACCTGTAGATTTATAAATCCTAGCTCTCATGTGATACGAAGATAACCCACAAAATCAATATCTTTGCAGTATGAGTCAATTCGAACACGATAAAATTGTTCCCTATGCTGGGAGTGATGCTGGAAAGAAAGATCAGGTGGCAAGTATGTTTAATTCTATTGCTAAAAGATACGATTTCTTAAACCGCTTTTTAAGCTTAGGTATTGACCAAGGATGGAGAAAAAAAGCCATTGCAAAATTTGGCGATAAAAAGCTGGATCACTTATTAGATATTGCAACAGGTACCGCTGACATGGCTTTGATGGCTAATAAGCGTATTGACCCTGTACAAATAACCGGTATGGATATTTCAGAAGGCATGATGCAATATGGAAGGATTAAAATTGGTCAAAAAGAACTTTCCCATAAAATTCAATTGGTTTTAGGAGACAGTACAGATATCCCATTTGAAGATGCCCAATTTGATGGTGCCATGGTTGCCTTTGGGGTAAGAAATTTCGCTGATTTGGAAAAAGGCCTAAAAGAAATTTATAGAGTGCTAAAGCCGGATAGTAAGTTGGTTATTTTAGAGTTTTCACAACCCACCCACCTGCTTTTCAAGCCTATTTATAGTTTTTATATGAACTGGGTTACACCAACGGTAGGCAAAATCTTCTCTGGCAACAAAGAAGCCTACGCCTACTTAAATAAAAGTGTGATTGCTTTTCCCGAAGGAACCGCCTTTTTGACTATTTTTGAAAAGGCAGGATTTAAACAAGTGGCTCAAGAAAAATTAAGTTTAGGAATATGCAGTATCTATTGCGGAAGCAAATAATTATTTTAATCGCATTTTTAGGATTTGCCTCTGCTGCATTTTCACAAACCGATGAGGTATTTCAACCCGATCATGATGATCTTCCCTATTATTTAGGAATGAGCTTGGGGATGAGTAATAGCTTTTTATCTTTTAAAAGAAGCGCCGATTTTTTAGTGCCTTCCACGGGATCCATAAGTACTATTCAGCCCATCCAAACCATGTATATTAATTTAGGGCTAAGTGGTACTTTAAAACTGACTAAACATTTTTTATTAAGAACCAACCCAACACTTTTAATTTCTGGAAACAGAAATGTGTTTAGTTATACCACATTAGCTACCAACGCAACGACTCCCTCAAACACTCAAACTTATTCCATCCCATCTGTTATTATTGATGTTCCTTTTGGAATTAAAATGCAATCAGACCGATATAGCGCCTTTAGGTATACCGATATCATGCGTCATTATTTAATTACTGGTGTGAAATTTGGATTTGATTTGGGTGCAGAAAAAACAGCAACTATTAATACCAACCAATCCTATCCAAATATTATTAAAGGCACTGATATGGCTTACGAAATTGGATTAGGAACTAGTTTTTATTTAAGATACGCAACCATCTCTCCCGAAGTAAAATTTAGTTATGGACTTAGAGATTTAAGAAAAATAAGCGACCCTAAATTCCCATTGGTAAGTAGTTTAGATAAAATCACTTCTAATTTTATTTATTTCACCATTCATATTGAGAACTAATATTATGCAGGGCTATATCATAAAAAACACCACCATCGTTAATGAAGGTAAAAGTATTCATGGCGATGTACTTATTTTAAATGGCAGAATTGAAAAGATAGCACCCAATATTAACACCCCTCTAAATGTGATTGAAATTGATGGAGCTGGGCAATTTTTATTGCCAGGGGTTATTGATGATCAAGTACATTTTAGAGAACCAGGATTAACACATAAAGCCAATATTTATACCGAAGCAAAAGCAGCAGTAGCAGGGGGTGTGACAAGTTTTATGGAAATGCCAAATACCAATCCTCCTACCTTTACGCAAGAATTATTGGAAGCCAAATATGCAATTGGCGCAGAAACATCTTTAGCCAATTACTCTTTTTTTATGGGCACTTCCCAAGAAAATTTGGAGGAGGTATTAAAGACAAATAAAAAGAAAAATGAAGTATGTGGTGTTAAAATATTTATGGGCTCCTCCACAGGAAACTTATTAGTTGATAACCCGCTTATTTTAGAAAACATTTTTAGCAAATCAGAATTACTAATTGCTACGCATTGTGAGGAAGAAAGTATTATCAAAAAGAATAAGGCAGCATTAGAAGCAGTTAAAGCGCATTTAGAACCTACGGATCATCCTATTATTCGCAACGAGGAAGCTTGTTTCGAATCTTCATGGAAGGCGATTCAATTGGCTCAAAAATTTGATACCAGATTACATATACTACATATTAGCACGGCCAAGGAATTACAATTATTCTCAAACCTAAGGCCACTTGCTGATAAACGCATTACATCGGAAGTATGTGTACATCATTTACATTTTACTTCAGACGATTACGCACAATTGGGAAATTTAATTAAATGTAACCCAGCCATTAAAGCCCCAGAAAATAAAAAAGCTTTATGGGAGGGATTGTTAGACGATCGTTTGGATATCATTGCAACCGACCATGCGCCTCATACCTGGGAAGAAAAGCAGGAAGATTACATACATGCTCACGCAGGGCTACCTTTAGTACAACATACTTTAATGTTAATGTTGAAATATGTTAAGGAAGGAAAAATTAGCATGGAAAAAGTAGTGGAAAAAATGAGTCATGCAGTAGCTACTTGTTTTCAAATTAAAGACCGTGGCTTTATAAGAGAAGGTTATTTTGCCGACTTAGTGTTGGTAAAAGAATCCCCTTATACCATTACCAAGGAAAATATATTATACAAATGCGGATGGAGCCCTCTTGAAAATACCAGTTTCCCTTTTCAAGTGAGCAGCACATTTGTAAATGGTCATTTAGTATATCACTCGGGTCAATTCAACGAAGCCGTTAAGGGTGCAAGACTTCAGTTTGATAGAGACTAGTCCTACTATTAATAAATTGCAATATGCAAGTTGATAAAATTACACTGCAGGATATTGGACTATTTGATAATGGAGAACATATTGGATTAGCTAGCCATTTAAATTTTTGTAAAACGAATGGCGGTAAAGCTTATTTAGATAATTACCTTCATAAGCCATTAGGATCTCTTACCCTAATTGAACAAAGGCAAGCCGCACTTAAATCATTTATTGAAAACATTGAGCAAGTAGATGCCATGAAAATTTCCAATGGCACTTGTTTAATTATTGAAAAGTTTTTTGAAACTAATTTTAAAAATATTCCTACTCAAATAAGCTATACGGGTGCTTATTGGTATCAGTTTTGGAATAAGGCCGACTATTCTTTGCTTAAATATTCGGTAGAACATCTTGTCATTTTTATTCAAAATTTGAAAGACTGGGTGTCGGTATTTGAAAATATAAGTAACAATCCTGTTATTGAAAAATTAGTTAGCAGTATTAGTAAGTTGATTGCTAATCCTAAGCTTGACGCTATAGATAAAAATTATAAAGTAAACGGGCCACAGGAAGTATTAAGGCTGGCTTATTTTTTAATTTACAATTTCAAAACGCATACAAGATCCCTTTTAGATTACTTTTATGATTTAGATGCTTTATTTAGTTTAGCAAAAGCACATACCAATTATGAATTTGAATTTCCCAATTGGATAGAAGATACTAAGCCTTATTTACAAGTTACACAAGCAATACATCCCTTAGTGCAAAATGCCATTGGTAATGACCTTACCCTTTCTTCTGAAAAAAACTTTTTGTTTTTAACAGGGGCAAATATGGCAGGGAAAAGTACATTTATTAAAACAATGGGAATTGTTGTATACCTATCCCATATTGGCATTGGCGCTCCTGCAAAAAAAATTACGCTTACCATAATGGACGGCCTCATTACCAATTTAAATATTGCAGATAATGTAGTAAAAGGAGAAAGTTATTTTTATAATGAAGTGCAAAGAATAAAAAATACAGTACTTAAAATAAATGATGGTAAAAAGAATTGCGTATTGATTGATGAGCTTTTTAAAGGAACTAATATTTTAGATGCAATGAAATGCAGTACGCAAGTCATTGAAGGGTTACAAAAATTAAAAAGCAGTATTTTTATTTTATCTACTCACTTATATGAAATTAGTGATGGACTAACAAAACATAATAATATCCAATTTAGTTACTTTGAAACTTCAGTAAAAGACAAACAACTTCATTTTCAATATCATCTTACCCCTGGCATTAGTCAGGATCGTATTGGCTATCTTATTTTAGAAAGAGAAGGCGTAGTGGATTTATTAAACGCTTTATAGTATTTATACCCTCAATTACTTGATAATTATCAAATAGATTTTGAGCAAAAAATATGCTCATCAAAATTAAAGGCAGTTCCATCATTGGAATTGAAGCCACGCTCATTACTATTGAAATAAATGTAAGTATGGGCCAAGGCTATGGGATTGTTGGCCTTCCTGATATTGCCATTAAAGAAAGTTTAGATCGTACTGAAAGTGCCATTAAAGCAAATGGATTTCACATGCCACGCACAAAAGTGCTCATTAATTTATCCCCCGCTGATATTAGAAAAACCGGAACCGCTTTTGATTTACCCATTGCCATTGGACTTATTGCTGCTTCGGAACAATTAGAAACCATTTTACCATTAGATCAATTACTGATTATGGGAGAATTAGGACTTGATGGGCTCATCAATCCCATCAAGGGTGCGCTTGCCATGGCCATAAAAGCAAAAGCAGAAAAGTTGCTTGCTTTAATTATTCCAATTGAAAATATACAAGAGGCCTCCATCATCGAAGGCATCCCAATTTTCGGATTCAGTCATTTACTAGAGGTAGTTGAATTTATTAAGAATGGAAGTTTGCAAACTAAGGATTACCATAATAATTGCGACGTTAAAGTAAAACCAATTCCTAGTTCATTGCCTACCCTAGAGGAAGTAAAAGGTCAGCTACATGGCAAAAGAGCACTCGAAATTGCAAGTGCTGGCTCCCATAACCTTATAATGATTGGCCCGCCTGGTGCCGGAAAAACAATGTTGGCAAAAAGTATCGTTTCTATTCTACCTCCTCTTTCTAAAAATGAAGCTATTGAAACCACTCAAATTTATAGTGTATCCAATAAGGGCAGTTTGTTAAATGAGTTGAATTTGCAACGTCCATTTAGACAGCCCCATCACACCATTTCAGACATCGCTTTAATTGGCGGTGGAAGTTATCCTCAGCCCGGTGAAATATCCCTTGCGCACAACGGAGTTTTGTTTTTAGATGAACTGCCTGAATTTAAAAGAACTGTGATTGAAGTATTAAGACAGCCCATGGAAGAAGGAATTGTGCATATATCAAGAGCAAAAATGAATTTAAGTTACCCAGCCAGGTTTATGTTGGTCGCTGCCATGAACCCTTGCCCCTGTGGATTCTACAATCACCCGACCAAGACATGTGTTTGCAGTACCACTGCAATTCAAAAATACCTACATAAAATATCTGGCCCCTTACTAGATCGTATTGACCTGCATGTTGAGCTTAACCCTATTCCATTTTCAATATTAAATGAAACAAGTTCATTCAGTAGTACAGAGGAAGTCAAACAATCAGTTTTAATTGCTAGAACTATACAAAGTAAAAGATTTATAAATCACCCATATACATTCACCAACGCTCAAATGAACCCTATTCAATTAAAAGAATGTTGTAGACTTAATCAGGCAGCCAGAGATTTACTTGAAAATGCAATGGAAAAATTTCAATTAAGTGCGAGGGCGCATGACCGAATTTTGCGTGTTGCAAGGACAATCGCTGACTTAGCAGCTGAAAAATATATTAATCAGACACATATCAGCGAGGCCATACAATATCGATGTTTGGACAGAGAAAGTTGGGGCAAATGGAAAAAATAGCTACTTAATATTGACCTGTTTTTAGCATCACAAGTGTACAAGCTATAATAGTTTCAATCCCTTTGGAGGCTGCTAATGCTTGTAAATCAGGGTTTTCGGTACCTGGATTAAAAATGATGCGCCTTGGAGCCAATGATAATATTGCATCATAATATTCCACCTGTCCTGCAGGTCCCACATACAAAGTAACAGTATCAATTGTTCCAGGCTTGGGCCATTCTTGGAAAATCTCCAACTCACCAATGAGCCCTTTCTTAATTCCGAAAGGATAAACTTGGTATTTTTTTTCATGCAACAAACTAGTTGCTAAAAAACTATATCTATCGGAATTAGGAGAAGCTCCTAGTACTAGGGTTATTGGCGTTTGCATGGTACAAATCTATTATTAAAAAAATAAATAGATTTTATTTTGTGTCAATAAAACGATGTAATTTTATAAAAATAAACTTACTAACTAAATTAAAATAACCTCCATGGCAAAGTCAAGCAAAAAGAAAGCAGCTCCTGCAAAAAAAGCAGCTAAACCTGCAGCTAAAAAAGTAGTAGCTAAAAAACCAGTTGCTAAAAAGAAAGTTGCAGCAAAAAAAGCAGCAGTAAAGAAAGTAGTAGCTAAAAAACCAGTTGCAAAAAAAGCAGCAGCAAAGAAAGTAGTAAAAAAAGTAGCTCCTAAAAAAGCAACTAAACCTGCAGCTAAAAAAGTAGTAGCTAAAAAACCAGTAGCAAAAAAAGCAGTAGCTCCTAAAAAAGCAACTAAGCCTGCAGCTAAAAAAGTAGTTGCTAAAAAACCAGTTGCAAAAAAAGCAGTAGCTCCTAAAAAAGCAACTAAGCCTGCAGCTAAAAAAGTAGTTGCTAAAAAGCCAGTAGCAAAAAAGAAGGTAGCTAAAAAAGTAGTAGCAGCTCCTACTCCAACTCCAGTAGTTGTTGAAGCAGTTCCTCAAACACTTTTTGCTGAGCCAACAAGCGATACGAATCCTACAGCATAGTAAAATCATTTACCATAAAATCCCGCCTTATAAAGCGGGATTTTTTATTTTTATACCAAATCATAAATTATGCGAAATATTTTTACTCGTATCTTATTTTTATCGCTAGTATTATGCATTCAAGTAAGTAGTAATGCACAAACTATTGCAGATAAAACAAAAAATTTAGAATACCACAAAGGTTTCTTTAGTTATTGGTGGGATGCTTCCAATGGAAAAATGTATATGGCTATTGATAAATTAGAAACTCCTTTTTTATATGTGAATTCTTTGCCTGCTGGCCTAGGATCTAATGATATTGGACTTGATAGAGGACAGATTGGTGGTTCAAGAATTGTATATTTTCAAAGAGTTGGTAAAAAACTATTATTAACTCAGCCTAACTACAATTTCCGCGCAGTTACCAATGATCCTAGGGAACAAAAAGCAGTGAACGAATCATTTGCTCAATCTATTATTTTTAGCTTTAATGTGGAAGCAGAAAGTATTGATTCCTCCAATGGAACTAAACATACCGTAGCATTAGTAGATGCCACTTCCTTTTTATTAAGAGATGCACATGGAGTAGCGGATAAGATTAGAAAAATGAAACAAGGCACCTACGTACTTAACGAAGGTCGTTCTGCAATATATATTAATAACACAAAAAATTTTCCAAAGAATACCGAAATGGAAGCCACACTTACTTTTGTAGGTGGTGCAGATGCAGGTAGATTAGTAAATGCAGTAACTCCCTCCAACGAAGCTATAACAGTGCGTATGCATCATAGTTTTGTTGAACTTCCTGATCAAAATTATCATGCAAGAACCTATGATATAAGAAGCGGTTATTTTGGAACAAGTTATTTTGACTATGGTAGTGACTTTAGTGAGCCTATTGAAAAAATGATTATCAATCGTCACAGATTACAAAAGAAAGATCCCAATGCCGCGGTAAGCGAAGCAGTAAAACCAATTGTCTATTATTTAGACAATGGAACACCTGAGCCTATTCGTACGGCATTATTAGAAGGTGCAAGTTGGTGGAATCAAGCTTTTGAAGCAGCGGGATATAAGAATGCTTTCCAAGTAAAAATATTGCCTGACAGTGCCGACCCAATGGACATTCGATACAATATGATTAATTGGGTGCACCGTTCTACCCGTGGTTGGAGTTATGGTATGACCATTTCAGACCCAAGAACCGGCGAAATTATTAAAGGACAGGTAACATTAGGTTCTTTAAGAGTGAGACAGGATTATTTAATTTTTACATCCCTGCTTTCACCTTATATCAATGGCAAACCCGTTACCGATAAAATGAGGACCGCAGCATTGCAAAGATTAAGGCAATTAGCTGCACATGAAGTAGGACACACATTGGGTTTACAACATAATTATGCATCAAGTTATAATGACCGTGCTTCCGTAATGGATTATCCGCATCCTAATATTTTTGTAAATGACAAAGGCGAAATAGATTTTTCAAAAGTGTACACAAATGAAATTGGTGCATGGGATAAAAGAGCTATCATGTTTGGTTACCAAGATTTTCCTGCAGGCACCAATGAACCAGTTGCACTTAATAAGCTATTAGAAGAAAATTCTAAAAATGGATTATTATTTATTGCAGACGCTGATGCACGCGCTGCGAGTGGCTTTCACCCCTATGCGCATTTATGGGATAATAATGGAGATGCGGTAGCTGGGTTAAATCAAACATTAGCAGTGCGTAAAAAAGCAATTGCACAATTTGGGGAAGAAGCCATTCAAAATGGAACTCCACTTACTAAATTAGAAGATGTTTTAGTTCCCGCTTATAATTATCATCGTTATCAATTAGAAGCAGTAACAAAGTTAATTGGCGGTATCAATTATAACTATAGTGTGCGAGGCGATCAAAATCAAATTAAGCCAACCATTCTTCCAAATGCAGTGCAACAAAAAGCATTAGATGCCGCAGTTAATTGTTTATCCGCAAGTACACTTACTATTCCTGAAAATATTTTAGCCTTAATTCCACCAAGACCTCCTATGTATTATGGGGTGGGTGAATTATTTGAAAAAAGAACCGGCATGAGCTTTGATGCCTTAAGTGCTGCAGAAGCCTTAGCAGATTATGAACTTGCTTTCTTATTTAATGTAGAAAGAGCTAATCGTTTAGTACAAAATAAAGCAAGAGCTAACACCATTGGATTTGACAATGTATTGGATGCAATTTTAAAAAACACATGGTACGCTAAAATACCAGCTGGCTTAGAAGGTAGCGTTCACCAACAAACACAGCAACAAGTTTTAACTTGGTTATTAGGTGTGCACCAAAGTGCTGAAGCTAACTACGAAGTAAGAAGTATTTGCAATGATCGTTTGCAGCAATTAAAAACAAAATTAGACAGCTTAAGTAAAACAGATTTTGCCCATAAAGCTCAATATGATTTTGCCATTGAAAGAATTAAAAATCCAGGCACAATTACCTTACCAAAACCAGTAGTAATTGCACCAGGCGCACCCATTGGATGCGACAGCGATTTATAGATTTATAAATTTAATGCGCTAGCGCATTAAAAAAGCCCCGAATTAATTCGGGGCTTTTTTAATATTCTTTAGTAAAGACAAATAGAGGAGCAAGCATTTACGCCAACATTCTTAAAGGCTCTTCTAATAAACTCTTTAAAGTTTGTAAGAAAGCAGCTCCTGTTGCACCATCCACTACACGGTGGTCACAACTTAAAGTCACATTCATCACATTTCCTGGAACTACTTGGCCATCTTTTACTACTGGCTCTTGAGCAATTCCGCCTACAGCTAAAATACAAGCGTCAGGAGGATTGATAATAGCAGTAAATGAATCAATACCAAACATACCTAAATTAGAAATGGTGAAAGTGCTTCCTTCCCAATCTGCTGGTTGTAATTTTTTATCCTTCGCTTTTTTTGCAAACTCTTTTACGTTACCACTAATTTGTGATAAGCTCAAGCTATCTGCAAAACGTAATACAGGAACTAATAAACCTTCGTCTACTGCTACCGCAATACCAATATTTACGTGATGATTTTCTCTGATGAAATCTCCCATCCAACTACTGTTTACTTTTGGATTTTGTTTTAATGACAATGCAGTTGCTTTCACAATCATATCATTAAAACTAATCTTAGTAGTTGCATTTTCATTTAATAAAGTACGTGCTTTAATAGCAGCGTCCATATTAATTTTCATTGTTAAATAAAAATGCGGTGCTGTAAATAAGCTTTCGCTCAAACGCTTCGCAATTACTTTTCGCATTTGTGAAACTGGTGTATCCACAAAACTTACAGTTCCTGAAGGAACAAATACTGGTGCAGATGCACTAGCGGTAGCTGTAGGAGCTGCAGTAGGCGTATAGTTTTCCAAATCGCTTCTTGTAATTCTTCCATTCTCACCGGTTCCTTTCACATATTTTAAATCAATCCCTTTTTCTTGTGCAATTTTCTTCGCTAATGGAGAAGCAAAAATGCGTCCTTCATTCACTACTTGTGCAGCAGTGGCAGGAGAAGCTGCGAAAGCAGCTGATGAGGTAGTTAAAGTATTTGCAACTGGCGCTTTCTCTAAAGTGATCGCAGGTTTTGTTTCAGCAGAAGCAGCCACTGTTGCAGCACCACCCTTAATTCCATTAACGATTGCATCAATATCCATTCCGGCTTGACCAATTATGCAAAGCAAATCGTTTACTAAAATCTTTTCTCCTTTTTGAGCACCTTGATATAATAATACTCCATCCTTATACGATTCTAATTCCATGGTAGCTTTATCGGTTTCGATATCCGCTAACACTTCCCCTTTCTTCACGGTGTCACCCACTTTCTTTTGCCATCCAGCAATAACACCTTCGGTCATGGTATCACTCAAACGAGGCATTAAAACAACTTCTTCCATTTTGGTATAATCTACGCCGCTAGCAGCAGGTGCTGCAGATGCAGTAGGAGCAGGTGTTTCAACTGTAGTAGGAGCTGCAGCTGGAGCAATATTTGCGCCATTAATTAATCCGCTAATATCTTCTCCTTCCTTACCAAAAATGGCAAGTAAATCATTCACTTGTAATTTTCCACCACGTGGAGTACCAATATGCAAAAGAACACCATCTTGGTAACTTTCTAATTCCATGGTAGCTTTATCCGTTTCGATTTCGGCTAATAAGTCGCCTTTCTTTACGGTATCTCCCACTTTTTTATGCCATGCCGCTATCACTCCTTCGGTCATTGTATCGCTTAAGCGAGGCATTAATATAACTTCTGCCATAGGTAAAAGGCTATTTTGTAATTGAGCTGTGAAAATACATTAAAATTGGTTTTTTTCCCACCGATATTGGCAATTTTTGAGCAAATGAGGGTAAAACCAAAGCATTTTTCCGAAAACGTTGCCACTAATTTAAACCCAGCGGTGATTATTGACCCTGAGCCAAGCTATACCCTTTTTTACCAGCCCACATGTTTAAGGTTTCTATCGAGCTAATCTGAAAATCGTTTGACAAGGAGCTATAAAGATTAATTACATCTTTTTGAGTAACGGTATTATCTTCTTTAGATTCAAAACGTAATCTAAATTGATTCACCAAATTAGTATAAACAGACCCTGTTGGCCAAACTTGTGTACCACGATTTGAAATAATATTCAATTTCAAATTTTCAGTTTCATGTTTAATCGCAATTTTTGCAATCGCATTGGGTTGTAAATTACTTTCAATAAAAATGTCAGCTCCAACAATTTTGCGTTCCTCTTTGTGACTTCCTTCCAACATTGGATTCACAGTAATTTTACTGTTGGTCGGAACAAAATCAAAATTATTTAAATGAGGTCTTGGATTGGTCTTTGGTAATTTCCCAAAATTATCAATAATTGCTTGCGAAAATTGTGTTGTGTTTACCGAAGGAATGGTTTTATCACCAAAGTCGCCAGTATGCACTCCAGATTCCAAAGTATATAATAAAGCATTCTCAATTATTACTGCTTGCTCCATTAAACCCAAGTGACGCAACATGCTTAACCCACTTAGTAATAATGAAGTTGGATTGGCAATATTTTTACCTGCGATATCAGGTGCAGTTCCATGTACTGCTTCAAAAATAGAAATATGATCTCCAATATTAGCAGATGGCGCAAACCCAAGCCCACCAACCAATCCAGCGCACAAATCACTTACAATATCACCTTGCAAATTGGTTAATACAATCACATCAAAAGTTTCTGGACGACTTACCAATTTCATACATAAATCATCCACAATAATATCATCTGAATTTAATTCAGGGTATTCTTTTGCAACTTCCTTAAATACTTCTAAAAACAAACCATCTGTTAATTTCATGATGTTTGCTTTATGACCGCAAGTAATTCTTTTAGCTCCTTTTTTCTTAGCCATTTCAAAAGCATATCTTATCACTTGTTCACTTCCTGGTCGAGTAATAAAGCGACGTCCTAATGCAACATCTTGAGTAAGCATATGCTCAACACCTCCGTAGGTATCTTCGATATTTTCTCTTACAATTGTTAAATCAATATTTATTCCTGCTTTACTAAAAACAGTATCAACACCATTTAATGTTTGAAAATGCCTGTCATTTGCATATGTATTCCAAGTTTTTCTCGCAGTAACATTCACACTTTTTACACCTTTACCTTTTGGAGTTTCCATCGGCCCTTTAAATAATATACCTAAATCTTCGATGGTTGCTTTTGCTTCTGGTGTCATTCCATTGCTAAAACCTTTGTCGAAAACCCATTTTCCCATATCCACAAACTGATATTCCAAGGGAACTTTTGCGGAATTAAATACATGAATGACAGCCTCCATTATCTCTGGGCCAATTCCATCTCCATTTGCAACTGCGATCTTCATTGGGGTATATTTTATATTATAATTGAGTGATTTTCAACCTAACGCATACGATTGCGCAAAGGTATAGCACTTAAAGTGTCTAATAAAAAATTATGCCATTTTTTTAAGCCGTCCGTGTGATTTTTTTGTTACTTTTACCTCGCAGTATACTCTGCGGCGCACTATTTAGATACTAAAAAAATGGTTTCTAAGATTTCAGAAGGAATAGAAATAAGCATAGAATCTTTTTACCAAAAAGACTATAGCAATCCGTTACATAATGAGTACATGTTTGCATATCGCATTACCATTGAAAATCACAACGCGTTTCCTGTAAAATTATTAAGAAGGTATTGGGAGGTTTTTGATAGTAATACCGAACAACGAATTGTGGAAGGCGAGGGTGTTGTTGGTGTTCAACCTATAATTATGCCAGGAAAGCATTATCAATACGTAAGTGGTTGCCATTTAAAAAGTGAATTGGGAAAAATGCAAGGTTATTATATGATGGAAAATATTGAAAATCGCAGTCAAATTCAAGTAAAAATACCTGCCTTTAAACTTGCGGCTCCTACTAAACTAAACTAAACTAATTGGATTAAGGATTGTAAGCTGCCTTTTCAAAAATTTTATCTGAAGAAGTATTCAAGAGCGCTTCCATAGTAATTCCCCTTTGTGCTTTTTGTTGCATCCAGGCATCAACTATTCTGTAGCCAATATATTTCCCAATATTTCCTGGCAAAGCTTCCCCAAATAAATTACTAAATGGGGCATCTTGCATAAAATTATCAATATCCATTGGCTGGGTTGAATAAATTAATTTTTCATGAAGCAAATAAGTCCAAATTTTTTCCTCTTGATTTATGATATTTATACAATGTTCATTTGTATAACCTAAACGCAATGAGTCTGGTGTATTATAAAAACAGGCATTCATAATATATTGAATTTTACCAGCTTCTATCATTTGAGTAATCAAGGTTTGCGATTTGATAGAAGGCGAATAAATATCACTTAAAATATTTTGCACCGTACTTAATGCAATATAGTCTGGAGTATATCTTCGACTCAAATAAGTTGGATAAATAGTTTGAATATGCTCATCGTAATACCATTTTGATTGTACACCCATATGCATTTGTAGCCCTATGGCAATAGCATCGCTGGTGATTATATTCCCATAAGATTCCAATGGACCTACAAATAAAATAACATTATGTGTTAATGCATATTTTGGAAAATAAAAGTGAAGTCTTTTAAAGGCATCTTCAATTGCAGGCTTTGCAATTTTGATTGCATTCAGTTTTTGTACTTCTTTATAAATAGGCAAATAGTTTCTGTAGAATACTTTGATTCCATGAGTGTCATTTACTCTTTTTAATAAAAGAATCCTTGTTATAAAATCTTCCCCAAAACCAGGATATGCTTTAAGTAATTTTTCTATTTCTATCTTTGTGTGCGTTGTATCCATTGAAAAAAAAGCACTGTCAAATCTTCCCACTTTCACTTGAAAAAGAGGCGCCTTTGCAGCTGGATCATTATTGACATTATTACAGCCAAACGCAAATAAAACAGAGAAAAAAGCAATAAAAAAGGCATTTCGCATAGGTGAAAGTACAAAAAAACCGAGTTTATTTATTTTTAAAAACCGAACTTTGAGTCTATGAAGATTTGCATAGCCCAACAAAATTATCATATTGGCAACTTTGAGCAAAACACCGAAAAAATGTTATGTGCCATTGAGGAAGCTAAAAAGCAAGGAGCTGATATCATTTTATTTAGTGAGATGAGTGTTTGCGGATACCCTGCAAGAGATTTTGTTGAGTTTAATGATTTTATCAATAAATGCTATGAAAGCATTGAAACCATCAAACATGCCGCAGATACTATTGGTGTTTTGATTGGAAGTCCTGCACGTAATCCGAATCAAAAAGGAAAAGATTTATACAACGCTGCCTTCTTTTTATACGATCAAAAAATTGTTGCCGAAATTCATAAGACCCTTTTACCCACTTATGATGTTTTTGATGAAAACAGATATTTTGAACCAGCTGATGATTGGAAGGTAGTCCCATTTAAAGGAAAAAAATTAGCCATAACAATTTGTGAAGACATTTGGAACCTTGGGGATAATCCATTGTATCGAATTTGCCCAATGGATAAAATGATGGATCAACAACCGGACATTTTATTAAACCTAAGTGCTTCCCCTTTTGATTATACACATGACGAGGATCGTAAAGCAACCATTAAAGCAAATGTTGAAAAATACAAGAAGCCTTTATTTTATTGTAATGCTGTAGGCAGTCAAACTGAAATTGTTTTTGATGGTGCTTCATTGGTATTTGACAAAGACGCTAATTTATGTGGAGCACTTCCTATGTTTGAATCTGCAATACAAATTTTTGAATGCAATGAAGATGGAACCATTAATGCACCCATATTAGAACCAGCGGCGCGTGTACCAAACAAGGAATTGAATCCTGTTAAATTAATGCCCGAACTTAATATTGATCAAGTGTATAAAGCCTTGGTATTAGGGGTGAAAGACTATTTTAATAAGATGGGTTTTAAACGTGCCATTCTAGGATCCTCAGGTGGTATTGATTCAGCAGTTACTTTAGCCATTGCTTGTGATGCTTTGGGAAAAGAAAATGTACATGCCATTTTAATGCCTTCGCCTTATTCCACCGAGCATTCTGTAGATGACGCTGTTCAACTTAGCAAAAATTTAAACAATCCTTATGATATCATACCTATCAAAGATGTGTATGAAACTTTTTTGTCTACTTTAAAACCTATTTTCAAAGACTTACCTTTTTCATTAGCGGAAGAAAACATACAAAGCAGATCCCGTGGTAATATATTAATGGCTATTGCAAATAAAATTGGATACGTTTTATTGAACACTTCTAATAAAAGTGAACTAGCAACCGGTTATGGAACTTTGTATGGCGATATGGCTGGAGGCCTTGGTGTGCTTGGGGATTGTTATAAAATGCAAGTGTATGCATTGGCAAATTATATCAATAGAAACGAAAAAATTATTCCTCAAAATATTATAGATAAAGCCCCTAGTGCCGAACTAAGGCCTGATCAAAAAGACAGCGATAGTTTACCAGACTATTCAACACTAGATCAGATCTTATATCAATACATTGAAAAAAGAGCCGACCCTTCCGTAATTAAATCTCTTGGATTTGATGCAGCATTGGTGGACCGCACTTTAAAGATGGTAAATAACAATGAGTATAAGCGCAATCAGTTCTGTCCCATCATTCGTATTTCACCAAAAGCATTTGGTGTAGGACGCAGAGTTCCCATTGTTGGAAAATATTTGAGTTAAACTTATATCATGAATAAAGTAATGTTCATTTTGTTTTTAATTGTTTTTGCGACAACGAATATAAAAGCACAACAAAATATTCTTCCAGGAGCATATCAAACAAGCAAGTACTTTCCTTTGTTAAAAAACAAACGTGTTGGTTTATTTACCAATCAAACTGCGATTGTTGGAAAGTCTCATTTAATAGATACTTTATTAAAAGCAGGCATTAAAATTCAAAAAGTGTTTACACCTGAACATGGCCTCAGAGGCACGGCCGATGCTGGTGAAAAAGTAAATGATGCGCTTGATGAAAAGACAGGCATTCAAATAGTTTCATTGTATGGAAAAAAGAATGCACCAGCTAAAGAAGATCTTGAAGATATTGACATTTTATTATTTGATGTGCAAGATGTAGGTGCTCGATTTTATACTTATATTAATTCCTTGCAGTATTTTATGGAATCTGCAATGGCCAACAATAAACCTTTACTTGTTTTAGATCGCCCAAATCCAAATGGGCATTATGTGGACGGCCCTATTTTAGAAATGCCTTTTGTGAGTGGTGTTGGGAAACAATCTATTCCTATAGTTTATGGAATGACGATAGGAGAATATGCATTAATGTTAAGAGGGGAAAAATGGATGAAGATGGATAGCAGTAAAGCAAATCAAAATGCAAATTGGTACTTACAAATTATTCGTAATAAAAATTACACACATCAATCCATGTATACTTTACCAATTGCCCCCTCGCCTAATTTACCAAACATGTCTTCTATTTTGTGGTACCCAACCACTTGTTTAGTGGAAGGCACGGTTATGAGTGAAGGACGTGGAACTGCAAATGCTTTTGCCTACATTGGTCATCCAAGTATTACAAATAAGTCGTTTAGTTTTACACCCAATCCAAGAGTAGGTGCTATGTCTTCAAAATTATATGGGCAAAAATGTTATGGATGGGATCTTACCATAAAAACACCACCAAAGGACAAAATAGACCTTGCTTTAATTATTGAAATGTATAAAAGCTTCCCACAAAAAGATAGTTTCTTTTTAGAACCAAAAACAAAAGAACCCACTGCTTACTTTTTTAATAAGCTATCAGGCAATGCAAATTTAATGCAGCAATTAAAAGACGGAATATCCGAAGTAGAGATCAGAAAAAGTTGGGAGCCAGGATTAACTGCATTTAAAAAAATCAGAAAAAAATATTTACTATACGAATAATAGTTGGTAATTTATAGTCTTTCGATTACTCCGGCAATGCCTTGACCACCACCCACACAAGCAGTAACAATACCATACTTTTTATTCAACCTTTCTAAATCATTTAATATTTGCACAGTTAATTTAGCACCAGTACAACCCAGTGGATGCCCCAATGCAATCGCACCTCCATTGATATTTACTTTATTAGTATCTAAATTTAATTCACGAATTACCGCTAATGATTGAGATGCGAATGCTTCATTCAATTCAATTAAATCTATTTGATCCAAATTCATTCCTGATTGCTTTAAAACTTTTGGGATGGCAACCACTGGCCCAATACCCATAATTCTTGGGTGCACTCCGGCAGAAGCACAATTCACCAAACGACCAATAGGCTTGAGTCCCAGAGAATTAATCATTTTTTCACTCATTACAATTACAAAACTTGCACCATCACTTGTTTGAGATGAATTACCTGCCGTAACCGATCCTTTCACAGCGAATGCTGGCTTTAATTTTGCCAATGCTTCAATAGTAGTGTCTGCACGAACTCCATCATCTGTATCTATAATATAAGACTTAGTAGCTTTTTTATTTTTTTCGTTCACATAAGTCTCTGTCACTTCAATCGGTAAAATTCCTTTTTTAAAATGACCTTGCTCGATGGCTGCTTTTGCTTTTTGGTGTGAAGCCAACGCAAAAGCATCTTGATCTTCCCTACTTACATTGTATTCCTGCGCAACCGCTTCGGCGGTTAAACCCATGGATAAATAATAATCAGGCTCTTCCACTGCTATTGAGTATGCAGGTACTGTTTTCCAACCCGCGGTGGGTACCAAACTCATGGACTCCGTTCCACCTGCAATTATACAATCGGCCATGCCGGTTCTAATTTTAGCAGTGGCCATAGCAATACTTTCTAAACCACTTGCACAATATCTATTAATGGTGATGCCTGGGACTTCAATACCCAAGGCTTTTGCGGAAATCATTCTTCCAAATTGCAAACCCTGCTCGGCTTCAGGCACTGCATTTCCTACAATCACATCATCCACTAATTTTGGATCTAAGGCTGGCAAACTTTTCATCAACCCTTGAATGACTTGTATCGCTAATTCGTCTGAACGCATAAAACGAAAGCCTCCCTTTTTACTCTTTGTCACGGCAGTTCTAAAACCTGCTACTATATAAGCTTCTTGCATACCATTGGATTTATGTGAATCATTCAATTTCAGCATAAATGTAGTCAATTTTATAAACAGTTGTTTATGCAACTAAATATTTCATTGTAATTTTGCAACATGATATACCCTATTATCCGCAACACCCTATTTTTACTTCCTCCGGAAACAGCCCATAAAGTATCTATGCAAGGTTTACATTTTGCTGCTGCTTTACCTTTTGGCAAACAATTACTTGCTGGCAATTTTCAATACAAAGGGAGTGATTTATCAAAAGAACTCTTTGGTCTAACATTTCCAAACCCTGTTGGATTAGGCGCTGGTTTTGATAAGAATGCTGAACATTTAGACGTTTTAGAATTATTAGGATTTGGGTTTGTTGAAATTGGAACAGTGACACCAAAAGCTCAGGCCGGAAATCCAACGCCTAGATTGTTTAGAATACCTAGCCAAAAAGCGTTGATTAACAGAATGGGATTTAACAATGATGGCGTAGAAGCTATTGCTAAAAGATTAAAAATTAGAAAAGAAAAATCAAACTCTAGTTTAATCATTGGAGGTAATATTGGAAAAAATAAAGTCACAGAAAATAGTGATGCATGGAAAGATTATTGTACAAACTTTTTGGGATTAGAGGAGGTGGTAGATTACTTTGTAGTAAATGTTAGTTCACCCAACACCCCAGGACTTCGTGAATTACAGGAAAAAGAATCTTTAAGAAAAATATTTAGTGAACTGCAAAATATCAATAAAAACAATAAACCCATTTTATTGAAAATTGCACCCGATTTAGAAACAGCTGCACTCGATGATATTATTTCATTAACCCAAGAGGTAAAAATAGACGGATTGGTTTCAAGCAATACCACATTGGATCGTAGCTTATTGAACGAAAATAATTTAGCTGCTGCTACTGAATTTGGCGCTGGTGGATTAAGCGGCCAACCCTTACTTGAAAAATCAAATCAAGTATTAAGATACTTACACAAAGGCATTGGAAATAGTTTACCAATTATTGCAAGTGGTGGTATTTTTAAAGGCGCCGATGCGCAATCAAAAATGGATGCAGGCGCTAATTTGGTTCAAATTTGGACCGGCTTTATTTATGAAGGCCCTGGAATGGTAAAAAATATTTGCACACATTTATCAAACCACAAATAACAGATTCAACAATTTATCAATTAATTTATTTTCATGCTTACTATACATTCATTTTGTTTTAACGCGTTTCAGGAAAATACTTACATTTTATTTAATGAGGAAAAAAATGCCATCATTATGGATCCTGGTTGTTATCTAAGAAATGAACAGGAAGCTTTATCAAATTTTATTATCGAAAATGAATTAACTCCAACTCTTTTACTCAATACCCATTGTCATTTAGACCATGTATTTGGCAATAATTTTGTGAGTGAAAAATATGGACTCACTGCACATTTTCATAAAAATGAGCAGCCTGTAATTGATCGTTTACCAGAGGGGGGCGCTAGATGGGGCGTTCCTTGTGAACCTTACAAAGGGCCTGTACAATATATTGACCAAGATGAAATAATCATTTTTGGAAAAGATCAGTTTAAAGTTTTAGTAACTCCTGGTCATTCCCCAGGTAGTGTTTGCTTTTTTAATGAAGCACAAGATTTTTTAATTGGAGGGGATTTAATATTCAAAGACGGGGTTGGCAGAACTGATTTGCCAGGGAGTAATCCCCTAGACCTTATAAAAAGTATCAGTACACAAATATTTCCACTCCCAGATACCATGACCATTTACTCGGGTCATGGCCCTGAAACCACTTGGGGAAGAGAAAAAAAGGCGAACCCATATATTTTACATATACTAAAAGGGATCTAAATATTTGGCTCATTTAGTTAACAATTTGATAATGTCTCAGCATCCGTTTGTTGTGCCTATTTAATGCTAAATTTGGGCATATATACAACTATGGAAACCAACCCTATTAAAATACTAATTGCAGACGATGAGCCTGATATTATTGAAATTATTAGTTTCCATTTAACTAAAGCTGGCTTTGAAGTATTTTCAGCAAAAGATGGTAGCGAGGCCATTGAAAAAGCACAGCAACATACTCCAGATTGTATTATCCTAGATATTATGATGCCAAAAAGGAATGGCTTTGAAGTATGTGAATATTTAAGAAGCAACAAACAATTTGATAAAACTTTGATTGTTTTGTTAACTGCGCTTAATGATGAAGCATCACATATTAAAGGATTAGAATTAGGTGGTGATGACTTTGTAAATAAACCAATTAGTCCAAAGGTTTTACTAAGCAGAATTTCTGCATTATTTAGAAGAATTCAGCCAAGTGCTTCGGACAACAAATTGATTCAAGTTAGGGATTTAGTGATTGACCCTACTCAGTATAAAACCATTTTAAATGGTGAGACGCATATTCTTGCAAAAAAAGAATTTGAACTTTTGTTTTTATTAGCCTCTCAGCCAGGAAGAGTATTTTTAAGAAACGAAATCTTATCTCAGGTATGGGGTAATGATGTAATTGTTGGAGACAGAACCATTGACGTTCATGTAAGAAAAATCAGAGCTAAATTAGGCATTGATTGTATCACTACTGTTAAAGGAGTTGGCTACAAGTTCGACTATTAGTCTTTTTTATTTGATTTAAAAAGCTAACTTCGTAATGAGTTCTTCATTTACAAAGTATATGTTTAAAGAAAAAAATTTATCGCCAAAACAACTAGCAGCATTAACTGCCTTGCTTTTATCTAGTATCATTGGGATAAGTGTATTTGTTTTAATAACAGATTGGCGCATATTATTAGCCTACTTTTTAGCTTGCTTTGTTGTTATCTATTTTTTAATATATCAAATTTTAGAATATTTTATTTATAGAAAAATAAAACTCATTTACAAACTCATTTCTTCAACTAAGGCAAGTAAGAGAGAAGAAGCTTATCAAAAGTACATACTGCCTCAAAAAGGCATTGACGATGTGCGCGAAGATGTGGAGAATTGGGCTGCACTACAAGCAAAGCAAATACAACAATTACAATCTAACGAAGCATTTAGAAAAGAATTTCTTCAAAATTTATCACATGAAATAAAAACACCCATTTTCGCTATTCAAGGTTATTTAGAATTAATCGCTGATGGCGCCATGGAAGATCCTGCAATTGGCAATAAGTTTATTAATCAAGCACAAGCCAATGTACAAAGACTCGTTGGATTATTAAATGATGTGGATGTAATAACCAATCTAGAAATTAATAAAGAGCCCATTTTAAAAACTTCTTTTATTATTCAGGATTTAATAAATGAAGTGGTACATAACTTAAGTGTAAAATGGTTAAAAAAGAATATTCAATTCCAATATAAAAAAGGCAGCGATGCTGCTATGCATGTATTTGCAGATAAAAATAAAATTTATCAGGTATTGGTCAATATCATATCCAACGCAGCTAAGTATGGGAAAATTGATGGGCAAATTACCGCAAGTATTTATCAATTAGAAGACTCAAAATTACTTATCGAAATAAGCGATGATGGCATTGGTGTTGCCGAAGAACATATTCCTAGATTATTTGAACGTTTTTACAGGACGGATGATGCCCGTAGCAGAGATATAGGCGGAACAGGTCTTGGATTAGCCATTTGCAAACATATTATTGAAGCGCATAATGAAACCATGCAAATCAGGAGCAAGGTGAATGTGGGCACTACCGTTGGCTTTACTTTGGCCACCAAATTTTAATGCATTTTTTTTCGTTTCTTTGTGCTCTAAATTGTAAGCATGCAAACAATACTTGTTACTGGAGGTTGTGGATTTATTGGGGCCCATACCATTGTTGATTTAATTGAAAATGGCTTTGATGTAATTTCTGCCGATAACTTATCCAGAGCCACAGACAAATCTTTGGACGGTATTGAAAAAATTACAGGCAAGCGTATAAAAAACTACAATGTAGACTTAACAGACAAAGCAGCTACTGAAAATATATTCAAAGAGCATCCAAGTATTATTGGTGTTATTCACTTTGCGGCATACAAAGCAGTGGGGGAGTCAGTAGAAAAACCATTAGACTATTATGAGAACAATTTGTTCTCTTTGGTGCACTTACTTAATATGGCTACAAAATACAATGCAAAACATTTTATTTTCTCTTCTTCTTGTACAGTGTACGGAAATCCTGAAATGATTCCAGTAACCGAGGAAACACCTTTGCAAACTGCTGCTTCACCTTATGGCGCTACCAAGCAAATGGGAGAAACCATTGTGCGTGATACTGCTTTTACTTATCCTTTATCAACCATATTGTTGCGCTACTTTAATCCAGTGGGTGCACATCCTAGCACGGCTATTGGTGAATTACCCATTGGTCGTCCTCAAAATTTAGTACCCGCTATTACACAAACTGCGATTGGTAAATTACCAACCATGCAAGTATATGGTACCGACTATGATACCCGCGATGGAAGTTGCATTAGAGACTACATACATGTTTGTGATATTGCACATGCACATACTTTAGCATTACAATATTCAATAAAAAATAACACCGAAAAAACATGCGAAGTTTTTAACCTTGGCACCGGCAATGGCATTACCGTATTAGAAGCCATTAAAGCTTTTGAAAAAGTAAGCGGTGTAAAATTAAACTATGAATTGGGTCCACGCCGAGCAGGTGACATCGTTGCTATTTATGCCAACAATGATAAAGCAGTAACCAAATTAGGCTGGAAATGTAAGTATGGTTTAGAAGAAATGATGCTTACTGCATGGCAATGGGAACAAAGTCTTGCAAAATAAACGCATAAAAAAAAGGGCTCGAAAATTCGAGCCCTTTTTTTTATTAAAATTTTACCTATTAATTCTGCACTAACATTTTTTCTGCATTCTCTGCCATTTGTAATGCTTCAATAAATTCTTCAATTTCTCCATTTACCACAGCATCCAAATTATAGGAAGTAACATTCACACGGTGGTCAGTAACACGACCTTGTGGCCAGTTGTAGGTTCTAATTTTTGCACTTCTATCTCCTGTACTCACCAATGTTTTACGATGTCTCGAAATTTCATCTTCTTGTTTACGTACTTGCTCTTCAAATAATTTGGTACGCAACATACCCATTGCTTTTTCACGGTTACCCAACTGAGAACGTTCCGTTTGACAAATAATAACAGTGCCCGTAGGAATATGCGTTAACATTACCTTAGTCTCTACTTTATTTACGTTTTGTCCTCCAGCTCCACCACTTCGCGCAGTTTCCATTTTCACGTCCGCAGGATTTAAAACAAAATCCACTTCCTCTGCTTCAGGCATTACCGCCACAGTTGCTGCCGAAGTATGAACACGTCCTTGAGTTTCAGTACTAGGCACACGTTGTACACGGTGTACACCACTCTCAAATTTCAAAGTACCATAAACGTCCTCACCAGTTACTTCTAAAATAACTTCCTTATATCCTCCAACCGATCCTTCACTCTCACTTGCAATGGCTACTTTCCAACCTTTCTTTTGACAATATCTTGTATACATGCCTAATAAGTCGCCCACAAATAAACTGGCTTCGTCACCTCCTGTACCAGCACGTAATTCAATGATTGCATTTTTATCATCTTGAGGATCCTTTGGAATCAATAATTTAGTTAACTCTTTTTCCAAAGTCTCTTTTTCTTCCTCTAAAGAAGGCAATTCCATTTTAGCCAACTCACGCAAATCCGCATCATCCCCATTTAAAGACTCTTTCGCAAATTTATGCTCATCCAACACCTTTACATATCTTAAATATGGCTGTACAATTTTTTCCAAGGAACGGTATTCCTTGCTCATCTTGCCAAATTCGGTCTGATTATTAATGATTTCAGGATTGGTCAAAGCCACCCCTACCTGGCCAAATCTAGCTTTTATGGCTTCTAATTTATCTAACATAGTCGTTTTTCTGTGGGCAAAAATAGCTATTTTAGTTGTCAATTAAAAACAAACCCGCGCCATGAAATACCTAGTACCGCTTTTTCTTGCATTTTCAATACAAGCCAATAGCCAAGCTATTCATTTTAAATCCATTTTAGTAGATACTCATAATGACGCAGTAAGTGCTTGTATAGAGAAAAAAGTAAGCCTAGATCAAGATTTAACAGGGATCAATCATTCGGATTTAAAGCGATTTAAACAAGGTGGTGTTGATTATCAATTGTTCTCCATTTTCTGCGATGGTGAAAAGAAAAACCCATACGCTTTTGCAATGCGTGAGATGGATACCATTGACGCAGTTGCTGCAAGGAATCCGGATAAAATGGTGGTTGCAAAAACTTGGAAACAAATTGAGCAAGCATTAAAAGAAGGAAAATTGGTAGCTCAATATGGCGTAGAAGGCGGGCATATGATTGAGGACGACATTAACAAATTAGATACTTTTTATAAAAGAGGTGCTAGGTATATGACCCTTACATGGAACAATTCTCCAAGCTGGGCAAGTTCTCACGCCGACGAAAAAGATCCCACATTTACTGGACACAAAGGATTAAACGCTTTTGGGAAAGAGGTTATTAAACGCATGAATAAACTAGGCATTATTGTTGACATTTCGCATGTAGGTGAAGCCACTTTTTGGGATGCGATTAAAACAACTACCAAGCCTGTAATTGCTTCCCATAGCGACGCTTATGCAATTAATCCAGTTTCAAGAAATTTAAAAGACGATCAAATTAAAGCAGTTGGAAAAAACGGGGGTGTAATTCATTTAAATTTTTATTCTGCTTTTGTAGATAGTACTTATGCAAAAAAGGCTGCCGCTTTTTACAAATTACATAGCAAAGAATCCGACTCATTAGTGGCTACTGGATTAAACAAGGCATACTCACTTGAAATGATCGCTAATAAATATAAAAAAGAATCGGATGCCATTAAGCCAGATATTGAAGTTTTAATGCATCACTTTGATCATATCGTAAAATTAATTGGCATTGACCATGTAGGTTTAGGATCCGACTTTGATGGCATTGACTCTGCACCTTTGCAATTAAAAACAGTATTGGATTATCCTGAATTTACTAAAGCATTAATTAAGCGTGGTTACAAGGATGATGATATTGCAAAAGTATTAGGCGGGAATTTTTTACGCGTTTATAAATTAAATAACCCTAATTAATTAAAAGCCCTCTTAAAAAAAATTAAGAGGGCTTTTAATTAATCTCTGAAGATTTTCAAGCCTACCCCATAAACGGGTAGGCTTGTTTACTTATACGCACTAAAAAAAATTAAGAGGGCTTTTAATTAGAACGATAGTAGTTTTTGCATGGTTTCATGCAACCTATTATTAGCAAGGTATTGTTTTTCTAAAATAATATTAAATGGAATAGGTGTGTCAAGTGAGGCACAACGCAAAATGGGTGCATCCAATTGGGTAAAACAATGCTCAGCAATCCATGCACTAATTTCACCACCAATACCTCCTGTTAAATTATCCTCATGAAGTATTATTACTTTGCCTGTACTTGCCACTGCTTCTGCTATAGCATCGTAATCCAATGGTGCCAAGCTTCTTAAGTCTAAAATAGTTAAAGTAATATCTGTATTTTCAGTTTGATATTTTTTTGCCCAATGCACACCCATGCCATACGTAATAATAGTAGCATCTTCGCCCCTGCTTACAAAATGTGCTTTACCAATAGGCACTTGATAATAGTCCACCGGCACTTCACCTTCCACACTACGATACATTGCTTTGTGTTCAAAATATAATACTGGATTAGGATCCGCCAATGCTGCTATCATTAAACCTTTTGCATCAGCTGGATTAGAAGGATACACTACTTTTAATCCAGGCACATGCGTAAACCATGCTTCATTCGATTGTGAATGAAATGGACCTGCGCCCACACCAGCACCCGTTGGCATACGAATTACTACATCGGCTTGCTGCCCCCATCTGTAATGAATCTTTGCTAAATTATTTACAATCTGATTAAATCCAACAGAAACAAAATCAGCAAACTGCATTTCCATAACAGACTTAATCCCTTCCAAACTCAATCCCAGTGAGGCTCCAACAATAGCACTCTCACAAATAGGTGTATTGCGAATTCTTTGTTTTCCAAATTCATTTACAAATCCATCAGTTACTTTAAATGCACCCCCATATTCAGCAATATCCTGCCCCATTATAATCATTTCGGGATAACGATGCATGGCTGCACGCAAAGCATCACTAATGGATTCAATGAATCTTTTTGTTTTTACTTCGGGCTGAATTAATGATTCAACATTGGGAATAGTATTTTCAGTAATGGGGGCAAACACATCCTTCAATTCATTTTCAACCGAAGGATGCAATGGTGTCATTTGCATTACCTGCGCTAAGTCGGACTCTATTTTTTCTTTAATGCTGGCACGAATGGTTGCAATCTCCGATTGTTGTATTATTCCTTTTAACAATAAATAATCTTCGTAATTTCTAATTGGATCTTTTTGAGCCCATTGTTCCAACAACTCAGTAGGCACATATTTAATACCACTTGCTTCCTCATGACCCCTCATTCTAAAAGTATCACACTCTATGAGGTAAGGTTTTTGATGTTCAATACAATAATCTCTAACACCCTTGATAGTATTATAGACTTCTAAAATATTATTTCCGTCTATGCGCACTCCTTCAATACCATAGCCTTTTGCACGATCAACCAAGTGATCACATTTATATTGTTCATTCGTAGGCGTACTTAATCCATAACCATTGTTTTCAATTATAAAAATCACAGGCAAATTCCAAACTGCTGCAACATTTAAGGCTTCATGAAAATCTCCTTCACTAGTTCCGCCATCCCCCGTAAATGCCAATGCTATTTTTTGCTGCCCTCTTTGTTGATAAGCTAATGCAACTCCATCGGCTAGTGCTAATTGAGGACCTAAATGTGAAATCATTCCACATATAAAATGCGCCTTTGAACCAAAATGAAAACTTCTTTCTCTTGCTTTGCTATACCCTGTTACATCACCCTGCCATTGTTTGAATAAGTCTGTAAGTGGCATTTCCCGCGCAGTAAAAACGCCTAAATTTCTATGCAGCGGCATAATCCATTCTTCTTTATCTAATGCCAGTGTTGCTCCTACTGCTATAGCTTCTTGACCAATACCACTAAACCATTTACTTATTTTTCCTTGGCGTAATAGTACCAACATTTTTTCTTCAATCATTCTTGGCAAAAGCAAAGAATGATAAAGTTGAATAAGCTGTTGATTGTCTAATTGGCCAGGTTGAAATTCCATTGCACTACTTTATATTTCAAATTTACCATAATTATTAACAAGAAAGTGTTACATGATTGCAATAAATAATAATGGCCCCAAATTGGGGCCATTATCTAATACTCTATTTAGTTATATTACTTTCTTGAGTTCAATTTGCTCAATAATTTCAATATTTCTAGGTACAACCAAATCAAAGTCACTAACAATGAGAAAGCACCATACCATTCCATATATTTTGGCGCCCCCATTTCAGCTCCTTGTTCAATGGCATCAAAATCTAATAATAAATTAAATGCAGCAATACCTACCACAAATAAACTAATACCAATACTTAAAAGAGACCCGTCAAATGCTCCAAATGCATTGGTATGTGTAAACAATCTTGCAATCATCATGATAAAATAAAATATAGCAATACCTGCAGTTGCAGAAACCACTATTGATCTTAAACGATTGGTAACATTGATTATTCTAAAATTATACAATAAGAACATTGCAATGGCAACCCCCATGGTTAAGCCAACCGCATTCACAATGATATTAGAATTTTGACCAGAAGTTCCACCTAGTTTAGCACCAAAAATGGCATTAAAATAAGCACTGATTCCTCCTATAGCTAAGCCTTCCATAATGGCATACGCGGGTGCAATATAAGAAGCTAAATTAGGCTTAAACATCATTACCATTGCAAGGATAAAACCTCCTATCAAACCTACCAACATTAAAGTATTAGCCGTTCCCATTGTTTCTGGTGTGACAATGCTCCAAATATACATTGCTGAGCCCATCATCATTAACATCAAAAAGCCAAATTTATTCAATGTACCTCTAACGGTCATTACACCAAAAGCTTTTGAAGTTTCATTCAAACTTTTGTCAAAAATTTTCTCGGTAAGTGTTGGATTACCTGTATTAAATACGCCCATAAAATTTAGTTTAATTTTTCAATTATAAATATACAAAATCTTAGTAAAAACTATTGCAAAAAAAATGTTAACGTCCGCCGTTTTTCAAACCAGGATATTGGGATATTTTGCGCAATTGAAATTTTGGGTTTGACTTTAATAAGTCAATTAATGTCACCAATTTTGCTGAATCTTCCGAAGCTCTAAACATATGATCATGCATTAAAATAACGACATGATTTTTAGTCGCAGTATGATTACGAGCAAATGCAGAGTCAACCATATCTATAACAAATTGTGGAGTTTGTCTTGGTTTACCACTTTTATTAAACCCCCACTCCACATCCCATCCAATAATATTAAAGCCGGCACTATCTAATTTGTGAACAATCGGTTTTACTAACCCGCTTGCCTTATTTAGCGAAGTGGTATTCCATGCGCTATTACCAGGCAAACGAATAATATTGTTTTTAATAGCTAAAGAACTTTGCGATTGCATAAAATCTTCAAAAGCCATGTTTGGGTGACGATAAAAATATTTGTATTTGCTATTAGCATGTGTGTAACTATGATTCGCAATCATAAACTGAGTTTCATTCTGCAGGATACGATTATACAATGCCTTTGCTTTATTGCTGATTGCCTGGTGTCTTCCAACTTCAAAAAAGGTAGCTGGTACTTTTTGATTTAAACAGATGTCAATACAATTAGATGTTCCTTCCAATGGGCCATCATCAAAACTTAGGTAAACATACTTAATTTCAGTGTCAGGCACTTTCAATACTGGCTTGGGAACGATTGCATTTGATGCATTGCCAGGAAGGAATAGATGAGCCAATATATAGAAAACAGGGGCTATGATCATGATGCCAAAGATTAGTCTGCAAAGTTACTCAAGAAATTATAAAAAAAATAATAAAAAATAACCATTTAGGCGCATGTCTTAGTACCTTTGAAGACAAATTACAGCCATATGCAGAACGAAGTTATTTTACAGGATGTAGTGATAAAATTTGCTGGTGATAGTGGAGATGGAATGCAGTTAACAGGACAGCAATTCACAAACAATACTGCGATACTAGGTATTGACCTAGCAACATTTCCTGATTTCCCAGCTGAGATCAGGGCTCCTATCGGAACCTTACCTGGTGTAAGTGGATTCCAAGTTCACTTTAGTTCAGACAAAGTATACACTCCTGGTGATGCATGTGATGTATTAGTTGCGATGAATGCTGCTGCCTTAAAAGTAAATTTAAAAGGCTTAAAGAAAGGCGGAAAAATTATTGCGAACACCGATGGTTTTGATGTTAAAAATTTACGTCTTGCAAATTATCCAGACGGAATTAATCCTTTAGAAGACGGAAGTTTAGATGGATACGAATTAACAAAGATTGATGTTACTAAGTTAACACGTGAAGCATTAAAAGATTTCCCTGAATTAGGAAATAAAGAAAGAGATCGTGCGAAAAACATGTTTGTATTAGGTGTTATCTATTGGGTATACAACAGAGACTTAGATACTACTATCAGTTTCTTAAAAGAAAAATTTGGAAAAAAAGAATCTATTTTAAATAGTAATATCGCTGTTTTAAAAGCTGGTTATTTTTATGGAGAAACCGCTGAATTATTTAATGCAGCAAGATTCAAAGTAGAAAAATCAAAGATGGAACCAGGTACTTATCGTAGTATCATGGGTAACCAAGCTTTATCTATGGGATTGATTGCTGCTTCTCAAAAAGCGAATCTTCCTTTGTTCTTAGGTTCTTATCCTATCACACCTGCAACAGATATCTTACATGAATTAAGTAAGTATAAAAACTTTGGTGTTAGAACATTCCAAGCCGAAGATGAGATTGCAGGTATTGCATCAGCTATTGGGGCAAGCTATGGTGGACAAATTGGTTTAACAACTACTTCTGGCCCAGGTATGGCTTTAAAAACGGAAGCGATGGGATTGGCAATGATGTTAGAATTACCATTGGTGATTGTAAATATTCAAAGAGGTGGACCTTCAACAGGTTTGCCAACTAAAACCGAGCAAAGTGATTTGATGCAAGCTTACTATGGACGAAATGGAGAAGCTCCAATTCCTATTATCGCAACTTCAACACCAAGTGATTGTTTTGAAATGGCATTTGAAGCAGTGAGAATTGCTTTACAACATATGACTCCAGTTATTTTATTAAGTGATGGATATATTGCAAATGGTGCTGAGCCTTGGAAGTTTCCAAAAGCAGCAGACTTACCTGCCATTGAAGTTACTTTTAAAACTAAGTTGGATGAAGGTGAGTTAAAATACAAACCATACACAAGAAACGAAAAATTAGCGCGCCCTTGGGCAGTGCCTGGCACACCTGGTTTAGAGCATCGTATTGGTGGTTTGGAAAAACAACATGAAACTGGTAACGTAAACTACGAAGCAGAGAACCACCAGTTCATGATTAAAATGAGAGAAGCTAAAGTAGAAAAAATTGCAGACTATATTCCTAAACAAACTATTGACAGCGGTGCTGAAAAAGGTAAAGTATTGGTTTTAGGATGGGGTTCCACTTATGGCACTATTAAAGGCACTGTAATGGAGTTGCTAGCCCAAGGCAAATCAGTTAGTCACGCACATATTAAGTACATGCGTCCTTTCCCTAGCAATTTAGGTGATATCTTAAAGAATTTTGAAACCATTTTAATTCCTGAGATCAACAATGGTCAATTGATTAAAATTATCCGTGATAAGTATTTAGTAGACGCAAAAGGTTACAATAAAATGATGGGTGTTCCTATTACAAAGCAAGAATTGACGGACGCGATCAATCAATTCTTATAGTAGTCAACTACTTAAATCTCATAAAAAAGGGTTCCTAATTTGGAACCCTTTTTTATGAATAGGAAATTATAATTTCTAGTAATTTAATTATTGGTTTTCTCTTCTTTTGCTTTTTGCTTGGATACATTTTTCTCAAAGTATTTACAAAAAAGTTGCAAACCACAATCCTCACATTTAGGGTTCCTTGCTACACATGCATAACGTCCATGCAATATTAGCCAATGATGCGCTGTATGCACTAAATGAGTTGGAATATTTTTAATCAGTACTTTTTCTACAGCCAATGGAGTGGTTGCTGTCATAGGAACCAAACCTAATCTTTTACTAACTCTATTTACATGCGTATCCACCGCCATATTAGGCTGATTGTCCCATACACTTGTAATCACATTGGCTGTTTTTCGTCCCACACCTGGTAATTTAATTAACTCATCAATGGTCATAGGTACTTCCCCCTTAAAATCATTCACTAGCAATTGACTCATACCTATTAAATGCTTGGTTTTATTATTGGGATAGGAGATGCTTTTTATAAGTGGAAACAATTCATCAAAACTTGCCTTTGCCATTTTTTGTGGTGTAGGGAATTGTTTAAAAATAGATGGGGTTGTTAAATTAACTCGCTTATCAGTGCACTGAGCAGATAAAATAACAGCTACTAATAATTCAAAAGGATTGCTATACGTTAACTCGGTTTCTGCCACTGGCATATGTGTTTGGAAATATTCCAACACTTTTTCATAGCGCTCTTTCTTTATCATTTTTTTTCTTGAACAGGGGTACCGGAATGCTTTGCAGTATCCTCAAATAAATAAACTTCTTCCCCTTCACGCTTTAATAAATATCTTTCGCGCGCGTATTTTTCAATGGCAGTAGGATTGCTTTGCAGATTATTTAATTGCTTCTTAGTAATTTCAATTTCGTCGTTATAATATTTTTTTGCAGCTTCCACTTTATTCAATTCACTGGCACGTTCTTTTTGTTGGAAATAATCACGTTGATCAAAAAATAACATCCATACTACAAATCCAACCGATACTAAAAAATAACGATTGATAAGGATGGGGAAAATTTTTTTTAAGGCTTGCATACTATAACGATTATAGTAAAATTAGCATAGTTCCACTAATACGCAAAAAGAAAAAGGCCCCGATTGGGGCCTTTTTATATAGTTTGAATTGAATTATTTGTTGCCAAATTTCAATTTACCTTTTGTTGGGAATACACCAGTTTCTCCTAATTGCTCTTCGATACGGATTAACTGATTGTATTTAGCCATACGATCCGTTCTTGAAGCCGAACCTGTTTTAATTTGACCACAGTTTAATGCAACTGCTAAGTCAGCAATTGTAGTATCTTCTGTTTCACCAGATCTGTGAGACATAATAGTATTGTAACCATTATGTTGTGCCAAGCTTACTGCATTGATTGTTTCAGTTAAAGTACCAATTTGATTTACTTTTACTAATAAGCCATTTGCAATTTTCTTATCGATACCAGTTTGTAAACGCTCTACATTGGTTACAAATAAATCGTCTCCCACTAATTGACATTTAGCACCAATCGTGTCAGTCAAGTTTTTCCAACCAGCCCAATCGTCTTCAGCCATACCATCCTCAATGGAAACGATAGGATATTTCTTAACCCATGATTCCCAATATTTAACCAATTGATCTGAACTCATTTCTTTACCAGAGCTCTTATGGAAAACATATTTCTTTTTCTTAGCATTCCATAACTCACTATTTGCAGCATCCATTGCAATTGCAATTTGAGTACCCGCTTTGTAACCTGCAGCAGTTATTGCTTCTAATACTGTTTCGATTGCTTCTTCGTTGCTTTGAATGTTTGGAGCGAATCCACCTTCATCACCTACGTTTGTGCTGTATCCTTTCTTTTTCAAAGTGCTCTTTAATTGGTGGAAAATTTCCACACCCCAACGTAATCCTTCGCTAAATGATGGAGCGCCAACTGGCATAATCATGAACTCTTGGAAATCAATTTTATTATCTGCGTGTGCACCACCATTTAAGATATTCATCATTGGCATTGGTAAGGTTCTTGCATTGGTACCACCTATGTAACGGTATAATGGTAAGTTAGCTTCTTCAGCAGCAGCTCTTGCTGCAGCCATAGAAACCGCTAAAATTGCATTTGCACCTAATTTAGCTTTGTTTGGCGTACCATCTAAATCAATCATTACTTGGTCAATCGCAGCTTGTGCAGTAATATCAAAACCAACAATACTATTGGCAATTAATGTATTTACATTCTTAACCGCCTTTAACACCCCTCTTCCTAAATATTTCTTTTTATCGTTGTCTTTTAATTCAACTGCTTCGTGAATACCAGTACTAGCTCCAGAAGGAACTGCTGCACGGCCCATAGCACCTTCATCCGTTAATACATCTACTTCAACAGTAGGATTTCCACGGCTATCTAAAATTTGTCTTGCTTTTACTTCTACAATGTAACTCATAGTTTGATGATTTATTTTCTAAAAAGTTGTTTCAGTTTGAGAACGCAATTTACACCCTTTTTTTTAATGGGTAAGCAATTTGAAGATTTCTTCTAAACTTGCCTCCTGCGTTTGCAAAGCTTGGATATTCAAGCCTTTAGCTAATGCGTAATTCAAAATCTCTTTTTTCAAAATGGTTAAGTCATTTGATTTTATTACTAACGCATGTTTGTCTACTTGAACAAAATTTAAATTTTTAAAGAATTCATCACTTAAAAAAGTGTCTATTTCCTCTTCAAAAACAACACGCACTGCTGGCTGAGAAGGCTTTAATAAATCATGTATTAAAGTATTCGCCACTAATTTAGATTGATGCAACACCAACACACTTGAACAAATGGCAGAAACCTCTTGTAAAATATGTGTAGAGAATAAAACAATTGCATCCTTACTTAATGATTGTATTAGTGCGCGTATTTCAATAAGTTGATTGGGATCCAAGCCCGAAGTAGGTTCGTCTAATAATATCAATGCAGGCTTATGAATAATGGCTGCAGCTATTCCCACTCTTTGTTTGTATCCTTTTGAGAGCGCACCTATTTTTTTATGTTGCATGGGCTTTAAACCCGTTTGCAAAATTACTTCTTCAATTCTTTGAGCAGATTGATCAATTTTATGGATGGATGCTAAAAATGAAAAGTATTCTTTCACATACATTTCTTCATACAAAGGATTTGCTTCGGGCAAATAGCCAATCATTTTTTTAAATGCAATAGGATCTTTATGACTAGATACCCCATTCAAAATTACTTCTCCTGCATTTGGCTCAAGATAACCTGCAATCATTTTTAGAGTAGTACTTTTTCCAGCTCCATTGGGGCCTAAAAATCCAACGACTGACCCTTTTTCTATAGTAAAGGACAAATCAGCCACTGCTACCTGTGCCTCATATTTTTTGAAAAGTCCTTTTACTTCTAATGCCATGTCCAAAAATACTTAACAAATATTAAATAACCGTTTCCTAATTTGTAAGTTCCTCAGATGACGTGGGCAATTGGTCATATTCATTATTTGCAGCATACTTTCCAAATAAGAAAAAACCAAAACTAATGGGTGTAAAAATGAACAATATGATTATCCATTGCAAAATGACATTTGCTTTTTCAGTGGGCTTTGCAGCACCAATTTTTATATAAGCTTCATATACCAAAAAACAAATAATTATAGGCGCTAAAATCATCCAAACAAACCCTAACATTTTTTTCAAGCTATTCATACAATCAGTTTTTAAAATTTAATCCATTACATTTTTATCCATCTTATTGGATAAATAAACAATACCAATAATTAAGCTAATTGTTGCTACTCCAATTGGATACCATAATCCTGCAAGCACATCCCCAGCTGGCTTTTCGGTTGTTTTAGTAAACTCAACAATTAAAGTGCCTAAAAAAGGAACCAACCCTCCAAATACGCCATTACCAATATGATAAGGGAGTGACATGGATGTATATCTAATTTTTGTTGGGAACATTTCTACTAAAAATGCAGCTACAGGACCATATACCATCGTTACATAAACAATTTGAATAAATACCAACCAAATGATATCCCAGGTTGCTGATTTACCCATAGTTTTTTCAATCACTACATTAGGTTTAATTGCTTTGTACTTTATTAAAGTTGGATTGATTAAATTAATGGGCCTGTCTACTCCTAATTCATTAAAACCAATTAAGGTATCAGTAATTGTATATTTAAATACAGAACCATCCGTATAAACTGTATCAATCACTTGTCTTACATATAATTTATGTTTGTCTTTTGCATCAATCAAAGGAATTTTAGGACCTACATTCGTAAGTCTTGCATCAACAATTTGTGTTCTATTTTTAGCGGATGTAATGGCAATAAATTCTTTATAAATAGGACGATAGGTACAAATGGCTAAAAACATTCCCAAAAGCATGATCCATTTACGTCCCAATTTATCACTTAACCAACCAAACAAAACAAAACAAGGAGTTGCCATCAATATCGCCACTAACATTATATTTCTGGATTGAATGAAATCAATTTTACAAACTGTTTCAATAAAACTTTGCGCATAAAATTGTCCAGTATACCATACAACGCCCTGCCCCATTACTGCTCCGAATAATGCTAACAATACCATTTTAAAATTGGCTTTGTTTCCAAAACTTTCTTTTAATGGATTGGCCGAAGTTTTTCCTTCCGATTTTAATTTAGTAAACATGGGGGATTCACTCATGCGCATTCTAATCAAAACAGATACGCCAACTAATAAAATGGAAATCCAAAATGGATATCTCCAACCACCCCACTCCGCACTAAAATTTTCTACTCCTTGATTAGAACGTATTAAAATAATTACACCGAGTGCTAAAAATAAACCAAGTGTTGCTGTAGTTTGAATCCAGGAAGTCCAAAATCCCCGTTGTCCGGCTGGGGCATGTTCCGCAACATAAGTTGCTGCTCCTCCATATTCACCTCCTAAAGCTAAACCTTGCAATAGTCTTAAAACAAGTACGATGATAGGTGCAGCCCAACCAATAGTTTTAAATCCCGGCACCAATCCAATTGCAAAAGTAGAGCCACCCATTATGACCAAAGTCAGTAAAAAAGTATGTTTTCTGCCAATCAGGTCACCCAAGCGTCCAAACACTAATGCACCAAATGGGCGCACAATAAAGCCTGCTGCAAATATGGCCAATGTGCTTAAAAGTGCTGCTGTGCCGGCTTCTGCAGGAAAAAATTGTTTGGATAAAATGGTAGCTAACATTCCAAAAATATAAAAATCATACCATTCAATTAAGGTACCCACAGAAGATGCCCCTATGACAAATGCAATACTGCTTTGTTTTTTTTCTGAATTCATAGCAATCGTTTTCCAGTTATCATTCAAGTTAAATATTTATGCGTAAAAAATGTAACTTTAATACATCTAATTTTAATGATTGCGCTATGAGCTACCCTTATCAAATTAAAAGTCTCGAACAATACCACGAGGATTACAAAAAAAGTATTGACCACCCAGCTGAGTTTTGGAGTAAGATTGCCGAAAATTTTACTTGGAAAAAAAAGTGGGACCGAGTTTTAGATTGGAATTTTTCAGCTCCAAAAATAGAATGGTTTAAAGGAGGTAAATTAAATATTACCGAAAACTGTTTAGACAGACACCTTGAAAGCAAAGGAAATACTCCAGCAATTATATGGGAACCAAATGATCCCGAAGAACATCATCGAATTATCACTTATAATCAACTTCATTTAAAAGTATGCCAGTTTGCACAAGTACTACTTAATAACGGCGTACAAAAAGGAGATCGTGTTTGTGTTTACATGGGCATGATCCCTGAATTAGCTATTGCAATTTTAGCATGTGCAAGAATTGGTGCAATTCATAGTGTAATATTTGGTGGATTTTCTGCACAAAGTATCGCTGATAGATTAGAAGATGCAAAAGCTGAATTCATTATAACCTGTGATGGCGCTTATCGCGGAGCAAAAGACATTCCATTAAAGTCAGTCATTGATGATGCTTTAATAGGAAATAAAACTGTAAAAAAAGTGATTGTTTGCACGAGAACAAGAACTGCAGTATCCATGTTAAAAGGGAGAGATATTTGGTGGGAGGATGAAATTAAGAAAGTAGAATCGCAAGGATTGGAATTAGTCCCTGCAGTAGAAATGGACGCAGAAGATCCTTTATTTATTTTATATACATCAGGATCCACTGGCAAACCAAAAGGAGTGGTGCATAGTGTTGCTGGATATATGGTATACACGAACTATACTTTTATTAATGTATTTCAATACCAACCCAATGATATATTCTTTTGTACTGCCGATATAGGTTGGATTACAGGGCATAGTTATATTGTTTACGGCCCATTAAGTGCTGGTGGTACATCATTAATGTTTGAGGGCATTCCCACTTTCCCAGATGCAGGTCGTTTTTGGGATATCATTGACAAATTCAAAGTGAATACTTTGTATACTGCACCCACAGCGATTAGATCTTTAATGGGCTTTGGGTTAGGTCCAGTGAAAGACCACGATTTAAGTAGCCTAAAAATATTAGGAACCGTTGGTGAACCTATCAATGAAGAAGCTTGGCATTGGTATGATGAGCATATTGGTAAAAAGAAATGTCCCATTGTTGACACATGGTGGCAAACTGAAACAGGGGGGGTTATGATTTCTAATATGGCAGGTATTACGCCTGGGAAACCAGGTTGGGCAACCTATCCAATGCCTGGTGTGAAAGCGATATTAGTAGATGATAAGGGAAATGAAATTACAGAAAAAGAAGACGGATTATATCGTGGTAATTTATGTATTACGCAACCATGGCCTGCAATATTAAGAACTACTTATGGAGATCATGAACGTTGCCGAACCAATTACTTTGCCACTTATGAAAACTTATATTTCACAGGTGACGGTGCCTTAAAAAATGAAGAAGGTCAATTTAGAATTACTGGTCGTGTAGATGATGTATTAAATGTAAGTGGACACCGTATTGGAACCGCCGAAGTAGAGAATGCCATTAACATGCACGCTGGTGTAGTAGAAAGTGCAGTAGTTGGATATCCGCACGATATAAAAGGACAAGGTATTTATGCATATATAATTTATACTGGTTCTCATGGACAGGATACGCATGGTACTGGCGACATGGTTAGAAAGGATATTTTACAAACCGTTACGCGTATTATTGGACCTATTGCAAAACCAGATAAAATTCAATTTGTATCTGGTTTACCAAAAACAAGATCAGGAAAAATAATGCGTCGAATTTTAAGAAAAGTAGCCGAAGGGGAAACCAGTAATTTAGGAGACACTTCCACTTTATTAGATCCCGGTGTAGTAGATGAAATAGTAAAAGGAATGCTTTAACTTTTTTTTCATTTGCATTGTAATTTTAAAAAATAACTACTAGTGCTCCATTAAATTCTTAAGCTTGCTTGACAAGAAAAATAACACAATCGAAGCCAACCCCGCCATGAAAACAAAGAACATAAAAAATTCATGCAGGTTTGAAATTTGATAACCTGCAAAGGATGTTATTTTACCATTTTCTGGATACAAAGCACTAAATACACCCGCTAATTTATTGGCAAATGCATTTGCCGTAAACCAAACTGCCATTAATAAAGAAGCGAATTTTAAAGGAGCTAATTTATTAAACAATGACAAACCAATTGGTGACAAACATAGCTCACCAAAAGTATGCATCATATACATTCCTATCAACCAAATCATACTTACTTTTATGCCAGCACCTACTCCATTAACACCTGTTGCAATCCATAAATAACCGAGTGCTAATAACATTAACCCCATTGCCATTTTAAAAGGCGAAGAAGGTTCTTTATTTGCTTTCCCTAACTTAATCCAAATCCATGCTACCAATGGAGCAAGGCTTACAACGAATATAGAATTGAGGGATTGAAAAAAGCTAGTTGGTACCACAAAAAATCCTAAATCTCTTTGCGTATTCTCTGATGCAAAATAAGTTAAAGAAGCTCCAGCTTGTTCAAATGCACTCCAAAAGAAAATCACAAAAAAGGAAACCGTAAATAATACCGCTACTTTTTTCTTTTCAATAATATCTAATGTTTTATCAGAAAAAATTATAAAGGCAATCAATAAAATACATGCTAGTAATAACCAAAATAAATAGCTTACTACCATGATATCTATGTAAACCAAAGCAATGGTTACTAAAGAAATTAAAAATAAAAACCCAACCATCACAGGAATTTTTTGGAAAAACTTGGGTGCCTCTTTTGGTGCTATACCAATCGCTTCTCCCTCTGGGCTCAATAAATATTTTTTCTGAAGCATTAATTGAGTGGCCACACTTAAAAGCATGGCTACCCCACCCGCAAAAAATGCCCATTTAAAGTCACCACTTTTACCCGTGTCTCCTAAAGCACCGCAAACAATTGGACCCAATGCACCTCCTGTGTTAATGCCCATATAAAATATAGTATAAGCAGCATCTATTTTAGAATCCCCCTTTGGGTACAATTGACCCACCATGCTGGAAATATTAGGTTTGAAAAAACCATTGCCTGCAATCATACAACCCATGCCTGTATAAAATAAAGGAGTGGCTAATGCTGGGGTATCATAAAAATGACCACAAAAAAACAATACAAACTCTCCAATTGCCATTACCAGTCCGCCTGCAATAATGGAACGATTATTTCCCCAATATCTATCCGCTATATATCCTCCTAATAATGGAGTCAAGTAAATTAATCCAGTATAGCTACCATATACCTGTGAAGCAAACACTTTATCAAAAAGTAGCGCCTTGGTTAAAAAAAGTACCAAAATAGCACGCATGCCGTAATAGTTAAAACGCTCCCACATTTCCGTTGCAAACAATACATATAACCCTTTTGGGTGTTTTTGCGTTGTAGTTGACATATTCAATTGTTTATTTAATTGACCCAAATTAATAAAATACCTTCAATAATTTTTACTTTCGTGCTGCAAACATTTATATATGAATATTTTAATAATAGGAAGTGGAGGTAGAGAGCATGCTTTGGCTTGGAAAATGGCACAAAGTCATCACTGTGATAAATTGTTTATTGCACCTGGGAACCCAGGTACATCAAGCATTGGAACCAATGTAGCTATTCAAATAAATGACTTTGTAGGATTAAAGAACTGCGTTTTAGAAAATTCAATCGACATGATTGTAGTTGGTCCTGAAGATCCTCTAGTAAACGGTATATATGATTATTTTTCAAAAGATGAGGATACCCAACATGTAAATGTGATAGGTCCTTCGGCTGAAGCAGCACAATT